>CANCFV010000048.1 GCA_947377275.1 Burkholderiales bacterium | reverse complement strand
TTGTTGATGTGCTGGCCGCCGGCGCCGCTGGCGCGGAAGGTGTCGATGCGCAGGTCGGCGGGGTTGAGCTTGACGGCTTCAGCCTCGTCGGGCTCGGGCAGCACGGCCACGGTGCAGGCGCTGGTGTGGATGCGGCCTTGCGTTTCGGTCACGGGCACGCGCTGCACGCGGTGGCCGCCGGACTCGAACTTGAGCTGGCCGTAGATGTGGGCGCCTTCGATGCGCAAAACGACTTCTTTGTAGCCGCCCAGGTCGGACTCGCTGGCCGACATCACTTCGCACTGCCAGCCCATGCGCTCGGCGTGGCGGGTGTACATGCGGGCCAGGTCGGCGGCAAACAGGGCGGACTCGTCGCCACCCGTGCCGGCGCGGATTTCAACAAAGGCGTTGCGGGCGTCGTCGGGGTCTTTGGGCAGCAGGGCGGTTTGCAGCAGGGCTTCGATCTGTGTCAGCTCGGCTTCGGCCTGGGCCACCTCGTCTTGGGCCATGGCGCGCATCTCAAGGTCGTCCACGCCCTCGTGCAGCATTTGGCGGGCCTCGCTCAGGTCGCGCTGGCGCTGGGTGTGGCGCTGTGCCAAGTCGCACACGCCACTGACTTCGGCGTGCTCGCGCGAGAGGTCGCGCCAGCGTTTGTTGTCGGCGGCCACGGCCGGGTCGGACAGGGCCGCGTCCAGCTCTTGCAGGCGCAGTGCCAGGCGGTCGAGCGAAGAGGCCAGGGAGGGCGCCAAACCGGCGCTCACGCATCGCCCTCATCGTGGGGGCGTGGGCGCACGGGCAGGGGCGGCACCTCGCCGCGCAAGAACAGGCGCGAGAGCGATGCCACCACCTGCGGGCGGCTTTGGGCATTGGCGCTGTGCAGTTCGGCCATGGCGCCGTGCAGCATTTTTTGGGTCAATCCTTTGGACAAGGCTTCGAGCACGGCGTCGATGTCGTCGCCCTTGGCCAGCAGCTTGCGGGCGCGTGCCATTTCGGCTGCGCGCCAGGCATCGGCTTGCGTGTTCAGGGCCTGGATCAGAGGCACGGTGGTGCGTTGGTCCAGCCAATGCACAAAGCCTTGCACGCCGGTTTCGATGATGGCCTCGGCCTGCGCCACGGCGGCCTGGCGCTTTTCGCCAGCGGTTTGTACCTGCGCCGACAGGTCGTCGACGGTGTAGAGGTAGACGTCGTCCAGGCGGGCCACTTCGGGCTCGATGTCGCGGGGCACGGCCAGGTCCACCATGAAGATGGGGCGGCGCTTGCGGGCCTTGAGCGCGCGCTCGACCGCGCCCAAGCCGATGATGGGCAAGGTGCTGGCGGTGCACGAGACGACCACGTCAAACTCATGCAGGCGCTGCGGCAGGTCGGCCAGGCGCATGGCCTGCGCGCCCAGGTGGGATGCGAGTTTTTCGCCGCGCTCAAGGGTGCGGTTGGCCACCACCATGCTGCGCGGGTTGCGTGCGGCAAAGTGGGTGGCGGTGAGCTCGATCATCTCGCCCGCACCCACAAACAGCACGCGCGTTTTGCTCAGGTCTTCAAACAGCTGCGAGGCCAGGCGCACGGCGGCGGCGGCCATGCTGATGGAATGCGCGCCGATTTCGGTGGAGGTGCGCACCTCTTTGGCAACGGCAAAGCTGCGCTGAAACAGCTGGTGCAGCGTCGTGCCCAGGGTACCGGCGGTGTCGGCCTCTCGCACGGCCTGCTTCATCTGACCCAAGATCTGGGGTTCGCCCAGCACCATCGAGTCCAGCCCACTGGCGACACGGAAGGCGTGGCGCGCCGCCTGGCCGCCTTCCATCACATAGGTGTGGCGCAGCAACTCGTCTGGCGAGACCCCGCCGATGCCCGAGAGCCAGTCGACCGCCGCCCGCTGTACGGCGTGCGCGGGGGTGCTCAAGGCGCTGGCCGCGCAGTACAGCTCGGTGCGGTTGCAGGTCGACAGCAGCGCCACTTCGGCGTGCGGCGACAGGGTCAAGCGCTGGTGAAAAGCCTTGAGCGCGGGGGCGATTTGGTCCACGGCAAACGCAAACCGACCCCGCAAATCGACAGCGGCAGTGGTGTGGTTGAGTCCGAGGGTCAAGACAGTCATGGCCTGACATTATAAAATCCTTGTTTGGGCGTTGGGTGCGACTTGGCTCAAGCCCGTCGCCAAGCCGGGCCATCGGGCCCGCTTTTCACCGCTCACACCGCCCGCCACTGCATTTTTTGCAAGCGAATCCCCCTGATTGCAAGGCTCCGCATGGGTTTGTTCGACGCCCTCAATCACTTCTTTAATTTTTTCTGGCCTGCCGTGGCCATGGCCGTGCTGGTGCCGGCTTTGGCGCGCTTGGCTTTCTGGAAAGCCCTGCGGGCCCAGCCTTTGTGGCCCCAGATCAAGCGCGCCGGGGCCCTCAATGCCCTGGTGATCGTGTCGGGATGGCTGCTGACCGGACGCGACGGCGCCATGCTGACTTACGGCGCATTGGTCTTGAGTACGGCCCTCACCGTTTGGTGGATTGGATTGCGTTGACATGACCTACAGCGTCAAAGAAATGTTCTATACCCTGCAAGGGGAAGGCACCCATGCCGGGCGTCCGGCGGTGTTTTGCCGTTTCGCTGGCTGCAATTTGTGGACGGGCCGCGAGTCGGACCGCGCCACGGCCATTTGCCAGTTCTGCGACACCGATTTCGTGGGCACCGACGGCCTGGGTGGCGGCAAGTTCGACACGGCCCAGGCCCTGGCCGAGCGCATCGCCAGCTTCTGGCCGGCCACCGCGGCGGGTGCCCAGGGCGTGCGTTTTGTGGTGTTGACCGGTGGCGAGCCTCTTTTGCAGGTGGATGCGGCCTTGATCGATGCCTTGCACGCTCAGGGTTTCGAGATTGCGGTCGAAACCAATGGCACGGTGCTGGCGCCTGCTGGGTTGGACTGGGTCTGCGTGAGCCCCAAGGCGGGCTCCAAGCTGGTCCAGACCCGTGGACACGAGCTGAAACTGGTGGTGCCGCAAGCGGGTTTCACTGAGGCCGACCTGCTGGGCTTCGAGCAAATGGACTTTGGCCAACTGCGCGTGCAGGCCATGGACAGCGCCTTGCCCGGTGCCCGCAGCAAAGCCACTGAGTGGGCCGTGCAATGGTGCCTGGACCACCCACGCTGGATGCTCAGCGTGCAAACCCACAAAACGCTGAACATCCGCTGAAGCGGTGTCAGGCAAAGAAGAAAGCCACGGCCCAGTGCCAAAGGATTGTCGATGTTCGAGTTGAGCCAGACCTTTTCATT
Organism: Burkholderiales bacterium; assembly: GCA_947377275.1. Taxonomy (GTDB): domain Bacteria; phylum Pseudomonadota; class Gammaproteobacteria; order Burkholderiales; family Burkholderiaceae_C; genus Aquabacterium. Next base: position 20,720 of record CANCFV010000048.1, on the reverse strand, counting down.
CGATGCGGCCCACACGCTCAAGCGCCAGGTCTCGCCCGAGGAAGCGCTGGGCAGCCGCCGCATCCACGGTCACACCTACACCGCCGAGGTCTATGTGCAGGGCGAGCGCCAGCCTGAGTCGGGCATGGTGGTGGACCTGGCCGTGCTGCGCGAGGTGATTGCCAACGTGCGCGGTGAGCTGGACCACCACTTCCTTGACGAAGTGGCCGGACTGGGGGCGCCCACCTTGGAAAACCTGTGCGTGTTCATCATGGCCCGCGTCAAACAACAGATCCCACAGGTGTCGGCCGTGGCGGTGTCTCGTGCAGCGGGTGACCGTTGCCTGTACCGCCCGCGTGCGTGAGCACCCTCGTGAGCGCGTTGCTGTGAGCCAGACTGCGCCCATGACCTCAGCCGCTCTTGAGTCTCAGGCTGACATGGTCGATGCAGGTCATTGGGCCGAGCGCAGCCGCCAAGCGGTCTGGCACCCGTGCACGCAAATGAAGGTGCACGAGCGGTTTCCGCCTCGCGCCATCGTGTCCGCCCAAGGCCCTTGGTTGACCGATGACCAAGGCCACCGCATCCTCGATGCCGTGTCGTCGTGGTGGGTCAACCTCTTTGGCCACGGCTTTGCGCCCATCACCGAGGCGATCACTGACCAGCTGGGCCGCGTCGACCACATCATGCTGGCCGGCTTGACGCACCCGCCGGTGGTGGAGCTGTCTGAGCGCTTGGCCGCGCTCACGGGCCTGGGCCACGCTTTTTATGCCAGCGATGGTGCCAGTGCCACCGAGATCGCCCTGAAGATGAGCGCGCACAGCTGGCGCAACCGGGGCCTGGCGGGCAAGAACCAGTTCATCGGCCTGCAGGGCGGCTACCACGGTGAAACCGCTGGCGCCTTGTCGGTGACCGACATCCCGCTGTTCCGCGAGGCCTACGCGCCCTTGCTGCGCTTGAGCGCCACCTTGCCATCGCCCGACCCGCGTCATGCGGCCTCTGGGGTGTCGGCTCAGGCGCACACGCAGCATTGCATCGCCGCCTTGGCCGCTTACCTGGCCGAGCATCACGCGCACACCGCCGCTTTGATCCTGGAGCCGCTGGTGCAGGGCGCTGCCGGCATGGCCATGCACGCTCCTGAGTACCTGGTGGCGGCGCGCCGTTTGTGCGATCAACACCAAGTGCACTGGATTGCCGATGAGATCGCGGTGGGCTTTGGCCGCACCGGCACCTTGTTCGCCCACCAGCAGGCCTTGCGCTCCGATGGCAGCGTGGCCAAGCCTGACTTCCTGTGCCTGAGCAAAGGCATCACGGGCGGGGTCTTGCCCTTGTCGGTGGTGCTCACGACCGACGAGGTCTATGCGGCTTTCTATGACGACCGCACCGCGCACGGCTTCTTGCATTCGCACTCGTACACGGGCAACGCACTTGCTTGTCGTGCGGCCTTGGCCGTGCTCGACACCTTTGCCGCCCGCGATGCCGATGGCCTGGACGTGCTGGCCCGCAACCGCGTGTCGGCCGCACGCTTGACCGAGCTGGCGCAGCCTTTGAATGCGCACCCGCGTGTGAAGGCCTCGCGCCACATCGGCATGATCTGGGCCTGGGATGTGGACGTGAGCGAGCCCACCTTTGCCGCCCGCTTCCACCGCGCGGCCATGGACGAAGGCCTGCTGTTGCGCCCCATTGGCTCGACGCTGTATTTCATGCCGCCCTACACCCTCACCGCGCAAGACCAGGCCCATTTGGTGGCGGGCAGCCTGCGCGTGCTCGACCGTGTGCTGGCCGAATGCGATGCGCTGGCCACCTCGCCCGATGGCCCCGCTTTGAACATGGCTTGACGCCGTTTTCTCACCTCACCCAATCTCGTCTCCATGACCGCCTACTTCATCACCGGCACCGACACGGGTGTGGGCAAGACCCGCACCAGTTGCGCGCTCATCCACGCCTTGCGCCAGGTCGGTCATGCCCGTGTGGTGGGCATGAAGCCGGTGGCTGCAGGGTGTGATTGGGTGCTGGACGACGATGGCGCTGGCGGCCAATGGCTGAACGAAGACGTGGTGGCCTTGCGTGCGGCGTCGAGCCTGAAAGTGCCCTCACGCTTTGACAACCCTTATGCATTGCCTGAGCCGGCCTCGCCTCACATTGCAGCCAAGCTGGCCGACGAGGTGATCGACCTGGCCCACATCGAGGCCAGCTTCCACGCCTTGCGTCAGCATGCCGACGCCGTGGTGGTGGAAGGCGCAGGCGGCTTCATCGTGCCCTTGCACGAACCCGCCAGCGGGGCCGAGGGCGCGCATTTTGGCCACGCAGATGTTGGCGAATGGGCCACGAGTGCCGATCTGGCCTCGCGCCTGCGCTTGCCCGTCATCTTGGTGGTGGGCTTGCGCTTGGGCTGCCTCAACCACGCCTTGCTGACGCAAGAGGCGGTGCTTTCACGCGGACTCAAGCTGGCCGGCTGGGTGGCCAATGTGATCGATCCAGAAATGCCCCATCAAGCGGCAAACCTCGCCACGCTGCAGGCTCGCTTGCAAGCGCCGATGCTGGCGCATTGGGCTTGGGATCGCCAGGCCGAACCGGCCGATCTGGCGCGCAGCCTGCGCCTGCCGTGAATCACCGCTTGTCGTAGCCTGCTTCACTCATTTTGCGTTCGGTGAGTCGCTGCGCTTTGAGCAAGGTGCCTTCCACATCCACGGCCGTGCTTTGCAGCTGATCGCCAATCAGTTGGCCCACCGCCGTGCCAATGGCCTGGAACTCTGGGATGGCCGCCCATTGCACGCCCACATAAGGTGACTTGGGCAGTGTGGCGTCACGCGGGTTGGCGCTGGCAATGGCCTCTTGCTCGACCGCCGCGTGTGCGTTGGCCTTTTGAAAGGCCGATTGGGCATAGGTGGACTTGCGTGTGCCTGAGGGCACAGCCCCCCAGCCGTCCGTGCGCGCCACCAGTTCGATGTACTCACGCGAGGTGGCCCATTCGGCGAAGCGCTGCGCCAGCGCGGCGTTTGACGATGTGGCAGGCACGGCCAAAGCCCACGTCCACAGCCAGTGCGAGCCTTTGGGCGTGCTGCCCACCGGCGCTTGCAAAAAGCCCACCTTGCCCGCCACTTGAGATGAGCCAGGGCGGTTCACGAAACCACCGGCCACGGTCGCGTCCACCCAGATCGCGCAGCGGCCCGCGCTGAACAGCGCCAGGTTTTCGTTGTACCCGTTGGCCAAAGCGCCGGGCGGCCCATAGCGCTTGAGCAGGTCAATCTGCAGGCCCACGGCTTCGCGCCAGGCCAGGCTGGTGAGTTGGGGCTTCCAGTCCATGTCAAACCATTGGCCGCCAAAGGTGTTGGCCATCGTCGTGATCAGGGTCATGTTCTCGCCCCAACCCGGCTTGCCACGCAGGCAGATGCCGTACACGCCCTTCTCTGGTGCGTGCAGTTGGCGTGCAGCGGCCTTGACCTGATCCCAGGTGGGCTGAGCGGGGAGAGTGATGCCCGAGGCTTTGAGCAGGTCGGTGCGCACCATCGTCATGGAGCTTTCACCGTAAAAAGGCAATGCATAGAGCCGTTGCTGCACCGACAGCGAGTCGCGGATGGCTGGCAGCAGATCGCCGGTGTCGTAAGTTGGCGGCGGGTCGATCGCCTTGAGCCACCCTCGTTGGCCCCAAATGGGGGCCTCGTAAGCGCCAATGGTGACGAGGTCAAAGCGCGCCGTGCCCATGGCGGCATCCCGGGTAACTTGTTGGCGAAGTTGCCCTTCCTCCAGCGTCACCCACTTGATGTGCAGGCCTGGGTTGACCCGCTCAAAGTGAACGGCCAGTCGTTGTAGAGTGATCATGTGGCCGTTGTTGACCGTGGCCACGCGCAACTCCACCGCCGGGCTCAACAGGGGTGTGAACAGCACGGCGAACAAGGCGTTGCGTAGCAGGCGCTGGGCGGGCATCAGTTTCACCAGTCGGTCCGATCCGTTCAGTTCTGCAGGTCATGACATGCGACACCCTAAGGCAATCGCCGCAGGCATGCAAGCCGCGTTGGTGCTCATAGGGGGATAGAAAAACAGGACAGGCTTCGCCCTCGCCATGAGCGCTTCAGATCCAGCCCAGTCGTACTCGCCCCGCCGCAGTGTGCGGGTGCGCTTTGCCTTGGCCATGGGCTTGAGCGGCGTGCTTTTTGCGGTCTTGCTGGCCCTGTGGGCGGTGCAAGCGCAACGTCAGCAAATGCAGTTGGCGGTCAACGAGTCCGTCAGGCGCGAGGCCGAGGTGCTGGGGCAGATCATCGCCATGGCCTTGAGTGAGCGCCAAAGCCAGATCCAGCAGCTGGCGGCTCAGCCTGAGGTGGCCAGCGGCTTGATGGAGCCTGGCGCCTTGCGTTTGGCCCTGGAGCGTTTGCGCTCGGCTCACCCTGAGTTCGAGTGGCTGGCCATGACCGATGCCCATGGCGTGATCACAACGGCCACGGGGACCTTGCTCGAGCGGCAGAGCCGTGCGGGCGCAGATTGGTTTGTGCAGGGGCGCCGCGCTCCCTGGATCGGCACGCCCCACACCGTGGAGGCCCTGGCTGGGCAGTTGCCCCTGGAAGAGGGCGGGCGTCCACCGCAATTGATCGACATGGCCGTGCCGGTGGTGGACTACGAAGGTCGCACCATCGGTGTGCTCACCGCCATGCTCAATTGGCGCTGGATCCGTGAGATGCACGCCAACCTGGTGGCGCACGATCCCACCTTGAAGCACACCCTCTTGCTGGACCCTCGCGGCGTTGTGGCCATCGGGCCGGTCGCCTTGTTGGGCAGCAAGGCAGAGCCCGTCGGCCTGAGCGACCTCCAGGGCGGCGGGTCTCCCTCGGTGCTGCAGTGGCCTGATGTGGGCGAGCACCTCACTGCTGCTGCGCCTTTGCGGTGGTCTGCCCAGCCGGGCCAGGCCCAATGGACGATGGTCTTGCGACAAGATCCCGGCTTGGCTTTTGGTGCGGCAGACCGACTGTCCTTGCGTTTGCTGGCGGCGGGCCTGTTGGGTTCGGGCCTGTTCATGGGCCTGAGTTGGTGGCTGGCTGGGCGCATCGTCAGGCCGCTGAGGTCATTGGCCGACACGGCCGAGGCCCTGCGCGAAGGTCGGCAGGCGGTGTTCGATGTGGAGCCAGGGCGGCAAGACGAAATGGCGGCCTTGTCGCGCTCTTTGCACGACATGCACCAGGAGTTGCAATCGCGCATGTCGGAGCTGGCGGCTTACCGAGATCACCTCGAGGACAAGATCGCCGCACGCACCGAGCAACTGGAAGAGGCCTTGGGCAAGGCCGAGGCGGCCAACCTCGCCAAAGGTTCGTTCATTGCGAACATGAGCCATGAGATCCGCACGCCCATGAACGCGATCATGGGCATGACCTACTTGCTTCAGCGTGGCGATCTGCCATCCGAGCAGCTTGAGCGGGTGCGCACCGTGTCTCAGGCAGCCGAGCACCTGCTGCAAATCATCAACAACATTTTGGACCTGTCTAAGATCGAAGCGGGCATGTTCAGCCTGCAGTCGGAAGACTTCGACTTGCCCGCCTTGCTCGAGCAGGTGGTGGACCTGGTCAAGGGCACGGCACAGGAAAAACACCTGCGCCTGGTCCTCGCATGGCGTGGTGGCGAGGCCATGCACGTTCACGGCGATGCCATGCGTTTGTCTCAGATTTTGCTCAACCTCTTGAGCAATGCCATCAAGTTCACGCCGCATGGCGAGGTGCGTTTGCTGGCCAGCACCACGGCAGAGCCTGGCGATGCCGGCCGGGCCATGCTGCGCGTCGAGGTGCATGACAGCGGCGTGGGCATCGCACCAGAACACCAAGGCAAGCTGTTCAATGCCTTTGTGCAGGCAGACGATTCGACCACGCGTCGTTTTGGCGGCACCGGTTTGGGCTTGGCCATCACCCGCAGCCTGCTCGAGTTGATGGGTGGGCACATCGGGGTGCGCAGCCAGATTGACCAGGGCAGCGTGTTCTGGTTCGACGTGCCTTTGCAACTGGCTGCTGTCCCCTCAGTGCAAGCCCCCACCGAGTCCCATCGCATGCCACCAGGGCCTTTGCCCATGTCCGCGCTCAAACCAGGCATGGATGGGCTCAGCGATGTCGAGGCCCAGCAGTTGATCACGCTCAAGTACCCCGGCGCACGGGTGCTGTTGGCCGAAGACAACCCGGTCAACAGCATGCTGGCCACCGAGTTGCTGGGCTTGGCCGGCTTGCACGTGACCCACGCGGCCACAGGCGCCGAGGCCTTGCAACACCTGCAGGTGCAGGACTTTGACCTGGTGTTGATGGACGTGCACATGCCCGAGATGGACGGGCTGCAAGCCACGCGCTTGATCCGCCAATTGCCCCGTGGAGGCCAGGTGCCCATCATTGCCATGACCGCAAGCGTTTTGCACAGCGACCAATCGGCTTGTCTGGATGCAGGCATGGACGGTCACCTGGGCAAGCCCATCAACACGCAGGAGCTGTTCCAGACCTTGCTGCGTTTTTTGGCGCATGGCCGAGCGGGCGATGCGTTCGCAGCAGGCCCTGCACCCACTTGAGGCCCCGGTGCTACAGTGCGCCGCGGCCTTGGCTGCCTTGCCTTCGACCCCCACGCTGTTGCCATGAAAACCCGCCTGACCGCCTTGCTCGGCATCGAGCATCCCATTGTCTTGCCCGGCATGACCTACATCGCCGTGCCTTCGCTGGTGGCGGCCGTGAGCAACGCCGGCGGGCTGGGCATCTTGGCCTCTGGCGCGCTGTCGCCCGATGAGTGCCGGGCGGCCATCCGCGAGGTGCGCCGCCTGACCAACAAGCCCTTCGGTGTTGGCTGCAGCCTGATGCTGCCTGGTGCCAGCGAGTGCGCCCGTGTCGCCTTGGAAGAGCAGGTGCCTGTCATCAACGTCTCGATGGGCAAAGGCGAGTGGGTGATCGAGGGCGCGCGGGCCTACGGCGGCAAGGTGATCGCCACCGTCTCGAACGAACAGCACGCCCGCTCGGCCATTGACACGGGGGTCGATGGGCTGATCGTCACGGGCCACGAGGCGGCAGCCCATGGTGGGCAAGTGGGCTCGATGGTGTTGATCCCAGCGGTGCGCGACATGACGGACCTGCCCATCATCGCCGCCGGCGGTGTGGCCGATGGCCGCGGCCTGCTGGCAGCCCTTGCCTTGGGCGCCGACGCTGTGGCCATGGGCACGCGCTTTGCCGCGTCGCTGGAAAGCCCCGTGCACGCAGGCACCAAGCAGCTCATGGTTGAGAAGGCCGCGCAAGAAACCATCTACTCGCCCAACTTCGACACCTGGCCGTGCCGCGTCATGCACACCCCCGGCGGGCGCCGCTTCACCGCCCGCAAGCTCAGCCCGCCCGTGGCCATCACGCGATCTTTGCAAGCGGCCCGAGAGCTCAACACGCCCATGAGCGCCTTGGCCAAAGATGCGCTCTCGCAAGGCCTGACAGGTGCGGTGAAGGTGGCCTACTTTGGCGCGGCCACCCTGGCCATGCGCAAGGCCATCCAAGAGGGCGATCATGTCGATGGCGTTCAGTTGATCGGGCAGTCGCAAGGTTTGGTGCATGACGTGGCCTCGGTGCAGGCCATCGTGAGCCGCGTCATGGACGAAGCCCACGCCCTGCGTCGGCGTTTGGCTGCGCTGTGACGCCCGCCTGTTAACCTTGTCGCATGACTGGATTGTTTGATGCAGAGCTGGCGCAGTTGCGCTCGGCTCACCTGGCGCGCCAGCGTCGGCAGGTGGCGCCCGCGCTGCCTCCGGCCGATGTGCAGCCCGATGACGAGGCCTTGCGAGGCACCACCTATGTGATCGACGGGCAAACGCGCCTGTCGTTCGGCAGCAATGATTACCTGGGCTTGTCGCAGCACCCGGCGCTCTTGGCTGCGGCACAAGCCGCCATCGCCCGCTACGGCGTGGGGGCCACGGCCTCACCCTTGGTGTGTGGGCACAGCCCCGCCCACGAGGCGTTGGAACATGAACTGGCGGCCTTCGTGGGCCTGCCACGGGCGCTGTATTTCTACGCGGGCTATGCGGCCAACGTGGGCATGATCCCGGCCTTGGTGGGGCGTGGCGATGCCGTGTTCTCTGACGCGCTGAACCACGCCTGCTTGATCGATGGCATTCGCCTCTCGCGGGCCGACCTGCATGTGGTCCCTCATGCCGACCTGTCTGCGCTGGACGCCGCCTTGCAAGCCAGCACCGCGCGCCGCAAGCTGGTGGTCACCGACGCGGTGTTCAGCATGGACGGCAACATCATCGACGTGCCTGCCTTGATGGCCTTGTGCGAGCGCCACGACGCGTGGTTGCTGATCGACGATGCACACGGCTTTGGCGTACTCGGTGAGCATGGCGAGGGCACCTTGTCGCACCATGGCATGGCGGGCCTCAAGGGCATCGCGGCGGCTTGGCAAGGCCGCATGCACCGCCTCATCTACATGGCCACCTTGGGCAAGGCCGCTGGTGTGGCGGGCGCCTTCGTGGCCGCTGAGCCCAGCGTCATCGAATGGGTCATGCAAAAGGCCCGCACCTACATGTTTGCCACGGCCGCGCCCGCCATGGTGGCCGAGGCCTTGCGGGCGGGCGTGCGCGTCATGCAAGACGAGGCCTGGCGCCGCGATCACCTGCGCGCGCTGCAAGCCCGTTTGCGCGAAGGCATTGCGCAGGCCCAACTGCCTTGGACCCTGTTGCCTTCGAGCACGGCCATCCAACCTTTGGTGATTGGCAGCAACGAAGACGCCTTGGGCGTCATGGCCCATCTCGATCAACAAGGGGTGTGGGTGCCTGCGATACGCCCACCCACGGTGCCTGATGGCACGGCGCGTTTGCGCATCTCGCTGTCTGCGGCGCACACGATGGCCCAGGTGGACCAGTTGTGCGCGGCGTTGGCCCAGGCCGCCAGCGCGTCTAAACGCTGATGTTGCCGCTGAGTTTGCGCCGATCCAGCTTCGCCTTGATCTGACCGCGTGGCAAGCCCGTGAGCACCTTGAAGGCGGCTTGGGCTGTGTCACGCGCTTGAGGCGCTGCATAGGGTGCGCCATGCCCATTGAGCAGGCTGCGCACCTGTGGGGTGTGGGCACCTTCTCCGCGCGCGAACACCACCGCCGTGTCCCCATTGGCCAGTTTCACAAACGAGCCTGGCGGGTACATGCCAATCTCTTTGATCAAGGTCGAGACAAAGGGGTTGTGCGCGCCGCCGCCATTGACGAACAGCTCACGCGCGGCCTGGTGCGCAGGCAAGGCGCCTCGGTAGGCGCGCGCACTGAGCTTGGCCACGTACACATCGGCGTAATGGATCATGCAGGCTTGTTCGCTGAGGTGGCCTCGCTCCTGCGGCAGCCCCCGTCCATCCGGTGTGATGTGGTGCTGCTCGACGGTGCGCAGCCAGTCGGCATCGGTCACGCCAGAGGCTTCTAGCAGCGCGCGGCTGTGCGCGGGGTGGTCATGCAGCTCGTACCGTTGCTCGGGCGTCAAGGCCGTGCGCTGGGTGCTCAAGGTGTTGTGCAGCGTCAGCGCGGCCATGTTCATGGTCAAGGCCGCGTTGGTGAGGGTGGCTTGCTCGGCCTCGCTCCAGCCAAAACGGGTGGAGGTCAAGGCGGCCACAAAGGCGGTGTTCAGTGAATGCGCCACCGCGTTTGATTGCGGTTCGGCACTCAGCATCTCGAACACCACCGCTTCAGGGTCACCGCGAAGGGCCTGGTGGATGTGCTCAGATGCTTGCGACACATCATCCTGGAAACGGGGGTTCTCGTGCGGCAGCGTCAGCAGCGAATGGGCCTGGCTGTTGAGCTGCGTCCACAGCTGTGTCGGCTCGAGTGCCATCGGCTTGGCCTTGAGCAGCGACTGTTGGTGTTGTTCGAACTCTTCTTGGTCGACAAACACCCCGCGCTCGATCAAGGTGACCGCCTGTTCGGCGTCCTTGATCACATAGCCCTTGCTCAGCAACAGCTGTCCGGGTTCATTCCGAACGTTCCAGGGCAGTGGCTCACCTGGTCTGACCTGATCGGTGCACAAACGAAATAACTTCATGGCTGTCTCCACCGCGGTCAGGTGCGGTGTCTGTTGAGATGGGGGCCATGTTGCAGCAAGCGGGGTCGTCCGAAAGTCCGATGTGGCCGATGTTTCAGGTGGATTTGCCGGCTACCGCGCACCGGACCTCAAGCCACGGTCAACTCGGCCCGCAGTGAGTGCGGGAGGGCCTGCGTGATGGTCACGTCCACCAACTGCCCGACCAAGCGTTCGCGCAGCGCCTGGGTGGGGCCCGCAGCGAAGTTGACGATGCGGTTGCACTCGGTGCGGCCCATCAGCTCAGACGGGTTTTTGCGGCTGGGCCCTTCCACCAAAATGCGCTGGCGCTGGCCCACCATGGCTTGGCTGTAGCGCAGCACATTGGCGTCCAACACGGCCTGCAGCGTTTTGAGGCGTTGCAGCTTGACCTCGGGCGGGGTGGTGTCCTCCAAGGCTGCAGCGGGCGTGCCAGGGCGGGCGCTGAACACGAAGCTGTACGAGGCATCGAACTCCAGCTCGTGCACCAGCTTCATGAGCTTGTCGAAGTCTTCGTCGGTCTCACCGGGGAAGCCCACGATGAAGTCAGACGAGAGCTTGATGTCGGGCCGCACGGCGCGCAGCTTGCGGATGGTGCTCTTGAACTCAAGCGCCGTGTAGCCACGCTTCATGGCCATGAGGATGCGGTCAGAGCCATGCTGCACGGGCAGGTGCACGTGGTTGACCAGCTTGTCGGTCTTGCCGTAGACGTCGATCAGGCGCTGTGAAAACTCGTTGGGGTGGCTCGTGGTGTAGCGGATGCGCTCGATGCCGGGGATCTCGGCCACGTACTCCAGCAGCATCGCGAAGTCGGCGATCTCTGTGGTGTCCGCCATCTTGCCGCGGAAGCCATTCACGTTCTGGCCCAGCAGCGTGATCTCTTTGACGCCCTGGTCGGCCAGGTCGGCCACCTCGGTCAGCACGTCGTCAAAGGGGCGGGAGACCTCTTCGCCGCGCGTGTAAGGCACCACGCAATAGCTGCAGTATTTCGAGCAGCCTTCCATGATCGACACGTAGGCCGAGCCGCCTTCTTTGCGCGGTGGGGGCAGGTGGTCGAACTTCTCGATTTCGGGGAAGCTGATGTCGACCTGCGGGCGCTGCGAGCTCACGCGCTTTTCGAGCATGGCGGGCAGGCGGTGCAGTGTTTGCGGGCCAAAGACCACGTCCACGTAGGGCGCGCGCGCAATGATGGCCGCGCCTTCTTGGCTGGCCACGCAGCCGCCCACGCCGATCATCACGCCCTTGTCTTTGAGGTGCTTGACGCGGCCCAGGTCAGAGAACACCTTCTCTTGCGCCTTCTCGCGGATCGAGCAGGTGTTGAACAAGATCAGGTCGGCTTGTTCGGGGTCGTTGGTGGGCTCATAGCCCTGGGCGGCATGCATGACGTCAGACATCTTGTCCGAGTCGTATTCGTTCATCTGGCAGCCGTAGGTCTTGATGTAGACCTTTTTGCCGCTGGATGCGGGGGCTGGCTCAGTGGATGTGGGTGTGGCGACGACGGGGGTGTGGGTGCTCATGGGGCGGCTCAATGTGCGGGGCGGCGGATCAGGGCTTGATCCAGGTCTGCGTCACGGGGTCGTAAGACCAGGTGGCGGCTTGTTCGCGCGTTTGGGGCCAGGGCTTGGCCAAGTCGACTTCACTGAGCAGCCACACGTCGAGCAACATGCCGTAGAGGTCGAAGGTGTAATTCACCTGCCCTTTTTGGCCGACCAGGGCGCTGGCCATCACCAGCAGGTTCTGCGTGCTCTTGATGCGCGAGCCGGGCGCCAAGCGCGCGGGCTGGCCATTGAGGGTGATGTCGGGCGGCTGCCCGAAGACCACCTCGCCGCGCAGCGAGTGCAGGGGAATGGGGATGGGGATGGGGCGGTGCGCTTGTGCGCTGGCCAACACGGGCCAAGCCAGGCTCAAGGCGAGCGCGGCCGAAACAAGACAGCGGGGCATGGTGTAGATCCAGGGGCTGTGACTGAAGGGCGGATTTTACCGCGCACAGCCTCAGGTGGGGGCGTTCAACTGCGCCAGCCTCTGCGGGGTGCCCACGTCGGTCCAAGGGCCGCTGTAGAAGGTGCCGCCGACCTTGTTCGCATCCAGTGCCCGGTCTAGGCACGGGCGCAAAGCGGCTTTGTGGCCCACCGCCACGCCTTGGACCATGGCGGGCTTGTACAGGCCGATGGTCGAGTAGGTGCCAATGCGCGCGTCCACGGCCCCTTGGTCTTTGCGTTGCACACGCCCTTGACCACTGAGGGCAAAGTCGCCTTGGGGCACATGCTCAGGGTTGGGCACCAGCCACAGGTGCGCCCAGTCGTCGCTTTGGGCGAAGGCCTGTGCTTGGTCGGCGTCGAACACGAAGCCGGGCACAAACACATCACCGGCCAGCACCCAAAACGCGCCCCCCAGGTGGGGCAGCGCCTTGGCCATGCCGCCGGCGGTTTCCAGGGCACCACCGTGGTCACGGGCTTCCATGGAATAGCTGATGCGCAGGTCCCAGCGGCTGCCATCGCCAAGCGCAAGGGGGAACTGTTCTTCGAGGTAAGCCGTGTTGATCACCACCTCGCGCACGCCGTCGCGGGCGAGCGACTCCAGGTGCCATTCGATCAGGGGTTTGCCGCGCACCTGCAGCAGGGGCTTGGGCGTGGTGTCGGTCAGCGGGCGCATGCGCTCGCCACGGCCTGCAGCCAGGATCAGGGCAGGCAGTGGGCTGGTGGCGCGTTGGGGGGCAGCAAGGCTCATGTCGATGGGCGTTCAAAAGCCACCACGTGGCTGAGGTCAAGTTGGATGCCGATGGCTTCGCCCATGGCGTGGTCGTGGTGCGAGGGCACCATCGACAGCACCTCGGTGCCATTGGCCAGGGCCAGGGTGTAGAGGAACTCGGCTCCCTTGAAGGCTTTGTGCACCACGCGTGCCTTGACCTGGCTGTCGTCGTTGTGCACCACGTCATCGGGGCGCAGCAGCACGTCCACCAGCGTGCCGGGGGCGAAGGGCAGCGCGTCATCCAGGGCGAACGTGGCCTGGTCTGCATCGACCTCATCGAGCTGCAGGCGCAAGTGGTGCGCATCCGTCACGGTGGCCGGCACGAAGGCGCCTTGTCCCACGAAGTTGGCCACGCGGCGGTTGGCTGGGCGGTGGTAGAGGCCATAGGCCGTGTCCCACTGCTGCAAGCGGCCTTCGGCCATGACCCCGATCACATCGGCCATGGCGAACGCTTCGTGCTGGTCGTGCGTCACCAACACGGCGGTGGTCTGTGTGGCCTTGAGGATGTCGCGCACCTCGGCTGCCAGGCGCTCGCGCAGGGCCACATCGAGGTTTGAGAAGGGCTCGTCGAGCAGCAAAATGCTGGGTTGCGGCGCCAGCGCGCGGGCCAAGGCCACACGCTGTTGCTGTCCGCCCGAGAGTTCGTGTGGGTAGCGCTTGGCCTTGGCACTCAGGCCCACGGTGTCGAGCATGTGCGCCACACGCTGGTCGGCGTCTGCCCGGCCGTGCAGGCCAAAGCCCACGTTTTGCGACACGGTCAGGTGCGGGAACAAGGCATAGTCTTGAAAGACCATGCCGATGCGGCGCTTTTCAGGCGGGGTGATGCGGCCGGGCTCGCTCAAGACCTCACCGGCCAGGCGCACTTGTCCGGCGGCCAGCGGCTCAAATCCGGCCATGGCCCGCAGTGCCGATGTTTTGCCACAGCCCGAGGGGCCCAGCAGGCAGGCGATCGCGCCTTGGGGCAGGGCAAAGCTCAGGTGCTCGACCACCGTGCGCGCGCCATACCGCAAGGCGATGTCATCGACCACGAGCCAGGGTTCGCTGGCGGCGGGCAGTGTGCTGGGAACAGGGGCAGCCGCAAGTGGCATGGCATCACGGGGTCGGGGGCAGAGTAAACGATGATAATTCTCAATTGACCATGACCGCTGCCTCTGCACCCCGTTCTCCCTGGCGCCCGCGTGCCCACACCAAAGCGCTGCCTTTGAGCGCCTTGGCCGTGCTGGTGGGCCTGTTGGTGGCCTTGCCCGTGCTGTCGGTGATCGGCCATGTGCTCTCTGCGGGCATCAGCGACACCTGGTCCCATTTGGCGCACACCGTCTTGCCCGATTACATCTGGTCCACCCTGTGGTTGTGTGTGGGCGTGGGTTTGGGCACGGCCAGCATGGGCGTGGGTGCGGCCTGGTTGGTCACGCGCTACGACTTCCCCTTGCGCGGCACGCTGGAATGGGCCTTGGTGCTGCCCTTGGCCGTGCCCGCTTACGTCATGGCCTACACCTACACCGACCTGCTGCAGTTCGTTGGGCCGGTGCAAACGGCTTTGCGCGACACCTTTGGTTGGACCCGGGCGGATTACTGGTTCCCGGATGTGCGCTCGCTCGGGGGCGCGGTGCTGCTGTTCTCGCTGGTGCTGTACCCGTATGTGTACATGCTGGCGCGCACCGCCTTCATCGAGCGTGCGGGCGGCATGCTGGAGGTGGGGCGCTCTTTGGGTTTGGGGCCGTGGGGCAGCTTCTGGCGCGTCTCGCTGCCTTTGGCGCGCCCGGCCATTGCCGCGGGCGTGTCTTTGGCGCTGATGGAAACCTTGGCCGACTTCGGCGCTGTGTCTTACTTTGGCGTGCAGACCTTCACCACCGGCATCTACCGGGCCTGGTTCTCGCTGGGTGACCGCGTGGCAGCGGCGCAGCTGGCCACGGCCTTGTTGGGCTTTGTGATCTTGGTGCTGGCGATGGAGCGTCTCTCGCGCGGCCGCGCCCGCTTCCACGACACCACCTTGCGTCGAGCCCGTTTCACGGCACGCCGCCTGCCAGGCTTGCCCGGTGGCCTGGCCGTGCTGGCCTGCCTGATCCCATTGGTGGCCGGCTTCGTGCTGCCCGCCGGCATCTTGCTGCACATGGCCGTCACCGAGGGCGACGCGCAGTTTGGCGAGCGCTTCATCGAGCTGGCGCGCAACAGCGTCACCGTCTCAAGCTTGACGGCCTTGATCGCGGTCAGCCTGGCTTTGCTGCTGGCCTATGCCGCGCGCGTCCATGCGGGCTCTTGGTTGATTCGGCTGGTGCACCGCATGGGCGGCTTGGGCTATGCCTTGCCGGGCACCGTCATCGCGGTGGGGGTGCTGATCCCGGTCACGCGGCTGGACAACTGGCTGGTCGATGCCTTGGGTCGCTTGGGCTGGTCCACGGGGCTGCTGCTCACGGGTGGGATCGCGGGCTTGGTCTACGCCTGCGTGGTGCGCTTCCTGACGCCGGCCGTGCAGGCGGTGGACGCTGGGCTGCAAAAGGTCACCCCCAACATGGACAACGCCGCGCGCAGCCTGGGCCTGTCGCCCACCGCCACCTTGCGGCGCGTGCACTTTCCGCTGCTGCGGGGCAGCTTGCTCACCGCCACCTTGCTGGTGTTCATTGACGTGATGAAAGAGCTGCCCGCCACCTTGGTGATGCGGCCCTTCAACTTCGACACGCTGGCCACGCAGGCCTACACCTTGGCCTCAGACGAGCGCTTGACCGAGGCGTCCACTGCGGCCCTGGCCATCGTGGTGGTGGGCCTGTTGCCCTTGATCGTGCTCAGCCGTGAGATCGCCAAAGGCCGTCAAGGCGAAGCCACCAAAGACTGAGGCCAGCGTTTGACGGCTGGCCTCGGGTGTTTCAAGCGCGGTCAGTTCAACTCAGCTCAACGCCAGCCCGCCCGGTCAAAAGCCTTCTGGGCCTTCACGGCGTTGCGGGCCATGTCTTCCATGGGCAGGGTGTCTGCTTTGAAGTTGCCCATGGCCTTGAGCGCCTCGTTGTCGATCTTGACCGAGCTCACGGCGGGCCACTCGTTGTTGCCATCGGCAAAGTAGGCCTGTGCCTTGTCGCTGCTGAGGTATTCCAAGAACTTGATCGCAGCCTCTTTGTTCGGCGCCGTTTTGATGATCCCGGCGCCCGACACGTTGATGTGCGCGCCATACGTCTTCTGGTTCGGCCACACGATGTTCAAGGCGTCTGCCGCCTTGCGGTCAGCGGGCTTGGTCGAGCGCAGCAGGCGCGCCAGGTAGTAGCTGTTCGAGATCGTCACACCGCACTCGCCGGCGGCCACGGCCTTGAGCTGGTCGGTGTCGCCGCCCTTGGGTTCGCGTGCAAAGTTCTGCACCAGGCCGCGCGCCCAGGCTTCGGTGGCCGCCTCGCCCTCGTGCGCGATCATCGAGGCGCCCAACGACAAGTTATAGGGGTGCGAACCCGAGCGCATGCACACCTGGCCTTTGAGGCGAGGGTTGGCCAGGTCGGCATAGGTTTGCACCCACTCGGCCTTCACGCCGGCGCGGTTGTAGACGATGGCGCGTGCGCGTGTCGAAAAAGCAATCCAGTTCGGTGTGCGCAGGTGGTCGGGGATGCGGCTTTGCAGCACCTTGGAGTTGATGGGCTGGAACAGGCCAGCGTCATCGGCCATCTCCAGCCGGGCCGCGTCGACGGTGATCAAGATGTCGGCCGGCGAATTGCGGCCCTCGTTCTTGATGCGCTCCAGCAGCTCGTCTTCTTTGCCGTCCAGCCGGTTGATCTTGATGCCGGTCTGCTTGGTGAAGTCGCTGTAGAGTGCTTCGTCGGTCTGGTAGTGCCGGGCCGAGTAGATGTTCAGCACGGGCTCGGCCGCGTGCACCAGGGTCTGGCAGGCCAGCGCGAGCGTGGTGAGGGCGCCAAGGCGCTTGAGCGTAGAGGTCATGGTGATTCCTTCAGCGTGTCCTTGGGTGGCTGGCGCAGCTCGCACCGCCACCCCAATCACACCATAACAGGAATCATTCTCATTTGCATTGGCTGTGTGTCAGGCAGCGCGCGGTGACGTCAAGCTGAAGCGGTTGGCGCGCTTGAAGGTGCCGAAATCGTTGAAGCGCACGCCCATGTCGCGCATCACTTGGTGAGCGATTTTGGCGTTCCATTGGCGAACGTAGAAAGGCTCTTTCACCGCGAAGTGGTGGATGGCGTGCGTGCTGCCAAAGTTGAAGCAAAACAGCTGCATGGGCATCAGCCACCAAGGGTTGAGCACCTGGCATTGCTGCATCACATTGCGCGCTTGCACGTCGCCGTAGTAGTGCATGTTCGAGCTGATGAAGTGCAGGCAGAAGGTGCGCAGCAAGCAGGGCAGCATGTAGACCACGGCGAACACGTCGAGCGCGCTCACGATGGGCGTTGACCACGTAGGCCAAGCGATGGGGCTGCCCAGGGCCGCGCTGATCAGGTCCGCCGCGTGGAACACGAACCAGCCGTGGAACAGCGCGTAATAGACTGAGCCCAAAGGCACATAGGCCAGCATTTGCTCGGTGGCCATGCGCAAGGCCTCGCGCCGGTTGGCGGGCTGTTGCGCCTTGATGTACTGGCGCGTGGCGCGGCGTATCTCGATGGGGCGCAGGAACACGGCGAGCATGTTGTCACCTAGCATCAAAAAGCGCCGCAAGCCCCAGCGCTCGCCATTGGTGATGCCGCGCTCTTCCAGGTCAGATGGCGTGCCCGAAAACTTGTGGTGGTGCAGGTGCAGTTTGCGGCGCACAAAGGGGTTGACCGTGCTGGCCCGCGCGATCCAGCCCAGGGCCAGCATCAGGCTGTTGGCCCAGGGTGTTTTACGGAAGTACATCTGGTGGATCAGGTCGTGCTCTAGCTCGTGGATGAACGAGGCGAAGATCGCCGTGATCGGCACGCAGGCCCACCAGGGCAGGGCGCCTTCGATGTAGAGCCACCCACTGGCGATCATGCACAGCAGAGACACGGCCATGACGGTGGCGACAATGGCGTCTTGGTGCGCCAGCCAAGCGTGGCGCGCGCGCAAGTCGTCCCCTGCCTTGAGCACCACGGTGCGAATGTGTTCGGCTTTTTGGGCATCGCTCATGCGGGCGACGTTGATGCGTTGGCTCATGTCTCTCCTCGGTATCGTCCAACCGGGACAGACTTCGCCCCAGCTGGCGCTAGCGTAGGGCGGCAGGGCTCAGTCGCGTGAGGGGTGATTGCGCCGAAAACATGTCATTTTGGGCCACACGTTGGCAAATCAGCGATGCGTGTCGGTGGGCAGGGCGTGGCGTTGCCGCCAAGCGCGGGGCGACATCCCGGTCCATTTGCCAAAGGCCCGGGCGAAGTTGGCTGGGTCGGCATAGCCCACGGCTTGCGCCACCTGCTGGATGGCCAGCTGCGGCTGGGCCAGCAGGCGCAGGCTGTCGCGGTGCTTGACTTGGTCGAGCAGGGCCTGAAAGCGGGTGCCTTCGTCTTGCAAGCGACGCTTGAGGGTGCGCTCAGACATCAGCAGCACTTGCGCCATTGCTTGGATGTCGGGGTAGCGCCCATCGCGGCACACCAGCCGCGAGCTCACTTGCGTGGCCGTGGTCAAAGAGCGAACCTGGCTGGCCAGCTCTTGCTCGCAGCGCTCGATGGCCAGCTGCACGCTGACCGGATCTGCTGTGGCAATGGGCTCATCGAGCTTGCGCGCCGGAAATCGGATTTGCGTGCTGGGCTGGTTGAACTTGAACGGCGGGATGCGGCCGGCGTAGCGCGCATAGGCGGCGTGCTCGGGGTAGGGCACCGAGATCTGGCTGGCCCAGCCGTCGCGCCCCGGCTCTTGCCCCAAGACCTTGGCGAACAGGCTGCACAGCTCAACCACGGCGATGTCGATCACCATCTGGCGCAGCGGCCCCATGGGCACCCGCTCGCGCAGTTCGATGACCACTTGGTCGTCGTTCACCGTCAGGTGGCTGTCAAAAATGGGCACGCGTGCCTGGAAGTAGCGCTGGCTGAATTCGATCGCCTCGCGCAGGGTGGCGCAGCTGATCAGGCCAAATCCCACAAAGCCATGTTTGGTGACCTGGCTGCGCAGGCCCAGCTCATAGGCCAGCCCAGGGTCACCGTCGATCGCGATGGCGTTGCCCAGCAGCGTGGCGTATTGCCAGCCCGCAATCCGCCCGTGTTGTGCCTGCAGCAGCTCGCGAGTCAGCTGGGTGCCCGACAGCGCCGCCTCCTCGCCATGACCGCGCTCGCGCAGCAGGCTCAGCAAAGCCAAACCATAAGAGGCAGGGATGTTGGCGGCCAAAGGGTGGGCGGGGGGCATGGTCGGGCATCATAGGCGTTGAGTCATTCACGCGCTGGCCTTCGACCAGGTTCGCCTAGCCCTGGCAGGCGTGCCCCAGGCGCGCGCGCAAATTTCCCGCTCAGGCGTAACATCAAATCGTGCGCAAGCTGTTCATCCTCTTCATGATTGTGTTGCTGCCCCTTCGGGGTTGGGCAGGCGAGGTCATGGGCATTCGGATGGCGGCCATTGCTTCGGCGTCTCAGCAAGCAGGTGCGATGGCGCCAGACTGCCCGATGCATGTCCACGCTGGCGCGCACAGTGATGCCGCTGATGCCGCTGATGCCGATGCGCGTGTCAACGGCGAGCAGCCTGCCCAGGGTGCGCCCCAGGGTTCGCCTTGCGATTTGTGCACACCCATGGCCGCAATGGCAGCGGGTGCCCCCTTCGACATCGTCGCCATCAGCTCACATGCCCAGCCGCTGGCGGGCAGTGCGAGCTTTGTGAGCGCATTGATGCCACAAGCGGTCAAGCCGCCCATTTTTTGATCTCCAAGCCCAAAGTGCGTCCGCCGTTTGTGCGGTGACATGAACCGTGGCTCGACAAAGGCCACAGCGCTGGAGATGACATGCTCACATTTTTCCTGGCTGCGGCGAGGTGCCGTGGCATGGGCCTGCCTCAGGCCTTTTGGGGCCGCCGCCGTAGGCTGACACGGGGCGTTGATCGTCCACCAGATGTCGGCCTGACAGTGAGGCCGTTCACGGCTTTTTTGGCCGCGATGCTGATTGGCAGTGCCGCCCATGCGGCGCCCATGGGCTACAAAGACAGCGCCATGGCCATGGGCGACTTCAGTGCGAACTGGCGAGAAGCCTGGGTGAACTACGCTTTGACCACACGCGATGCCGTGGGTGTGGGTGGCTTGACCATGCGCTCTGACGACAAGTCAAAAACCCGAACGCTGACCGAGCTCAACTACACCCGGTTGATCACGCGCTGGAACCTGCCGCATGCGCAGGCCAACATCTGGTTCTTTGCAGGCGCAGGCGCCATCCGGGGCAATGATTTTGTCGGTGACAAGCTGGCCGTCGCCCCTGGCGTTCAGGTCGATTACGAGACCACCCGCGTCTACTTGGCAGCCACCGGCCGTTTGTACCGGGCAGAGCGGCTGAACCACGATTTCGCGTCGGTCCGTGCCGGCTTCTCGTTCTACGAGGTCGACTACGACGAAATCCAGCCCTGGTTCGTCCTGGAAGCGCGCCGCATGCGGGGCTTGTCAGACACCACTGAGGTCACGCCCATGCTGCGCCTCATCCACAACCGTTACTTCGTCGAGCTGGGCGTCAATACCGCCAAACAGGCTCGCGCGAACTTCATGTACATCTTTTAAAGGCAAACCCATGAAACACGCTGCACACACCCTGCTGGCATTCTCTCTGTTTAGCGCTGCCACCACGTCCTTTGCAAGCACCAGCGTCAAGGCCACGGTCAATGGCATGGTCTGCGCCTTTTGCGCACAGGGCATCGAGAAAAGGCTCTCAAAGCTGCCAGGCGCGCAGGCGGTCTATGTCGACCTCAAGCAAAAGGTGGTGGCTGTCCAGGCCAAGGAAGGGCAGACGCTTGACGACCAGGCCATCAAGGCCGAGATCACCGACGCCGGCTATGACGTGAGCAAACTCGAAACGGTCGACAAAACCGTGGCCGAGATCAAGGCCGATGTGGGTGCCAAGAAATGAGTGCCGACGGC
>CANCFV010000047.1 GCA_947377275.1 Burkholderiales bacterium | reverse complement strand
GGCCGTCTGCACCACTTGCACACCATGCCACGCCAGCTTTTTGTCACGACCGCGCTGCCCTACGCCAATGGCCACTTCCACATTGGCCACATCATGGAGTACATCCAGGCCGACATCTGGGTGCGGTTCCAGCGCATGCAGGGCAACCAAGTTCACTTCGTGGGTGCCGATGACGCGCATGGCGCGCCCATCATGATCGCGGCGCAAAAGGTTGGCAAAACGCCCCAGCAATTTGTGGCCGACATCGCCGCTGGCCGCAAGCCGTATCTGGACGGCTTTCACATCAGCTTCGACCACTGGTCGTCGACCGACAGCCCCGAGAACCACGCTCTGGCGCAAGACATCTACCGCGCGCTCAAGGCCGAGGGCCTGATCACCGTGCGCCCGGTCGAGCAGATGTTTGACCCCGAAAAGGGCATGTTCCTGGCCGACCGCTTTGTGAAGGGCGAGTGCCCCAAGTGCGGCGCCAAAGACCAGTACGGCGACTCGTGCGAGGTGTGCGGTGCGGTTTATGCGCCCACCGAATTGAAGAACCCGTTCTCGGCCCTGAGCGGCGCCACGCCGGTGCTCAAGACCAGCGACCACCACTTCTTTAAGCTGTCTGACCCCCGCTGCTTCGAGTTCTTGGAAGGCTGGACGCAAGACGGCAAGCTGCAAGCCGGCGTCGCCAAGAAGATCAAAGAGTGGTTCACGAAAGACGACAACGGCGAGGGCGGCCTGGGCGACTGGGACATCAGCCGCGACGCGCCTTACTTCGGCATTGAAATCCCCGACGCGCCGGGCAAGTATTTCTATGTGTGGCTGGACGCGCCCATTGGCTACCTGGCCTCGCTCAAGTCTTACTTTGCAGCCGGTGGCCCCTTGGCCAAGTACGGCGAGTCGCGCAGCTTCGACGAGTTCATGGCCGACCCGGCCGTGGAGCAGGTGCACTTCATCGGCAAGGACATCACCTACTTTCACACCTTGTTCTGGCCCGCGATGCTCAAGTTCAGCGGCCGCAAGCTGCCCAACCAAGTCAATGTGCACGGCTTCATGACCGTCAACAACGGCGAGAAGATGAGCAAAAGCCGTGGCACGGGCCTGGATCCGCTCAAGTACCTCAGCCTGGGCCTCAACCCCGAGTGGCTGCGCTACTACATCGCGGCCAAGCTCAACGCCAACGTCGAAGACGTCGACTTCAACCGCGATGACTTCACCGCCCGTGTCAACAGCGACCTGGTGGGCAAGTACATCAACATTGCCAGCCGCGCGGCGGGTTTCTTGAGCAAGCGCTTTGGTGGCCAACTGGCGGCCAATGTGGGCGCCGATGGCCAGGCTTTGCTGGCGCAGCTGCAAGATGGCCGCACGGCGATTGCTGATTTGTTCGAGCAACGTGAGCTGGGCAAGGTGCTGCGCGAGATCATGCTGCTGGCCGACCGTGTCAACGAATATGTTGATGCCAACAAGCCCTGGGAGCTGGCCAAGCAAGAAGGGCAAGACGCCCGCTTGCAAGAAGTTTGCACGGTGTGCATCGAGGCTTTCCGCCTCTTGAGCATCTACCTCAAGCCTGTGTTGCCAGCTTTGGTGGCCCAAGTGGAAGCCTTCTTGAAGGTCGACGCCTTGACCCTGTCGGATGCCAGCCGTTTGCTGG
Organism: Burkholderiales bacterium; assembly: GCA_947377275.1. Taxonomy (GTDB): domain Bacteria; phylum Pseudomonadota; class Gammaproteobacteria; order Burkholderiales; family Burkholderiaceae_C; genus Aquabacterium. The sequence continues at coordinate 22,323 of CANCFV010000047.1, read as the reverse complement.
GCGCGCACGTGATCGGTGATTACAAGCACCTGATGCAGCGCGTGGACCCCAAGTTGCTGGACGCCTTGTTCGAGGCGCCTCCTGCGCCCGTCGTCGAAGCGCCCAAGCCCGGTGGCGACAAGGGTGCTGCCCCCATGCCCCCCGAGGGGGGCGCCTCCGCCTTGGGGCGGCCCGGCGGCGAGGCGATAGCCTCCACCATCACCATCGACAATTTCGTCAAGGTGGACTTGCGCATCGCCAAGATCGTGAACGCCGAGCACGTGGAAGGCAGCACCAAGCTGCTGCGCCTGACGCTGGATGTGGGCGAAGGTCGCACACGCAATGTCTTCAGTGGCATCAAAGAGGCCTACAAGCCCGAAGACCTGATCGGCAAGCACACCGTCATGGTGGCCAACCTGGCGCCGCGCAAGATGAAGTTTGGCGTCAGCGAAGGCATGGTGCTGGCCGCGTCGCACGCCGATGAAAAGGGCACGCCCGGCATCTATGTGCTGGAGCCCGTAGCAGGTGCCCAGCCGGGCATGCGCATCCGCTGATTCAGGGCAGCCTGAGGCTGCCCTGCCGCCTCAGCGCTTCGGCCCCGATGTGGTTTTGCGTGCGGGGTTGAACGCCGATTTGCCAGAGGCGCTGGCAAAGCCTTTGCCGCTGCGTTGCTGGCCGCCTTTGCCTGGCTTACCGGACTGGGGCGGTTTGTGCTCCCAGGCTTTTGCCTTGTCGACCACGGGGGCTGCCATGGGGGTGGGCGCGGGCATCAAGCCGCTCAGCACGTCCAGGCACAAGGCCGAGACTTCGGGCGACCGGGCCATGGCCCTCAGCGCGGCCGCTTCTTGCGCCGGGCGTGCAGCGGCGATGCGTGCACGCAGTTGCTGCGACAGCTTGCGTGCTTGCGCCAAGCTGCCGTAAGGCACGCGCTTGACGGTGCGTGCATCCACCTTTTGGGTCAGCGCACGCAGGCGGCGCAAGGCGCGCACGGCGCGCTGAGCCTGGGCCAATGCGGGGGTCAGTGTGTCTTCATTGCCCCCGCTGGCCGCCGCGCCCAAGGCGCTCATGGCGGTGGTGAAGTGCTCCAGCGCCTGTTCCATTTCAGCAGCCATCACCGCGTCGGGCGAGCGGCGCGATTTGCTGGCCGCAGCACGTGGCAACTTGCCCTCGTTCAATGCCTTGAGCTTTTGCGCCGCTTGTTGCTGCGCCTGGGCAGGGTCGCTGCCATGCAGTGCGGCGGCTTGGCGCGCCAATGCATCGCCCCGGTGTGCTTTGGTCTGTGTGTCAAGCCACAGGCCGCGCCGCTTGACCCAGTCGTGTCCTGCCAGGACCACGGCCATCGGGTGGCCCGACACCAGCTCAATCTCCAGCTCGTTGACGGGCACGCTGAGGTCGCCCGCGAAGATGTGGCCCAGGTCCAGGGCCAGCTCCACCTTGCCCTCGTAGGGCGTGCCTTCGCCCACGCTCAGGTGCGCGCGGTGGCGGGTGATGTCGGTGCGGTACAGCTCAACCAGGCCCACCTTGGCGCCGCTGGGGTCTGCTTCGGGTTGCCAGCCCAGGGCTTGACTCAGCGCTTTTTGCGCGGCCTCGCTGTGGCGGCTGAGGTCGGCCATCAAGGGCTCGCCCGCCGCGCTGGGGCGGGCGGGGCGGTTGTCTTCCAGGCGGATCATGGTGTTGGTGCCGCCCGATTTGAGCGTCTGAACCCATTCGTCGCCCTCTTGGCGCACGCGCAGCGCCATGCGGGACTGCGCCAGATGCCTTTGTGGCGTGTCGAAGTAGGCGGCCCGCAGCGCGATGGCGCTGATTGGCTTGCGGCTGCCCTGGTTGAGGCACGCCAGCTCGGTCTGGACCGTCTCCAGCGCATCGGCCGGGATCTGAAATTTGAGTTCGATTTCCTGCATGGGGCGCATTGTCGTGCGCTTATCTCGTTTGCGGCCGCCCAAGGTGCCCGGCACACCTTAAAATAGCGAGCTTGATCCCTTTGACCCAGTTTGACCCTGGTGAACCCACATGCCGCTTTTCTGGAAACCCTACAAGTCTGACGCGACCCAGTTCATCGACAGCCTGAAGCAGCGTGACCCCCAAATGGAAGAGCGTCAACGCCAGGGCCGTGCCCTGCTGTGGGACAAGGCCGTGGACCGCCAAGCGCAGCAAGCGTACAGCGAAGCCAACGTTGCGCAAATGCCTTACGTCTACCAAACCAAGGCCTGATTGGCCTAGGGTGCGCGCCGCCAGTTGACACCGTGACGCGCTCACCCAGCGGGGCCGCTGCCCCTTTGAACGATGAAGGCGGGGCCGCGCTCGACGAGCAAGGCCTGCCCCAAGTGGTGGACCATGTGGCCGTGGCCCGCCTGTATGGCGAGCCGCTGTTCGCCATGCCCACCGACCTCTACATCCCGCCCGATGCGCTGGAGGTCTTCCTCGACACCTTCGAGGGCCCGCTTGACTTGCTGCTCTACCTGATCCGCAAGCAAAACTTCAACATCCTCGACATCCCGCTGGCCGACGTCACGCGCCAGTACCTCGCCTACGTCGACCTGATCCGCAAGACCAACCTCGAGCTCGCCTCTGAGTACCTGCTCATGGCCGCCATGCTGATCGAGATCAAGTCGCGCATGCTGCTGCCGCCCAAGAAGGTCGAGGGCGCGCAAGAGGTGGAAGACCCGCGTGCTGAGCTGGTGCGCCGCCTGATCGAGTACGAGCGCATGAAGCTGGCTGCAGCGGGCCTGGACAAGCTGCCCGTGCTGGGGCGCGATTTTTTGCGCGTGCAGGCGCACAGCGACCCCTCGCTGAACGTGCGCCACCCTGATGTGACCGTACTCGACCTGCGCGAGGCCTGGATGGACATCTTGCAGCGCGCCAAGCTGCACACGCACCACACCATCAGCCGCGAAGAGCTCTCTGTGCGCGAGCACATGAGCATGGTCTTGCGCACCCTGCAGGGCAAGCGCTTTGTGGAGTTTCAAGACCTCTTTGACGTGACCCGAGGCGTGCCCGTGCTGGTGGTCACCTTCATTGCCATGCTCGAGTTGGGCAAAGAAGGCCTGCTCGAGATCACCCAGGCCGAGGCTTTCGCGCCGGTCTACGTGCGATTGGCTTACGCGCCGGTTTGATCCACCCTGAACGATGCGATTTTTCGCGTCGCCCATCGCGGCCCACGCCTAGAATCGCGCCACCTTCCTGCACAAGCCTGTTTTGGGCCTCAGACAAGATGACCGCTGTTGCCGCCACCCCTCGCAAAACCGTGACGCTGCACCGCCTGCGCGAAATGCACGCACAGGGCGAAAAAATCACCATGCTCACGGCCTATGACGCGACCTTCGCGCGCGTGGTCGACGAAGCCGGTGTCGATTGCATCTTGGTGGGCGATTCGCTGGGCATGATCGTGCAAGGCCAGTCCAGCACGGTGCCTGTCACCCTGGACGAGATGGTTTATCACACCCGTTGCGTGGCCCGTGGCAACCGCAGCGCATGGGTGGTCGGCGACTTGCCCTTTGGCAGCTACCAAGAAAACCGCGAGCAGGCCTTGCGCTCCAGCGTGGCCCTGATGCAAGCCGGCGCCCACATGGTCAAGCTCGAGGGCGGCGGCTGGACGGCCGACACCGTGCACTTTTTGACCGAGCGTGGCATCCCCGTCTGCGCCCACCTGGGTTTGACGCCGCAAAGCGTGCATGCCTTGGGTGGTTACCGCATCCAGGGCCGTGATGAAGCCGGTGTGGCCACCATGCGCAAGCACGCCACCGAGCTGGCCCAAGCGGGCGCCGCCATGATGGTGCTGGAGCTGATGCCTTCGAGCGTGGCCGCCCTGGTGCAGGCCGACAACCCCGGCTTGATGACGATTGGCATTGGCGCTGGCAAGGCCACGGCAGGGCAGGTGCTGGTGTTGCACGACATGCTGCACATCACCCGCGGCAAGTTGCCCCGTTTCGTTCGCAACTTCGCCGCCGAGGGTGGCACGGTGGACGAGGCCATTGCCCGCTATGTGGCGGCGGTGAAAGACGGCAGCTTCCCCGACGAGGCGCTGCACGCTTACTGACCTCATTGATCCCATAGACCCCATTGACCTGATTGACAGCAGACACCCCGATCGCCATGAAGCTGATCCACACCATTGCAGAACTGCGCGCTGCCACGGCCGCGGCACCCGCTGCCCCCGTGTTCGTGCCCACCATGGGCAACCTGCATGAAGGTCACCTGGCCCTGATCAAGCAGGCGCGTGACATTGCCGGCACCAGCAGCAGCCCCGTGGTGGCCAGCATCTTCGTCAACCGACTGCAGTTTGGTCCCAACGAAGACTTCGATACCTACCCGCGCACCATGGCGCGCGATGCCGAGTTGCTGCAAGCCGCCGGTTGCGACATCTTGTTTGCCCCGTCTGAGGCCGAGCTGTACCCGCAGCCTCAAGGCTTCAAGGTCGTGCCGCCCACTGAGCTGGCTGACATCCTCGAGGGCGCTTTCCGCCCCGGTTTCTTCACCGGTGTGAGCACGGTGGTTCACAAGCTGTTCAACCTGGTCCAGCCCAAGGCCGCGGTCTTTGGCAAGAAGGACTACCAGCAGCTCATGGTGATCCGCAACATGGTGGTGCAAATGGGTTTGCCCATCCAGATCGTGGGTGGCGAGACCCTGCGTGCCGACGATGGCTTGGCCTTGTCTTCACGCAACGGCTACCTGAGCGCAGCAGAGCGCCAAGAGGCCGTGCAATTGAGTCAGGCGCTGCGCGCTGTGCGCGAGGGCGTGGCCCAGCAACGGGTGTTGGCTCAGCTGAACGCCGCCTCGGTTGCGGCGCTGGAAGCCCAGGCCATGGCTGCCTTGGCGCAACGTGGCTGGGCGCCTGACTACGTGCTTGTGCGCCGTCAGTTCGACCTCACACCCGCCACCGATGCGCAGTTGCAGCAGGGCGAGCCGCTGGTGTGTCTGGCCGCTGCCAAGCTGGGTCAAACCCGTTTGATCGACAACCTCGAACTGTGATGCTGTAGCGCTCACTGCGCACGCCTTGCCCCTTTGCTGACGCTGTTCTGGGCCTGTTTCTTGCTGTAACGGACGCATGCCCTTGCTGTTGTCTGTTTGCAATGTGTCCTGACCTGAAAAGACTTGGTTTTGCCCTTTGCGTGTCTCTGCTGTGCCACTTGGGTGCCCCGGCACTGGCGCAAGCGCAGGATCAAAGTGATCGCCCTCCCGTATCGGTACTCTCTGCAGAATTGGCCTCGTCTTCGGCTTCGGCTGCGGAGCTGAAGCCAGCCCGCACAGAACAAGCCGCCGTGCCGCCTGCAGCACCGCCGGTCTCTGCCGTGCCGGCGCCGACCTCGCCCCAACGCGTGCCGTTTGCGCAGATCAGCGCGGGCGACACGGCGTGGATGATCACCGCATCTGCCCTGGTTTTGCTCATGAGCTTGCCCGGGCTGGCGCTGTTTTACGCCGGCATGGTCCGCAAGAAAAACATCTTGTCCACATTGGCCCAGACCTTTGCGGTGTGCGCTTTGGTCACGGTCCTGTGGGTGGTCTGCGGTTACAGCCTCGCCTTCATGCCCGGCGCGCCCTGGTTGGGGAGCCTGGATGCGGCCATGCTGGACAGCGTTTTTTATGACAAAGCCGCCGGTTTGGTGTCGGTGCACCACCTGGCCACCACGGTGCCCGAGTCCGTCTTTGTGATGTTTCAGCTCACGTTTGCGATCATCACGCCTGCCTTGATCGCTGGTGCTTTTGCAGAGCGCATGCGCTTTTCAGCCCTGCTGCTGTTCATGGGCCTGTGGCTCTTGCTGGTGTATGTGCCGGTGGCCCATTGGGTCTGGGAGCCATCGGGCTGGCTGGCCCAACTCGGGGTGCTGGATTTTGCGGGTGGCACGGTGGTGCACATCAATGCGGGCGTTTCGGGGCTGGCCTGCGCCTGGATGCTGGGGCGCCGGATCGGGTTTGGGCAAGAGCCTCTGATGCCGGCGAACCTGGGCTACACCATGATGGGCGCGTCCCTGCTGTGGGTGGGGTGGATGGGCTTCAACGGCGGCTCTGCCTGTGCGGCCGATGGGCGCGCCGGCATGGCCATGTTGGCAACCCAAATTGGTGCGGCCGCCGCCACCTTGGCCTGGATGGTGGCTGAGTGGGCGGTTCGTGGCACCCCGACCTTGCTGGGCCTGTGCAGTGGCGCCGTGGCGGGTCTGGTGGCGATCACGCCGGCCTCTGGTTACGTGGACCCCAAATCGGCGGCGCTGATCGGCCTGCTGGCAGGCTTTGCCTGTTATTGGGGAGCGACTGGGCTCAAGCGCCTGCTCGGCGCCGCCGACTCCCTCGATGTTTTTGGCGTTCATGGGGTGGGCGGCGTGGTGGGTGCTTTGCTCACCGGCGTGCTGGCGTCTCCTGCCATTGGCGGGGTGAGCGGCAGCCTGGCCACCCAGGCGATTGGGGTTGCGGCCACCTTGGCCTACAGCGGCTTTGTCACGCTGGGCATTTTGGCGGTGGTCAACGCCCTGGTGGGCCTGCGCGTCAGCCGCCAGCAAGAGATCGAAGGTCTTGACCTGAGCCAGCACGGCGAACGGGTGGAGTGAGCCATGAGGCGGCGTTTTTTGTCGGAGGACAGCGATGTTGGAGAGTGAGAAGTTCGCCATTGCGGCACACCTGCATGTCGTGATGCGCCGCGTCCATGGCCGCGTCACTGACGTGGAGTGGATGCTCAAAAGCCCGGAGTACGCGCGCGAAGTCATCCGCGTGGCGCGCGGCGAGACCCACCCCGATTTGCTCAGGCTGGCCGACAAGTTCGAAGCTGCCCTGGTGCCGCCTGCGCCACAGCCCAAACCAAGCCCCTCTGTGGGCGGCAGGCCCGCCTTTGTCGCGACAGGATCTGGCGATCGCAGCGGCTTTGGCACCTCTGACTTCTCGTCCACGATGGGCTCTTTGGAACCCGGTGCCCCCCCAGAGGCGCGCAAACGCTACGTGGGTACGTTGCGCTGAGCGCACGGCGCTTGGCTCACAACGATGCCAGAAACTCGATCGCTTCGGCCTCGACCCGGCTGCGGCGCATGGGCGGCAGGCTTTGCCAGATGCGGCGGCCGTAGGGCTTGTCGATCAGGCGGGTGTCGCAAATCATGAGCACGCCGTGGTCGGTCTCTGAGCGGATGAGGCGCCCTGCACCCTGCTTGAGGGCGATGATGGCCTGAGGCACCTGGTGCGCCATGAAGGGGTTGCCGCCGTTGCGCTCCAGCAGCTCCAGGCGCTTGGCCAGCACAGGGTCATCGGGCGGCGCAAAAGGCAGCTTGTCGATCACCACCAGCGTGAGGGCGTCTCCCTTCACATCGATGCCTTCCCAAAAGCTGTGGCTGCCCACCAGCACCGCATTGCCGGCTCGGCGGAAGTCGTCCAGCAAGGTCGGGCGGGGCGCGTCGCCTTGTTGCAGCACGGGGAAGGGGTCGTCGCCATCTTTGAAGACTTGCTTGAGGCGCTCAGCGGCCTTGGCCACGGCGCGCAAGCTGGTGCACAGCACGAAGGCGCGTCCCTTGTTGGCGCGGATCAGGGGCAGGGCGGCATCGACCACGGCGTCGGTGTGGCCGGGGTCTGAGGGCTGCGGCATCTTGGCCGGCACATACAGCATGGCCTGCGTGGGATAGTCGTAGGGGCTCGACCACGACTGGCAGTGCGCGTCTTCCAGACCCAGCGCTTGCGTGAAATGCCCGAAGTCGTTTTTCACGGCCAGGGTGGCCGACGTGAAGACCCAAGCGCGGCGCGCAGGCGGCGTTGCGATGCCTGCCAGAGCGTCGCTGGCAGGTGCGCCCGCACGCGGACGTACCGACGGCACGGCTGTCTCACCCCATGGCGCACTGCTGGCGGCTGCAGCATCGGCCTTGCCTGGTGCGCCACCCAACAGTGCTTGCAGGTCGTCCTCGTCGTCTTCATCGCTTGCGGCTTGTGCGTCAAGCGCAGCCGTTGTGGCGATGCCTTGTGGTGCTTCGGCCTGCGCATGTGCCGCGAAGGCATCGACCATGTCGGACTCATCTTGTGAGCTGACCACCGCAGCACCCTCGTCATCCTCAAGCGCATTGCCAGCAGGCATGCCCAGCCCCAAACGCTGACGCCTGAACACATCGGCTACCGAAATCGGCGTGCGGTGCAATTGCACCCCATGGCTGCCCACGTCGACCCAGCACAGCTCGGGCTGCTCGGCGCGATCAGGTGCCCCCCAGGCGCTCACTTTTTGCACCAGGGCATCACAGCGGCGGTGCAGCTGGGTCAGGTCTGGGCTGCGCTCTGCGTGTGTGTCCAACACCTCGCGCACGTGCAGCAGGGCTTCCATCAGGTTGTCGATGCCGGCCAGCAGCGGGTGATCAGCGCCCAGTTGCGTGTGCGCCATGCGCTGCGTCTGCGGGCCAAAGCACAGGCGCAAATCGCGCGCCGCGCGGTCCAGTGGGGCCAGCACATCGTTCCAGTTGGCACCGTCGCGGGCTTGAGCCTGGCCCGTGGCCAAGGTGTCGCGCACCAGGTCCAGCACCTGCGCGGTCGAGATCGAGTCCCCAAAAAACAAAGTGGCCGTGTCTGGTAACTGATGCGCTTCGTCAAACACGATGGTCTGGGCGTTGGGCAACAGCTCGGGCACACCTTCTTCGCGCAACATCAAATCGGCAAAAAACAGGTGGTGGTTGACCACGACCACATCGGCGTCTTGCGCCTCCCGGCGGGCCTTGATGACGAAGCAGTCGCTGTAGCGCGAGCAGTCGCTGCCCAGGCAGTTTTCGCGCGTGGAGGTGACGCGGGCCCAGATGCTCGCGTGCTCAGGCACGGTGGGGCACTCGGCCTTGTCGCCCGTGGGGCTGCGGTGGATGAAACTGTTGATCAGGCCCAGGTCGCGCACTTCTTGGCGGCTGCCCAGCAGCGTGGCGTCCTGGTTGGTGCGCTCGAGGTGGTGCCAGCACAGGTAGTTGCTGCGGCCCTTGAGCAGCGCCACCTTGATGGGCACGGCCAGCGCGTCTCGCACGGCGGGCAGGTCGCGGTGAAAGAGCTGGTCTTGCAAGGCCTTGGTGCCGGTGGACACGATCACCTTGCCGCCCTCCATGAGCGCAGGCACCAGGTAGGCGGCCGTTTTGCCCACGCCCGTGCCGGCTTCCAGCACGACGGTGCTGGCTTCGCGGATGGCTTGCTGGATGGCCAGGGCCATCTCGATCTGCTCGGTGCGCACGCGGTAGCCATCGAAGGCGCGGGCCAGTGGGCCAGAGGCAGAAAACAGCGTGGGCAGGTCCATGGTTCACTCGGGTAGGCAAGCCGCTATTGTCAACGCCGCAGAGCTGATTTCGGGCCGCTCGCAGGGGTGAAGCCCTGGCCCCCATCAAGGTGATGTTCGCAGGGCCGAGGCTTGTAGCGCCGTCGTGAGGGTGTCGATCCCATCTTGCAGGTGGGCCTGCGTGGCCGCATCGCGGGCCTGGGGTGCTCTCGCGCGCAGCATGGTCAGCAGGCCCTTGGCTTCTTGGCGGATCAGGGCGCGCACGTCGGCACGGGCGCTGGCGTTGCGGATCACCGCCACGGCCAAGCGGTTGATGTGCTCGCGCTGCAGGTTGCGCCGCAGGCTGGCGGGTTCGTTGGCTGCTTCGGAGCGGGGCCAGATGGCCTCCCTCACTTGCGCAAACACCTGTGCGGGCGTCAGCGCTTGGCTCACGGTGTCACGGGTCATGTCGGCGTTGTCCAGCAGGCGCTCGGCCAGCCCCTCGTTGAGCAAGCCCGCCACGACGTCGCGTTGCAAGGCCAGCTGTTGCTCAGCCAAAGAGAACTCCGTACCCCCCAGAGCGCCTCCATCCAGCGCCATTTCACGCTCCAGGTAGTCTGGCGCCAGCTTGCGCAACAGGGTGGGTGGAAGCGTCACAGCTTGCGACGACAAGTAGGCCTGCGTCAACAGGCTCAGGGCCGATTGCTGCTCTGCCACGCTCAGGGGAATCAACATCTCTCGGCCTGCCCCGGGCGCGTCACGGCGCGTGACCACCCCGCCCACCTGGCGCAGCAGGATCTGGCTCGTGCGGGCGAGGTCGCGCAGACCGTAGTTCACGCTGCGGCGCAGCAGCGCAGGGTCGTCATCGGGCGTGAGGCGACGCTCGTTTTGGCGTTTGAACAGGTCTGCGACGATGTCCAGTCGGGTTTGCGCAAACACCACGGGGTCACGCCCCAGATCGAAGGTCAATGCCTGGGGGTCTAACCCCAGCTGTTGGTCTTCGTCGGTGCCATAAGCCAGCGCTTCACGCCATTGAGGCTGCGCACTGCGCTCTGCGATCTGCCTCAGGGCCTTGACCTGCGCATCCTTGCCTTCTGGCACATCGCCATAACCGTATTCGATGGCCCAAAAGTCATAAGGTCCCAAGGTGGTCTGGAAGGGCATCCCGCCGGTTTGACCCGGTTTGGGCAGGTTGATCGGCGCGTAGTCCATGACCGAGGCGCTGTTGCCTGTTTTCTGCGTCAGCACGGGGTCATTGAGCTCCTGTGCGGTGTGCCACCGAGAGGCTCGGAAGTTGTGCCGCAAGCCCAAGGTGTGCCCCACCTCATGCATGGTGGTGTCCTTGATGTAGGCCAGCACGAATTGTTGAACTTCGAGCGAGTTCGGGTCCAGGGCGCCTTGCGCTTGCAGCACCTCTAACGCCAAGCCCAGCTGCTCGGCCGCCTGGTCGGCGTGCTGGCACTGATCGCTGTGCTTGGGCTCGTTCGCCTGCGAGGCGATGTCGGCTGTGTTCGACCCGATCCACTGGCTCTTCACCGTTCGGATGGCGCGAGACGACAGGCTCTCCAAGGCGATGTCAGCATCCAGGATTTCGCCGCTGCGAGGGTCCACGTGGGTGGGGCCGATCGCGCCGAAGATGGGCTGGCTGTTGGTCATCCACCTGATCGACATGTGTCCCGTCTCTTGCGTGTCGACGCTGCCGTCTGCAGGGGCTTCTTTGACCTCGATGGCGTGGGTGACGCCGATGGCTTCAAAGGCTTGATTCCATGCCATGACGCCGTCTGTGATCGCGGCGCGGTAGGCCAGTGGGATGCTGGGATCCAGCCAGTACACCAGCGGTTTGACGGGATCAGAGGGGCCAGGGCCTAGCACCTTCTTTTCCAGTCGCCACCGGTTGATGAAGCGCTGCCGCGGTGAGCGGGTGAGGTCATCGGTGAAGTCCACCACCGAGCTGCTGAAATAGCCCACGCGTGGATCTGCCGGACGGGTCGGCATGGGCTTGGCTGGCAAGGCAGACAGTGTGTAATGAACGGTTACGAACAGGCTGCGGGGGTCGGGCAGCGAGGCGGGCACGATCGAAGATGGGCCGCCGGGCAAGCCACCGATGGAGATGCCGCCCGTTGCGAAATGCTGGGAGACCTGGAACACCAGCCCATCGGCCTTGCTCCGGGACACCAGCAGCGCTGAGTTGCGCACGTCCAGCGCATAGCTCTGCCTGTAGCTGCGCTGCAGTTGCTGGGCGATGCCCAGCAAGTCGCCCAGCAGGAGCGGGGTGGCCTCGATCAAAACCGCGCCCGACGTCGGCTGCGGCGCGCTGGCCAAGGGCACACTGCTCAACAAGCTGGGCGAGAAGGCGGCTTGAACGGCCCGCGCCTGCGGTGTGCCCACGGCAGCCGTGTAAGCCGCGTTGACCGCCAGCAACTGAACCTGTTGTTGCACCTTTCGGAATTCAACCCATTGAGGCTTGCCGACCTGTGCCCAGCGGCTTTGCATCAAACCGCCCAACAGGCCGCCTTCACCGATGCCGGTGGACAGCTTGGGCGACAGGAAATAAGGTTTACCCAGTGATGCGGGTGACAGCTCGATCCAGACTTTGTCCTGCCTCGTCCAGATGGGCAGCAAGCCGTCTTGGCGAATGGCGCCCTTGATCACTTGCTCAAACGCGGGCGCTTGGGGCGAACCTGCTTGAGCGCTTGCGGCCGCCGCTTGTGGCAACGCGTTGGGCGCGCTTGCGGCGCCTCCCGAAGCCAACGCAGAGGACGCTGTGACCGCGGCGCTTGCAGGCGCTTGACCAGCGGCGCTTGAGCTAACCACCCCTTGCTTTGAGCCAGTCGATGGCCACAGGCTGCAGCCTTGCAGCACAAACGCCATGCTCAATGCGGCCGTGAGTTGACGCGCAAGGAGGCATGTTGGCCGTTGGCTCGCCCAATGGGCGGTGGGCCTTCGCCCCTCGATTGACGAGACTGGGGTTTGGTCGGCTCGTGCCGGCGGGAGCGAGGCGGTTCTTGTCATGCGCAAAACCATAACACCTGCGCTGACGCGGCAAAGCCAAAGAAAAACCCGGCTGATGCGTGAGCAAGCAGCCGGGTTTTGGGTTCAGGCGATCAAGCCCTTACTGGGCTGTGTGCAGGAACCAGTCCTTCAAGAACGCCAACTGTGGGAAATCGATCACGGCCAATGGACCGAAGGACACGATGGCCAAACCAATGCTCATCACGATCAGTGGCAGCACCCAGCGTTCGTATCGACGATAGAAGCCCAGGTGCTTGACTTCGCGGTCCGCCTCTATGACCTCTTCCTCGCCGATTACCTGGCGAGTCAACAGCTGGTTGATGGCCACAGGGGGCAACAGGTAACCCAGCTCAAAAGCCACCAGCACCATCATCCAGAAGTGGATCGGGTCGATGTTGTTGGCATAAGCGATGGGGGCCAAGGTGCCCGACACCAACACCACAGCGCCGAACGGATCCATGATCATGCCCAGCACCACCTTCGTGACCACCAGGAAGGCCATGGCAGTCCAGTGGTTCTCGAACACGGTTGGGAAGAAGCCCATCACTTCTGAGCGCTCGATCACGCCACCCATGGCCAGAGACAGGGTCATGAGGCTGAGCAGTGCACCGATGTGACCGATGGTCTCGTTGGTGGCAAACCGAATCGAACGTTCGACACCCTCTTGACGGTGGCTTGCGTAGTCAGGGGTCAGCTCAGCTTTGCCTTTGTTTGTCATCTTGTCGAAGACCAAGATGATCAACAAGATGACCGGCATGATCGTGGGCGCTGTGATTTCGTTGAGCTTGGTGTCAAGTGCAAACTCGTAAATCGCCACAACAGCCAAGGTCAGCGCTGCGTAGGGCACGATCGGCACCATCAGGCGCAGCATGGCGGGCAAGGCTTTTGCGGGCGACTCAATGCTGGCCTTCTGTGTGCGCAGCATCTGCGAGGCAACAAAGAACAAGGTCGAGGTCAGCAGGAAGACGTAAAAGCCCCAGTGGTACAAGCCACCGGTGGTCACTTGCTTGTTCAGGGCAGCAATGAACACCACCAACAGACATGGGCGCAGAACCGCACCCAGCGAACCCGACATGGCCGTGGCTGCCAGCGCAAACTGGCGTGTGCCGCCTGAAGCGCGAACCTCGTGATAAATGATGGCGCCACCAGCAATCACGAAAACGCCTGACGCGCCTGTGTAAGCGGTAGCCACCGCGGCCCCCAGCAACACGATGTAGGTGAGCAGTTGTGGCGACAGGCTCCATGGACGCAGGGTGTCCATGATCAAGTCAATGATGCGGCTTTGTTTGAGCAACATCCCGGACCAGATGAAAAGTCCCAGGTTCATGAAGATGCTGGGCAACTCCATCAATTGGTTGATGTAAATCGCCAAACCTGCGTGATGGTCCTTGATCAGGAAGTAGACCCCGGCCACCGTGGCCATTTGCGCGTACAGAGGAATCGACAGAAATGCACCACCCCAATCGCCATCACCATGGGGCGATTTGACGGGGATCAGAACGCGCTTGACGTTGATCAGCAGCAAGACCGTGAACAGCACCATCCAGATGTAGTGCAGCAGCGGGTGCTCAATCGGAACCCCAGATTCTTTCAAGATTTGGTAGTAGCGGACGCTTGAGAACAGCAGCAAACCGGATGAAATGGCCTGAGAGGCCGACTGCAACAGGTAGTCGCGGGTGAAGTGACCCGGGCGGATGCCGATGTGATGGAAGCTCAGCGTGGTGCTGATGGCAGCAATGCCCACCATCAACAACAAAATCAAAGAACGGTTATCGGTTCCAATCTGGAACAAGCCAAAAAAGCTGGTTTCCAGAATGCGATACGCTTTGACTTGAGGCGTTTGGTGTTGAATAACGCGCTCGTAAAGCGCGTGCTTGGCTTTGCAGATTGCAAGCGCTTGCTCAACAGACTTGCGCAGCACAGCTGGATCGGTGGCTTTCTGATCGCCGCCAAACAGGTCATCAATGTCGTCGCCAGCCTTGGCGGCGCCGCCTGCACTCTGCTTGGCTATTTCTGCATCGACGTTGATGTTGGCATCGCAGTCGGGCTTCGTGGGTTCTGCGCGCAGCATGAAGTACTGCACTTGCGCGGCCGGGTCGCCGAACATCGATTCGCCCAGTTTGAGCAATTGGCCGTGGACCATCTCGCCCGTGCCGATGATCAGCGTGAGCAAAAGCAAGGTGAAGACGGGAAGGCTGTAGAACCACTCTTGGACGGTTCGACCCAGAATCTGACGGGTAGGTGGGGTGTTCATGGCGCAATCAAACGACGATGCTGACCTGCAGGTCAGCCGTCAAAGGTGAGGAGGGCAGGGTGGCCTGCCCCCGGGTGCACGTGCGATCGGTCTGGCTGAACGATGCGCTCAAGCGAGGGCGACTTACTTCCAGTCTTCTTCCGACTTGGTCGTGCACTCTGGATCGCCAGGGTTCACATTGCAGCGGATCTTTTTGATCACCTTCAATCCGCGCTTGTCATACAAGCCTTTTTGTGCGATGTCGATGCGCGATTCACGCAACATCAAGGTGTACTTGTATGAGTTCTCTGGGGTCAGCTCGATCCAGGTGGCAGGAGGGATGCTGGCGTCCGATTGCTTGATCAGTTGCAGCGAGCGATCGAACTGGGTTGCCCAGTACTCGCGCGACTTTTCGCCAAAACCTTCCGGGAACTTGGTCTTGTTCAGAACCACCTGGTAGGTCAGGATCAAGATCGGGAAGCGAGCGATGCCGCCGTTCTTACCAATGCCCTTGTACAGCTCGAGCGGCTTGTATGCCAGTGTCGGGGCGGCAATCATGTCCACCGAGCCGTTGTTGAACTTGGTCGAGAAGTTGGTGATGTCCGCAGAGATCGGTTGCGCGCCGATGCGTTGGATCATCACGGCTTGCGCCTTGTCGTAGTCGAACGAGGCAATGCGCTTGCCGGCCAGGGCTTCCACGGTGTTGAGCTTGCGGTCGTTGACCACGGGGTAGGCCGCGCCCAGCGGTGTGATGCCACCGATTTCGTAGTTGCCTTCCACCATCAGCTTGGCGGCTTGCGGCGAGGAGTAGGTTTGGATCAGCTTGCGAACAACGTCGTAGCTGCCTTGGATGTCGATCTTGCCGTCGCGCACGATGGTGGTGGCACCCAGGGTGTCGATGGCACCTGCCGTGGCGTTGAACTGGCGTGTGCGGAAGGCCGTAGCGATCACGCCATCGCACTGACCGGTGCGGAAATCTTCGGTGGCGACGCGTTCGTCTGTGTAGCCCTTGAGTTCGACGCTGACCCCGTTCTTTTGCATGGCCACAGCGTAGTCTTTGGCCATGTTGAAGAGGTCGCCAGACGCACCCAACAGGTCGTAAACGCAGACCTTTTGTGCAGCGTGAGCGGGTGCTGCTGCACCCATGGCAATCAGCAGGGCCGTGGCCGTGCTCGCGTGTTTGACCAACTTCATGAAGTCTCCTCGGTACAGAAAAGGCGAGGGCCTGAAAGGCCCTCTACTGCGCCATTTGCTGGCTGCGTGAACTCACATTCGTGCTTGAGAACGTTAGCTTTGTAACTATATCTGGTGATGCGTTTCCTCTGGGAAACCCGAGCCCACGCATGCGGGGGGAGGGATTTCCCTGAAGATCATGCAGCGTTCAACGGAGTCACTTCAAGAAGCTGTCGGCATCGATGTCGGCGCCGGCCTTATCGTCCCAGAACTTACCCAGACCGCTCACCGGCGTGCGCGTGCCTGTGTTCTGTGTCCAAAGACGGTCAGAGATGTTGACAAGCTGTGCTTGTGCGATGGCGTCTACCAAGCGGTACTGCGTGCTGGGTTTGAAGTCCTTGACGCTGCTGAAGCGCTTGATGATTTGGCGGATGGCGACCTTGTCGTCTGCAGACTGGGCGGCCACTGCGGCCATCACGTGAGGCAAGCGGACACCTTGGGCTTCACCCAAAGCCATGGAGGCTTCGAAGGTGCCTTTGACATCCTTGCCATCGCTGCCGCCGGGAATGATGCTCCAGACCACAGCGCGGGTGGCCTGAGGCGTACCCCACCATTTGTTGTTGTTCAAGCAGGCCATGCCCTTTTCAACCAAAGGTGCTGTGTCGGTGGGGACGCCCACGACTTGCTGCGAGCTGATGTCGTTTTGCATGGCTTGCAAGCCAGAGATGGAGCCCAGCAGGTAGACCAATTCATCGAAGTCGCGCTTGAAGCGTGGGCAGGTGGTGCCGTACTTGAAGAAGTACTTCTGCTCGAGCTTGGACTTCATTTTGGTGAAGGCGCTGTATTGGCGTTCTGCTGCAACGGCCAGCAGGCGCTTTTGGGCGATGCGAGCGTCTTGGGCTTCGTCGGCGCGCTTGTCACGTGCGGCACGCATGTAACGCAGCTCTTCGGTCAAGGCCTGGTTTTCGGCGCAAACACCCGCCACTTGCAGCAGCGTCGTCTCCATCAAAGAGGGGTCGCCATAGAAGTTGCGGGCCGCACCGACCAGAGGGCCGTTTGCCTGGGCAAAGTTGCAGGCCAGGTCGACGTCGCTCATCTCCAGGGTGGGGGGGGTGAAGCCGTCTTCCAAAATGCTCAGGGTCACACCGCTGACGTTGGATTCGATCAGCGCGCAACCGCCCATGGTCAGGGCCGAGATCGCCAGTGCGCTAGAGGTCAACAGGCGTGTGATCCGAGAAGTCATCGATGGGTCTCCAGCAAAAATCATCGTTTTGGCTCACCCAGATCGGTTGACCTGGGTTGAGCAATAGTTGGCGAAATTCTAGCTGCCACAGGTGTCGCCGCTGTCGCCTTATTCCTAGGGATAGCCCCCGGCTGATGGGGGGCGCAGTGCATGAAAAAAGCCCGTCGTTGACGGGCTTTGGTATGGCTGTGATCAGCGGATGGGCTTGAAGCGCACACGCTTGGGGCGCGCGCCTTCTTCTCCGAGGCGCTTTTTCTTGTCGGCTTCGTACTCTTGGTAGTTGCCATCGAAGAAGAACCATTGCGAATCGCCTTCGCAGGCCAGGATGTGCGTGCAGATGCGGTCAAGGAACCAGCGATCGTGGGAGATGATCATGGCCGAGCCTGCAAACTCGAGCAGCGCATCTTCCAGAGCGCGCAGAGTTTCCACGTCCAAGTCGTTGGACGGCTCGTCGAGCATCAGGACGTTGCCGCCTTGAGCCAGGGTCTTGGCCAGGTGCAAACGACCGCGTTCACCGCCCGACAGGTTGCCCACCAGCTTTTGCTGGTCGTTGCCCTTGAAGTTGAAGCGGCCCAGGTAGGCGCGCGAGGGCATCACGAACTTGCCCACGACGATGTTGTCCAGGCCGCCTGAGACGTCTTGCCACACGGTGTTTTCGGCGACCAGGTCTTCGCGGCTTTGGTCCACAAAGGCCAGTTGCGCGGTCTTGCCGATCACGGCTTCACCACTGTCGGGCGTTTCGACACCCTGGATCATGCGGAACAGCGTGGACTTACCGGCGCCGTTGGGGCCGATGATGCCGACGATGGCGCCAGCGGGGACCTTGAAGCTCAGGTTGTCGATCAGGCAGCGATCACCAAATGACTTGGTGACGTTCTTGAACTCGATCACCTCATTGCCCAGGCGCTCGGCCACGGGGATGAAGATTTCGTTGGTCTCGTTGCGCTTTTGGTATTCGACGTCGCTCAGTTCTTCGAAGCGGGCCAGACGGGCCTTGCTCTTGGCTTGGCGGCCCTTGGTGTTCTTGCGAACCCATTCCAGCTCTTGCTTCAAGGCTTTGGCGCGAGCATCTTCTGTCTTTTGCTCGCCTTCCAGACGCTTGCCCTTGGCCTCCAGCCAGTCGGAGTAATTGCCCTTGTAGGGGTGGCCGGCGCCACGGTCGAGTTCGAGGATCCACTCGGCAGCGTTGTCCAGGAAGTAGCGATCGTGGGTGATGGCCACCACGGTGCCCGAGAAGCGGCTGAGGAACTGCTCCAGCCAGTCCACCGATTCGGCGTCCAAGTGGTTGGTGGGTTCGTCGAGCAGCAGCATGTCAGGCTTGGACAGCAGCAGGCGGCACAGCGCCACGCGGCGCTTTTCACCACCGGAGAGGTTGCCGATGACGGCGTCCCAGGCGGGCAGGCGCAGCGCGTCAGCAGCCAGTTCAAGCTGCAGGTCGGTGTTTTCAGCGCCGCCGGCGGCGATGATGGCCTCTAACTCGCCTTGCTCGGCTGCGAGGGCATCGAAGTCGGCGTCTTCTTCCGCGTAGGCGGCGTAGACCTCGTCCAGGCGCTTCTTGGCGGTCAACACGCCACCGATGCCTTCTTCGACGGCTTCGCGCACCGTTTGCTCGGGGTTCATGACCGGCTCTTGAGGCAGATAGCCGATGTTCAGACCAGGCATCGGAACGGCTTCGCCTTCAATGTCCTTGTCCACACCCGCCATGATCTTCAGGAAGGTGGACTTGCCCGAGCCGTTCACGCCCAGCACGCCAATCTTGGCGCCGGGGAAGAAGCTCAGGGTGATGTCTTTGAGGATCTGACGCTTCGGGGGGACTGTCTTCCCGACGCGGTTCATGGTGAAAACGTACTGTGCCATGGGGGTGCTCGCTGTTAGCGCTGCTTTTCTTCAAACCGCATAGCTTAAGCGACGCGGGACGTGTTTTGGCTCTGGCGGTGTCGATCGGCAGTCAGGGGTGCACTTCGCTGTCTTGGAAGTGCGGCGAGGACAGGCCATTTCGCACCTGCTTTCCCCATTGGAATTGCCCTGTCAGAACCGACCACCAACCCCAGGCCGCAGCACAGTGCCGCAGCAATTGGAAGGTGAATGGTTCTGCCAATGCGGCCACCACGGCTTCAACGATGCTGGCGCGGTGTTGGTCGCCCACCCATTGTCGGTAGAGCTTGATGGACCAGAGGTGAAAGCCCAGGTCGATCACGATCTTGATGCCGATGACCGCAAGCACGGGGCCAGCCAGAAACAGTCGGCCTGTGAGCACGTAAGCGATCAACAAGACGAAGGCGGTCAAGCCGTAAAGCGGTTGCAAGGTGTCGATGGCTTTGACGGGCAGCATCATGGTGCCCAGCCAGCGGTATTTGCGGTCGCCCACCATGTCGCGGTACCAGTACTGGGTTTGCAAGAAGCCGCCAAACCAGCGGCGGCGTTGACGCAAGAAGGCCTTGACGTCGCTGGGTGCATCGGTATGCGCTTGTGCATCGCCCAGCACGCGCACCCGCCAGTCCTTGCCGCTGGAGCGTGCATGCCGGTGCAGGCGGTGGATCAGTTCGTAGTCCTCGACCAGGCAGTCAGGGTCGAAGCCGCCGACCTCTAGCACGGCTTCGCGCCGGAAGCTGGCGAAGGCGCCTGAGACAAGCAGCAGGCTGTTGAGTTGCATCCAGGCATAGCGAGACAGGAAGTTGCGGATGTACTCGTAGGTCTGGAACCATTGCAAGACGCGACCGCTGGCGGTGTCGCTGCACACGGGGGTGATCACGCCGGTGGCCGCCACCAGTTGGGGCTCGTTGGTGAAGGCCCGGCGGACTGCTGCGACCGCGTTCTTGTCCAGCAGGGTGTCGCCGTCGACGGTCATGACGGTGTCGGTGCGCAGCACGGTCAGTGCGGTGTTCAGGGCCTTGGCTTTGCCGCCGTGAGGCAGGCGGAGCCAGCGCAGGTTGGGCTGGGTGGTGCTGGGTGCGCTCAACTCGCCCAAGGCGGGCTCTTCAAGCCCGTAGGCCTGCGTGAGCAGTTGGGCCGTGCCGTCGCTGGAGCCATCGTCGGCGATCACGATGTCGTCGACGCGGTCACTTTGGGTGAGCAGTGCCTTGAGGGTGACCGGCAAGACCGCGGCTTCGTTGTGCGCCGCAACGATCACACCCACAGAGGTCGAGCGTCCTGCTGCGTTCGGAGTGCTTGGTTTGAGCAGTCGCCAACTGTGCCAAGCCACAAAGAGCAGCAGCACGGTGTCGTAGCTCACATAGGTGATGCCGACGGACCACGCCAACAGGCCTTGCTGATGGAACGCGGCCCAGAGCAACAAGCCCCACAGGGCCAGCACGGCGCCGTGAATGGCCACGCTTCTCCAGGGTGTTGCCGGTTCGGTGAATCGCGGGGAATGGTGGTGCAGCGCTTGCGACAAGGTTGCTTGTTGCTGATTTCTCATTTCGGTGTCTCTTGAGCCGCGGCAACGCCTGAATGGGTTCAGTTTGGCTATGCTGTTGATCCGCGCGTCTGCTTCATCCGATGCAGAGCGTTGACACGCATCGGGAAGCCCGTGAGAGACTCAAACCGCTACACCAAGGTCGCCGTGATCCTGCATTGGATCATGGCGTTGTTCATGCTCGGCAACATCGTCTTGATCTGGAGCGTGGATTATCTGCCCGAAGAGCGGGTGCGCTTGGCCATCGATACCCACAAATCGCTAGGGATCACGGTCCTTGGTTTTTTCTTCTTGCGCTTGCTTTGGCGCGTTGGTCATCGGCCGCCGGCCTTGCCTGCGTCAATGCCTGCCTTTGAGCGTTTGGGAGCGCACTTAGGGCACATCGCTTTGTATGTGCTGATGCTGGCTTTGCCCTTGTCAGGCTGGCTGCACGACTCGGCCTGGAAGGATGCTGCGCTGCACCCCATGAGCCTGTTTGGCACCGTGCCTTGGCCCCGCATTTCGTGGATTGCGGAGCAAGAGCCGGGCTTCAAAGAACACTTGCATGACCTCTTCGGAGAGGCGCACGAGTGGTTTGCAACGGTGTTTTACGTGCTGTTTGTGCTGCACGTTTTAGGCGCTTTGAAACACCAATTCATCGACAAACACCGCGAGTTGCAGCGGATGTGGTTCTGACGGCTTCATCCGCGTAAGCGGCTGAGCAGGTCGTTGGCGGCTTCGCGCGCTTGTGCTTGAGCGCCTTCGTCGCTCATGAACGCCAGTTCTTGCAGCGACATCTTCAGGTTCATCAGGCCATCGCGCAGGTTGAACAGGGCGGCTTGCACTTCCAGCATTTGTGCGGAGGTGGGTTGCTGGCTTTGGTCGTTGGACATGTTGAATGCTCCGGTCCCGATGGCTCTGATCTCGTCCCTTGGGACGCGGCGACTGACTCGGGTTTTGCCAGCGCCTGATGACACTTTAGCCATGCGCTGAGGCCTCCGGAAGCGCTCAGTTGAGGGGGGCTGCGTCAGGGATTCTCGACATCTGGTGCGCCTTTTTGTAATGCGGGTTGATTGGCCAGCCATCCCTGCAGATGGGTGGGGGCCGCCTCAATGGCCCACTGTTTTCGCCTGCCGCTGGCGCCACGCAGCAAGGTCACTTGGGCCTGTGTGAGGCCCAGCGATTTGGCCAGCCATTTGCGCATGGCGTCGTTGGCTGCGCCGTCCACAGGTGGGGCTGCCAGTCGGATGCGTATGGCGCCATCATGCCAACCAGTGACTTCTGTGCGTTTGGCGTTGGGTGAGACGCTCACGTCCAGGATGCAGCGCGGCTCGCCCGCTTTGGCTTCAACGCGAAGGCAGGGCCAGAGACGAGAGGGGGCGTTGTCGGGCATCTTGCTGACGATCATGTGCTGCAGGAAAAGAAAAACCCGGCGCGTGGCCGGGTTGGGGATCTCAGTGGTGAGCCAGTGATCCGGCTGACACACCTTGATCTCAGGGCTTGTTGCCTGTTGGGAAAGGCCATGCGGCTTGTGGGCTCAGCGTGGTCTTGGCAGCAGGTGCAGCAGGCTTCTTGGCAGCAGGCGCAGGCTTGGCAGGGGCAGGCTTTTTGGCAGCGGCCTTCTTGGCAGCAGGCTTCTTGGCCGGTGCTGCTTTTGGAGCGGCAGCCTTCTTGGCGGGCGCTGCCTTCTTGGCTGGTGCTGCCTTGGGAGCAGCGGCCTTCTTGGCAGGAGCAGCCTTCTTGACCGCAACCTTCTTGGCGGGCGCAGCCTTCTTCACAGCGGCCTTTTTGGCGGGTGCTGCTTTCTTGGCTGGTGCAGCCTTTTTCACAGCGGCCTTCTTGGCCGGTGCTGCTGCCTTCTTGACTGCAACCTTTTTAGCGGGAGCAGCCTTCTTCACGGCGGCCTTCTTGGCAGGTGCCACGGCCTTCTTCACAGCGGCCTTTTTGGCCGGGGCAGCTTTTTTAGCTGCCACTTTTTTCGCAGTTGCCATACGGATCTCCTTGATCAAGTTGCAAAGAGCACTGAGCTGCCATGCGCAGCCCAAAGATCCATCACCCATTGCTCCCTAGGATCTGAGCACGGTGTGATGAATGGGGTGGGCCGGAGGTGC
>CANCFV010000046.1 GCA_947377275.1 Burkholderiales bacterium | reverse complement strand
GACACAACATCCGCCTGCTGCTGAGCCTGTTGAGGCTTTTTGTTGCCCATTTGCTGGCCATGACGCTGGCTTGGCCGGGGCAATCTGACGGTGACCACGGTTGCCAGGTCGAACTGGCCGCAGCTTGAGTCAATTGTTCAGGGCGGACTTAATAAGGTCTACAAGCGGGGCAGCGAGCGGGCACCGTCACCGCATGTAGGCCGCCGAGAAAATACAAGAGCCAGCACTTACTCAGATAGACCTCCTGAAGCTAGATCGCGACCTTCCGGAAGGTGATGGACACGCGGCGACCGCGCGGCACTCCACGCGCCGTAAGGCGTTCAGGGATCTCGTGGTGCCAAGCACTCCGCGCCTCACCATCGAGAACAACCGCACTGCAGCGTGGAAGCGGTTGAACAAATTTCGCGGTCTCCCCTGCGATTTTCTGTGTGAAGACCATGTCCCATGTTTCGAGTAGGCTGATGGTAACGACCGGACCGCGGAAGCAGTCCTTGCAGTCGATGTGCTTCGAGATGCCCTGGTTGCCATCGTAGTTGTTGACGATCACCTGGTCTGGCAACTCTGGAACAACGCCCAACGCGAGCAGACGTTTCGCCAGGTCCTCAGCCCATCCAGGGAGTGGGCCCAGAAAGTTTGCAGGTGTGACTTGCCGCGCCTTGTAGTCGTAGCGCCAGCCGTAATGCTGGACTCGGCGCTTCATCGATCGATCCCATTCAAGGGAGTCTATGGTGGCGACCAGCTGGACTTCCTCGTCATCGTTGATGAAGCTGGGTAGCACTTTCAGGCCGGTTGGTGCATCGGCGCTCTTCGCGGCCAACGCGGCGCGAGTGGATGCCCGCTTGGTTGCCGGCTTCTTCGGTGAAGCGGTAGATGACGCTCGAATGGCAGGGGTGCAGATCGGAAAGGCACCACCATCGTCTTGGGGCAAGATGCTCGATGGTCGCACAAGGCGACGAGAGATGCCAGCAGTCGCCAGCCACTGCTTGAAACGGGGCAGATTCAACCTGCGTTCAAGTGACACGCCTTGGCCCATCGCGAACTCTACTCGACCACTTACGGTTACGACGGCTTGCTTCGCAACCACCTTGAGAACGCCGTCACCGGCGAGTTGTATCGTCGCGTTTTCGATCGCGACCACCTGTTCGAGCGAGTAAGGACATTCTTCGAGGGCGAGGGCCTCGGCTTCCTGTTGAACCTCAGGGTTTTCGAAGGCTGCTCGATACCAGCTTCCTCGGGTTCCTAGCTTGTGTTCGGCCCAGGTCTGCGTGTCCGCAGTCATCACGATTGCACCACCGTCGGCTCGCCAAGCTACGTTGTCTGGCGTAAGCGTATGCCAAGGCCCAGAGCCGTTTGTGCAAGCCTGCTGCCAGGTCTTCAAGGCCAGAAGCCTTCTGCATTCTGCGGTTCCACGGAACTGCGTGGGCAAAGATCTGTAGCCCTGCAGATAGCCGGCGAGCGTCATGCCAGTCCACCAGACCACGGGTGGGATTGCCGGCCACTCCTCGCGCCATCCGCAAAACTTCTCTGGCGACGGCCGAAGTAGTAGCAGTTGAAGTGTCAGAGCGAGGAAGTCGTCGTGTGCTCCAAGGTCTTGCACCGTTCCTCTGTCGTCCAGGAGAGCCATCGCGCCCTCCGACAGTCTTGTGAGCCGAGTTTCATCCTCGCCAAGACCCCGTGCATGCTCACAGATGTCGTTCAGAATGGCCTTCGCCCGCCATTCGTTTAATCTTACCGACTCTGAAAACTGCACAACCATGGCTCGCCAGAGTCCTGGAAGTTGCTCCTGCTCCGCACTGTTGGACCAGAGCGCAACTCGCCACCAGGGCGCGTGCAAATTTTCGACGGACTCAGGGTTCGCAACACCAACGCGAAGTAGGTCGCAGAATAATTCAATCCATGGGTCAATTGCGGGGACGGCGAATGCTGCCATCGCCGCAGCACCTCGCAATGCGTTCCAGTTGTGAGGAGGCTGCCAAGGGCTGCTCCATGGAGGCGCTTCACACGGCGGGGCGACTTGCGAGAGCGCGCCAACTTTGAACGGCTGAGAGGGGATCTCCATGTCCGCGAAGTTGCGAGCTAATGCCAGGAGCTTTGCCCTGGTGGTGTCCGAACTCACGCAGAAATGGTTGACCGCAAATGCCGGCAGCGGGCCGCCCCACGACACAACGGTATCGTTGGCACTCAAGTTGCGCAAGGTGGTTTCCGCCCACGCGCCATCCCTCCATGCCATGACGGTGTTGTCGGGGAGAATCTGGGCGTCGAACCAGATGCCGACGGCTGACGAGTCGCTGGGATCGTTTCCACAAGCCTGCCGCGTGCCGAGCAGCAGATACCCCGTCGGAGGGATCATCCATTCGCTGCTGAGGAAGTGCAGAAAGGCTGTCTGGTCTAGGATGATGCCAAGCAGACGCACCCCGCTAACAGCTCGCTGTTCGGGTGCGGATGCAAGTAGCTCCAGTTGGTCGCCGGACATGGCGGTCATCGGTCTAGGACAGGGGGGAGAGGAAGATGGGCCAATTGTGCCTCCATAAGTGGGTTCGGCCCGTTGATGAGGAGCAAGGTATCCCTGGCGCGGGCACAGAGCATGTACAGGCGCCGCTGCTGGACCGGAAGAGCCATTGGCAACGAGCGGCTCAGGTCTTGAAGGTAGACGGCATCGAACTCAAGTCCGATGGCCGATTCGCCCGAGATAATGGTGATTCCAGCATCGCGCAGGCGAATGGCATCCTCTGTCTGGGGTTCGGCATTGTTGGTGTACATGTCAACGCGAGCGGAAGGCAGTCTGCCTCTGAGCAAGGCATATAGGATGTGGATGTCGTCCACGTGGTAAACGATCAGCCCGATAGAGCCGCCGCGGTTTCCGAATCTGATGGCAACCTGTTGAGCCAGCTCTTCCCAACTGGTCACCGTGATCATCCTGGGTGGTTCGTTGGACCGCCCGCGCTGCGCTGGTGCAGGAGGGACATTGCGGTTCTGGTGGAAATGCTCGACCAATTCTGCAATCTCCAGCGTGTTGCGGTGATTGACCGTCAGGAGATGCATCTCCGTGAACCCGGCGTTCTGCAAATCCGCAACGTGGCAACCGCCGGCTTCTGTCGACTGGTTCTCGTCCGCAAAGACCGAGACGGTTGAAGCCCCGACGCGACGAGCCCAAACAAAGAACTCAAGAGGCAGATTCTGTCCTTCGTCGACGATGAGGTGATCGATCAACGGCGCGACGTTGGCCGCCTCATAGTCGCGAAAAACTTGAGGCCAGTTGAAGTTATATGGAGACCATTGGGGAATGGTTCGATTGAAGGTGTCCTTGTAGTGGTTCCAGACGAGCGCATGCATCGTCGTGCTGGTGACGGGCGCATTCCCCTGGTCTTGGGAAATCTGCGTCGCCAAAGCGGCAAGCAGCCTGTTCTTGGTGACCACGGTCACCTGGCGCCGGTAGTCAGGGCCGGCAAGTATGTTTGCCTTCCAGAGAGCCACGGAGGTTTTGCCGGACCCCGGCGGCCCAACAACCAAGATCGACTGGTCGGGATCTGCCAGGAATACGCGGCGTTGCTCGTCGAGCAAGTCATTGAAGCTCGGCAATCTCATCGGCTTACCTTGCTTAGCGGCATTGGCTGCGGCGCTCGCGTGAACAGAGCGTAGTGGATATTGCGAGGCTTCTCGCCGTCTGTCAGCAATTCGGTGTCGACCACCTCGGACTTGAAGCCGGCATCCACCATGCGGCTCTCGAATTCGGGAAATGCGGCTCGCCGCTCAGGTTGCGTCGAGTTGGTGTACAGCACGACGACCGGACCTTGGCCGATACGGCCGCACGCATCAACGATCTGACGAACAATCAATTCGATATTGAGCGACGCGCTGGCCAGCAGATAGGACAGGACTACGAGGGTCCAGCCCAGTCTGAATTGCCCGAAATCGATGCTATCTATTGAGTCGGTGAAATGCACTTGCGTCTGAGGGCTTAGCCCACCTGCCGCGCGCGCGGCATTCGCGAGCTCAAGTCCGAGGGCGCACATTTGCTGCGAGGTGTCGACACCGAAGTATCGGAGGGCAACCTCGTTGCCGGCCACATTGGCGAGTGCCAAGCCGGCTGTGAACGGTCCGCAGCCGATGTCGAGCATCGTGGCGTTGTTCAGGCGCTGCGGGCGGTCCACGAGTTTTTGGAACGCGTGAATCAGTTCGGGAACGTGGCCCTTTTGGTTGAAGAGCGCGTAGAGCATGACTCTATCTCTTGGGGATAGGTCTTCGATGGGTTCGTCAAAGTTCGCTTGCCCGCCGCCGATAGCGTGGTCGAAGATCCAGCGGCTTGGCTTGCCCAACCGCATGCCGCTCTGGCATGTCTCCCTGGGATCGTTGTTGAGCGGGTAAACGATGCATGTGTTGCGCACATACTCGTACCACGGGCTGACTGTAATCACGCTGCCTCCGTACCTTTAATTTTCAGCGACTATACAACGTTGATTGAGGCTCATGCCGGCCGGTTTGACAAGGCCCTGACGAGGCCCCCACGGGCGACGGCAGGGGCGGCATGCTTACCTCGCGAGGCAGCCATTCCCAACGAAATCACTCGGCGGGATTGAGCGCTACTTTGGTGGTGGCGGTCCGCCGACGTGCCCGGGCGAGATATCCGGCGGCGGCGGTACGCTGCGGGCCGTGAGCCTGTGACCTGCCTCCTGCAGCCTTACCAATCATTCGCAGAGAGGTCCAATGGTTTGCAGATTAACTGATCCTGCTTCGGAGGTTGACGGGTTTCGGTCGGTGTCAACAAATGCACTCAAAGCGCTTATTTGGGATGGAGGTCACCTCACGGGTACCAGCCTACCCAACTTAAGTAAGTGGTTAGCCTCCGTCAACGTGTTGACCTTGCTACGCAAGTCATAGAGTTCGTGCAGTAGCGCCACTTCGCGTTCAAGTGACTGGTCAAGCCGCTTCGTCAGATCCGCGATTTCATCGCGTAGGTCAGCTATCGGGTTGGCGGTAGCAACCAATGAGTGTTGTACTCTTGCTGCCTCATTGATAGCAGCGATGAGCGCGGCGTGTGCGGGTCTGGACTTTTTGATGCTGCCCCGACCCTTGCCGGCCTCCACGGCTACAGCGTCGTTGCTGACGATTTCACCGCGCTTCATTAGCCGCTCCAGAGCAGCGAAATATTGATCAGTCTGGACCTTTGCGCTCACGAACTCGTCTCCAGCCGAAGGCGTGCCTTTAAAAGCACAGCAAGATGAGCAGCTTCGAGGCGGTGCTCAACGCTGCCGGGCTCGCGTTGAGACAGCGTTGCTACGACCGCCTCTTGCGTCATCGTGAGGTGTTGTAAGCGCTTGCTGAACACCACGGAGTTGATGCAGTTCTTCTCAAGACATTCCCATGGAATAGGCTCTAGCGGCGGCTGATCGCACCCATCGACGGCGGTGCATCCCCCAAGAACTGTCTCTCGGTATGCTAACTTGCCATCACGGAACAACTTGAGAGTTTCCGACCTCGTCCGAGTAGAGACGACGGCCTGCATTCTTTTCGCCCCTTGCCCGCTGATCTCGCCGATTAGCTCATCGTCCGAAAACAGTAATGCAAGGCTGTATGCGAGGAAGCTTGATTCAGCCTTAGCGTTCCTCCACTCGTGGCTAAAGTGATTCTTGTCAAAAACAAGGTTCACCGCTCGACAGAATCCATCGCTGTAGTAGGCTCTCATTTCATCGGTTATGTGCTGTAGCTGAGCTTTGAGTGCTGGTAGGCTGACCATGCCTGAGCGATGCGCGTAAACGGACAAACTCCGACGATACTGGTGGAAGGTCAAAGGCCAAGGCTTTCCGACCACAATGCTTGCCCGCATCCAGTCGCGCTCCAGTTCCATTGCATTGAGTTCGTCGATGTCCTGCTGAGTAACCAACGGACATAGCTCGGGGATAAGCTCATGCATCCGTATGTATGTGGACGAGATAGCTCGTTTTTTATAAGGATTGATGGTCGATGGAAACAGCAGCGCTGATTTGCCTTCGTCGGAATCATCTTCTCGGAGTTCGCTAAAAATCGTTGAAGCGATTCGTTGGGCGACTTTGATTGCTCGGCTGCCGGCGTCGTTCGTTACCCAACTGGCGGGGATCTTTTTGCCCCCGTTGAGCTTGTGACTGAATCCGTGGATAACATGGTGAACTAAGCCTCCCTCATCCACGGCCTCGAGAACGTCGTCAAGCGGCAAGAGGTGAGCCTCTCCGACTCTCATACCAGTGAACGCGATCACGACGTTCATGAGTTTCACCTGGATTCTAGACAGCGTAACGCTAACGTACCATTGCAACATGCCTGATTCCCAACCACGCTCACGCATGGCGACATGGAGCGCGTTGAGCCGATAATTGTGAATTTGCTTGGATAGAGAGATAGTCTTAGAAAGACTGGGACGCAAGGCGCGCTCTTCGCAGTAGGCATCCAGCAGCACGGGCAACTCCGCTTCAATGTCGTCGAGCCCATTAATCAGATTTGCCAAAATGGTGCAGTAGATGTTCGAGGGAATAATGGGCGTCTGTCCCTCTGACTGCTCTTTTTTGGCCGTTCCCTTGATGATATCTAGCTGCTCCTTGAGACGCAGCTCCACTGCAATCTTGAGGAAGCCTCGGTTGCGCCACACCGTCCTGAGCAATGCTTGGCTAGATTTGGCATAGCTTGAATTCATTTCCGCTGTCTCCTCTCCGAGGGGCGTTGGATCGCAGAAAAGGTCGAACAGAGTTATGCCGCGCCGGTAGGCGCCTCTTGTCAAGGCGTTGAGAGCGCGATTCGCCTGATAAATCGTCTTCAACGCTCTTTGGCGACCGGCATCAATGTGCAACCACAGCAGTGCTTTTTGTTCGTCTCGGATCTGGGACTCGAGTCCTGGTGGCGTGCCATCCGGGGGAGCCGAGGCAGTCCGAGCATCGAAAAAGTGGAGATTGAAGCCTGTCTGTCCTCCGTCATTTCCCATTGCGCTGATGTTCCAAGTCTGGTCTGAGTATCGGCTCAATGGACGCCCTGCTGCATCGAGGGTCACTACGGTTGCTGGATCAAAGAGCGTTGCCTGCGTAGAGGGCGACTGATCGGCGGAGCCTATGGTGCCTGCGAATTGAGTGTGCGGTTTGGGCCTGCTGGCGCGTTCTCGAGAAAGGTTTGACATGGTGTTCCTACGCGATTACGGCTCTCGCTAGCGGGTTGTTAGATCTATTCGATTGCACCCGTGCGGCGTTATGAGCCGGAAGGTCGAGGAGCTAGAAGGCCTAGCAAATGAAGCTGTTGCAGCTTGCTGGCCCAATAGTGGCTAAGCTGGCCCTCATCGTGGACGGCGACACGAGCTTGTTCGTGTGCGACTGGATTGATCCTCATGATCTCGTTTAGCACAACGATGATCTGCGTGCTAACTGCTGCGTGCACCCTCACCGCGGCGCCTGATTCGCCGACATGTGGCGCCAATCGTTCGAGAACTGAATGGCAAGACATCAGCTTGACGCAGTCTTCCTCTTCAGCGTGGACATGGAATTTGTCACAAAAGAAACATCCCTCAGTTTTCTTGCAGTCAGGCAATACTACCGGGTCGTTGGTGACGGCTCTTGGTTGGCCGTAGGCACTGCACTCGCCCGCTGGAATAGGTGTACTGTTGGCCAACTCTTTCGACCGAGCAAGTACCGTAGATGTCAGCGACGCCAAGAATGGGGCCACTTCAGAACGTGAGGCGGCCTCTGCAAGCTTGCTGTATTTTCGGATCGCCACACTAACGGAGTGGCCCATCATGTCTGCGGCCACCTGAGGGTCGTGATCCGTAATAATCTTCCCTGCCTTGTAGGCGCGCAGCTGCTGCATCGTCAAGTTGGGCAACTGGACGCCGACCACGCTGAATCGCCTGCGTAAAGTCCCCGTGAAGTCTTTTCGCAGTGGGATCATCTCTAGCGGCTTCAAAGAGCCCGCCCGAGGGTAGCGGCATTGGACGAACATTGGGTCGATGTCCGAGCCGCCAAGCTTTGCACATAATGCCTGTCTCATGCGCAGGTATGCAGGCAGACGCGTGACAGCCGTCGAAGTCAAGTGAACCGGCACCATTTTTCCTCCCGCACGGAACTTGATAGCTTTGTGGCGTAGCGTCAATCGATCCGGATTAGCAAGCTGCTTTTGCAAGTCTTCGGGTGCCTCATAGGTTTGAATCGGGCCGAGATTGGCGCCGGAGTCGCCGACGCAGATGGCTGCAAACGCCATGCAACCGAGCTCAATAAGACGTTCGGCATGTGCGCCGGGCGGAATTGATTGCGAACGCTCGCGCCCGTCGGACTGCCATGTCAGCTGGGCTGATGAAACCCTGCCGTCTTCGCCGCCGAGCACATCGATTCGAGCGAGGGAGTCGAATACGCCGATCAAGCACGCCATGAATGAGGCGACAGCTTCATCCTTGGGGGCTTTGACTCCAGTGCCGTGGCGGTAGGTGATGGCCTCAAGCTCATTGGCGTAATCGCGATCATGCACTGCGGACAACAACCGGATGGCGTCAACGTCGAGGTCTGAAGCGAGGCTTGCCGCCATACCGCCATTGCCGGAGTGCGTTTGCATTCGGTTCCGAAGGTAGCTGTGATGAGCGCGAAGCGCCTCCAGAGCCAGCTCCGGATCGCTGAGGACCGACTCGTAGCGACCTTGATGTGACGGGTCGTCTAGCCAATTCATGAAGCGAGATGTGCTCCCGAACTCGGTGGCTATGGTTCGGGGCCTAGAGTTGTCGAATCGATATCGCTTAGACAGCCGTTCGATTGCGCGCGGCATGTCCCGAATCCTTTGTGGGGACAGACTCGACGGGTTGAATAGATACCTTTTGCCGAACACACGCCGTTCGAGGTAGCACCACAGCCACACGTGCGTCTGTGCGCCGTCCGTGAGTTTCAGAATCGTGCTTTCCGGCGCGTAAAGATCTGGGACAGCGCCAGTCATTGGGAACAGCAAACGAGGAAGATGATCGGGGTAGTGGCCGCCGGTGCTGATCCAATGGACTTCTGCCGCGCTTCTGGTCATGTACGCCCTCAAGCGGACTTAATCAGTCGAACGAGATCTTGGCCCCAGCTGGCCTCGGCAGCGTCCAGGTTCTCCGCAGTCTGCCGGTACTCGATATATCGGTCAGTGGTAGTGGCACTTTTGTGCCACATCAGCTTTCGGAGTTGCTCACGCGCCCAGAGGTATCGCTGGCGGCCTCCTTCGCCTGACATGACAGCGTCGACCCAGTTGAGCCCGAAGGTGGCTCGAAGGTCATGAAACTGGTAGTGGAATCCAGGTATCGATTTCTGGATCTCAGGAATGACGTAGTTCGCAATGAAGGAGCGGAGATTTTGTCCCGTCGACGAAGATCGTTTCAGGGGCTCTGCGGCATCTCGCAGCGCGTTTCGCTCATCCTTCGACTCATAGTACGGGCCGCCTCGGTTCGAGAGGAATAGGTAGTTCATGGGATCCTGCTTCAGGATGGACTTGTCTCGCCTGGAGCGCGCGCGCTCCGAATGCGCGTAGGTATGCAGCGATTCGTATAGTTCCCTCTGAATTGCGAGATGCACGTTCGTCCGGTTGCCCTTGGTATCAATGCCGGTGCCTGGTCCGCACTGCAACTTGAATGGCCACTGGTTGATCTCCCGTGTGGTTTTGAGGAAAGGACCTAGGCGCAGCGTCAGGACAGTCTGGATTCGAGCACCAGAGAGTAGCGTCACGTGATGCATGAGTTCGTATTCGACGTTGCCTAGCTTTTTCAGCGCTCCGACCAATTCCTTCTGTTCCAACCGAGACAGAGGCATCAGCTGCCCGCCATCTTGAATTCGGCGGTCCCATGCGTAGACACGATTGGAAACCTTGACCGACACATCAACTGTCGTGACCTCCTTTATTTGCTTAAAGCCTTGCTTGTCGCGGTACTGAATGCCGACAGTTCGATCAATCCACGGCGCGTAGAGTGGGCTGAAGCTCATCCGCTCGCTCCCCATTAAGAACCGATAGAGGCCTACGACCGTGAGCATTCGACCTCGGGCTGTAGTGTCTCGAATGACGCCGGCGTTGACGAGGCCCTGAAGGTGGGTTTTATAGATGTAGGTCGGGCGGAGGTACTTGTCCTCTGAGGAGAAATCACTCCAAGAAAGCCCGTAGCTGTCCAGGAACTCGCGATAGGCGCGCAGACCTTGAGCGATAGGGTTCAGCGAGGAAATTTTGTGGGGGTTCGTTCGAGCGCGATCTAACAGCCACATGCAGGCCTCTGGCCATGGTGAGCCGTCAGCGTTGAGGACAAGCGGGAAATGGGGGAAGACCTCCCACTTGATCGGGCCTGTGGCCCGCAGTGCGCGCCAATACTTGATGCGCTGCCCGTTGACCCGGTGGTCAACGGGAATTCGGTCCGGCCCGGTATCTTCCGAAACGTACGTGTTGCGGAAGATGGGAAGGGTGTGAATCGATGGCGCAGAAGGCATACGAATCCCTTAGGAGTCGCATGCATTGTGTCCATGCCCACGCTTCATGTCAAAGCTGGATCGGATTCAGCAATCTGCTAATGGAACAAGAAGTTGTACACGTCACCGTCTTTGGTGACGTATTCCTTGCCTTCGGCGCGCATCTTGCCTGCATCCTTGGCGCCAGCCTCACCCTTGAACTGGATGAAGTCCTCGAAGGCGATCGTCTGGGCGCGAATGAAACCCTTCTCAAAATCAGTGTGGATCACGCCGGCGGCCTGTGGTGCCGTGTCGCCCACGTGGATCGTCCAGGCGCGCACTTCCTTCACGCCAGCGGTGAAGTAGGTCTGCAGGCCCAGCAGGCTGTAGGCCGAGCGGATCAAGCGATTGAGGCCAGGTTCGTCCTGGCCCATTTCAGCCAAGAACATCGCGCGGTCTTCGTCTTCCATCTCCGACAGCTCGGCTTCCGTCTTGGCGCAAATGGCCACCACGGGGCCCTTCTGGGCCGCGGCGTATTCCTTGAGGCGGTCAAGCAGCGGGTTGTTCTCGAAACCCGTTTCCGACACGTTGCCCACGAACATGGCGGGCTTGGCCGTGATCAGGCACAGCGGCTTGACCAGCACCCACTCTTCTTTGCTGAAGTCGATCGAGCGCACGGGCTTGGCGTCGTCCAACGCGGCCTGGCACTTCTCCAGCACCTTGACCAAGGCTTGCGCTTCTTTGTCGCCCGAGCGAGCGGTCTTGTTGTAGCGGTGCAAGGCCTTTTCAACCGTGCCCATGTCGGCCAGGCACAGCTCGGTCTGGATGACCTCGATGTCGGCGATGGGGTCAACGCGGCCGTTGACGTGGATCACGTTGTCGTCTTCAAAGCAACGCACCACGTTGACGATGGCGTCGGTCTCGCGGATGTGGCTCAGGAACTGGTTGCCCAGGCCTTCGCCCTTGGAGGCGCCAGCCACCAGGCCGGCGATGTCCACGAATTCGACGATGGCCGGCAAGATGCGCTCGGGCTTGACGATCTCGGCCAGCGCTGCCAGGCGAGGGTCAGGCACTTCCACCACGCCCACGTTGGGCTCGATGGTGCAGAAGGGGTAGTTCTCGGCAGCGATGCCAGCCTTGGTCAAGGCGTTGAAAAGGGTGGACTTGCCGACGTTGGGCAGACCCACGATGCCGCATTGGAGGCTCATGGATGTTCCTGAAAGAGGGGGAGGGGATGGGCGCCGGCCTGTGCCTGCGTTGCCAAAACCACCATTTTACGCGGCCGATGTGCCCGCCATGGGGCCTGATCCATATTAGATTACCGAAGGTGGCGCCTGCGATGGGCGCTGAAAACACCGGGGCGTGGCCGCATCAGGTCTTTTCCGTGCCCCCTGAGGTAGCAGAGAACATGGGTTCAGCAGTGGATGTGTGCGTGAGTGGCTCGGGCGCCGTGGCCATGAGTCTGGCTTTGGCTTTGTCGGCCGAAGGGTGGAGCGTGTCTTGGGCCAAAGCGCCAGCGCCCACCGTGCCGCTGCCGCCTGACGTGCGCACCTACGCCCTCAACGCGCGTGCCATTGCTTTGCTGACACGCTTGCGTGTGTGGCCCGCCTTGCAAGCCTTTGCCACGCCGGTGCACGACATGGTGATTCGCGGTGATCAGGGCGGCGCCTTGTCGTTCTCGGCCTGGCAGCAACACGTCACCGAGCTGGCCTGGATCGTGGACGCGGCCGCGCTGGAGTGCCTGCTGGGCGAGGCCTTGCGCTACGCGCCACGGGTCGAGGTGGTGCCGCCCTTGAGCACGCCTCACCCGCAGCACGAAGCCCAATTGCTGGCGGTGTGCGAAGGCAAACACGCCAGCACCCGCGCGCTCTTGGGCGTTGAGTTCGCTCGCCAAGACTACGGCCACAGCGGCGTGGCGGCTCGCCTCAAGGCCACGCAGCCCCATCACGGCGTGGCCCGCCAGTGGTTCCGCTCGCCCGACATCCTGGCCCTGCTGCCCTTCAATCAGCCCGATCCGCACGCGTCGTATGGCCTGGTGTGGTCGGTGCCCACTGCGCGCGCGCAGCAGCTCCAAAGCTTGGCAGCTGCCGACTTCGAGCGCGAGCTCAACGATGCCCTGGTGAAGTCTGACCCTGCCATGCGCGATGTCGTGGGTCACCTCGAACTCACCTCGGGCGTGTCCGCCTGGCCCTTGGCCTTGGCGCAGGCGCAGCGCTGGACGGGCCCCGGCTGGGCTTTGCTGGGCGACGCAGCCCACCAAGTGCACCCTTTGGCCGGACAAGGCCTCAACTTGGGCTTGGCCGATGTCGATACCCTGGTGGACGTGTTGCGCGAGGCGGGTGCGCAAGAGCCTTGGCGATCGCTGGGCGATGAGCGCACCCTGAGCCGCTATGCGCGCCAACGGGCCTTGCCGACCCAGGCCATGTCGGGCCTGACCGACGGGCTGTTGCGCCTGTTCTCCGACGAGCGCGCGCCTTTCAAAGACGTGCGCAACGCCGGCATGGGCCTGGTGCAGCGTTTGGGCCCACTCAAACAATGGCTGATTGGCCGGGCGCTCGACGCCTGAGGCCACAACCCCGATGATCTGACCCGCGGATCACCCCACAAGCCGCTGAGCCACAGTGCCAGCAAAAGGACCGAGGATGTTTTCGAAATTTCGCAGCCTGATGGTGGCCACCGCCACGACCTTGGTGTGCCTGTCGGCGCAAGCGCAGTCGGCACCCTTGCCGCCCGCACAACTGGCCGCACTCAAAGCCCGCTTGGCTGAACGCATGCCCAGTTTCGGTCCGATTGAATCGGCTCGCACCACGGGCGTGGCCGGTTTGATCGAGTTGAAGGTCGGGTCCGAGTTGATCTACGCCACCCCCAACGGTGATCACCTGATCCAGGGCAACATCATCGACACCAAAAACCAGCGCAACGTGACCGAAGAGCGCCTGGAAGACATCAACCGCGTTGACTTTGCCGCCTTCCCGCTCAAAGACGCCGTGGTGTGGAAGTCGGGCACCGGCAAGCGCAAGCTGGTGGTGTTCTCTGACCCCAACTGTGGCTACTGCAAGCGCCTTGAAAAGGAACTCCAGCAGTTGCCCGACGTGACCGTCTACACCTTCATGATCGCCATCTTGGGCGACGACTCGCGGGTCAAGCTCGACAACGTCTGGTGCGTCAAAGACCGCACCCAGGCCTGGCGTGACTGGATGCTCGCGGGCAAGGTGCCCTCGCGCAGCTTTGGCAATTGCGAGTCGCCCGCCATGCGCAATGTGGCCTTGTCGCAAAAGCTCGGCGTCAATGGCACGCCTGCCATCTTCTTTGAAGACGGCACCCGCATCTCTGGCGCTGCAGGCGTGGCCGCAATGGAGCAGCGCCTGCTGCGCGTGCTGACCAAATCGGGCGGCTGATTCCGGTCAGCCTTGGCGCCAGTTTCTGGCGTTCAGGGCTTGGACGCTGCACGCGAGGCGGCTCCGGGGGCTTGCTGAGGCGCCCGGTCCATCTGCATGTCCATGTAGGTCTCTTCGTTGACCTTCACGTAAATCCGCACCGGCAGGTATTGCAAGCCGGGAGCCACCCAGATGTCTGCGGGCAGGTTGGCGTTGCTCTCGACCATGCGCCTTGGCTTGATGTGAAAGGTCGGCACGTCGCCGATGGGCGTTTTCAGCACCTCTTCGCCAACCACGTCGTACGCCAGGGTCTCTGCCCGGGTCAAGATGGCCAACGGCATGCGTACCGTGTTGCCCACCTTGAGCGACTCGGGCTTCAAGATGAAACCGTAGGCCAGTTGGATGAACTGGCTGGCAGGGTCTTGTACCCCCTTGGGCCTGGGCACCTTGTCGCCATTGGCCAGGGTGATTTCACGCTCATCGAACGTCAAGCGGCGGGCGGGTGAGGTTTTGATCAGCAAGCGGTTGACGTTTTCGTAGCGCTCGGGCGAAAGCCCCTCTGCTGTGATCGCGCCTTCGCTGCTCAAACGCCAAGAGCCAAGGGGGGCGAAACTGGGCCCCACGCTGGCGTCCACATGCACCTGGTAGCGCGACTCTTTGCGAACCCACTCCACCGAGGCTTGGCCGTATATCGGGCCTCTGAAAAAGCCTTCGATCTTGTAGGTCACCTTCGTGGCTTCAGGCCACACGAAACCGTTGTCTTCCTCGTCTTCCTCGGCCACAGCCACGTCATTGCCGGGCGGTTGAGACGCGGCAGGTGCTGGCTCTGACGCTTTCGCAATGGCCTGCGGCGCTGACTCAGGTGTGGATGCGGCTGACGCGGCATCAGCCATGCTGGAGGCTGCGTCGTCTGGTGCCGATGCCGCTTTGGGCGCTTTGGGCTTGGCTTTGGCGGCAGTGGATGGCGCCGCAGCCTTCACCGTGGGCGCCGGAGCCCGTGGGGGCGCAGACACCTTCAACTCGGTGACGTAGGCGGCCTGCATGCGTTCCATGCCGGGCTCGTCTGCCGCGCCCGGCATGTGAGACGAGACCTCACGCGTCAACCACAGGTGCGCCAACGTCACCAGCAGGACCAGCACCGTGAGGGCGCGCGTCCTGCGTTGCGTGGCGTTGCGGTTGGTGCCTGGGGTCAACACGGCTTCATTGCCCCAGCCATGCGGTGCGCAGCGCCGTCACCGCCTTGTCATGGCGCGGGTCTTTGCCCGTTGGCTTGGCAAGGTCCGACAAGGACAGGCTGACCACACTGGCCGCGTCCAGCGGCGTTTGCAGAGCGACGCTCAGCACGCGTTGATCACGGCTCAACAGCACGGTTTGCGAACGCGTTTCGTCCAGCCAGGCCTGCACATCGTCGGTGCGTTTGAGGCGCCAGCCGTCCAGTGCCAGCACTTCGTCGCCGGCACTCAGGCCGCTGCGTTCAGCCGCGCTGTGCCGCATCACCGCTTGCACCTTCACCACGCCGCCTGTATCGCTCAAGCGCACGCCCAGGCGCTGCGTGACCGATCCGGTCTTGCTGCTCCAGGTCACGCCGGCTTGCGTCAGCAAGGTCTCCAGGGGCAACTCGTCGCAGCCCTCTGTCCACAGGGCAAGCAACTCGGTCCAGCCCTGCAGCGCGTCGGCGTTGCGGGTGCCCGCCCGCTTTTTGCCCAGCAGCTCGGCGGGTGGCGGTGCGTCGGCCTCATCCGCCAGGGCTTGGGCCACATCGGCTGAGGTGATCGGGCGGCCCAGTCGCCAAAGGCGCTGCATGACGCCATCGAGCGTGGGCTCATGGTCGCCGCTGGGTGGCAATTGGCGCAAGGCCAAATCCAGGCACAAGGCCACCAGTGAGCCCTTGGTGTAGTAGCTGACGGTGGCGTTGGCGGTGTTCTCGTCGGGCCGGTAATAGCGCGTCCAGGCATCAAAGCTGGCTTGGGCCACGCTGTACTGCGCGCGCCCGGGGGTCGACAACACCTGGTTGATGGTTTTGCCCAGCAGCCTCAGGTAGTTGGGCGCATCGATCAGGCCGGTCCGCAGCAAGAACTGGTCGTCGTAATACGAGGTGAAGCCTTCGAAGAACCACAGCATGCGCGTGTGGTTTTCGCGGGTGTAGTCGTAGGGCGCGAACTCGCTGGGTGTCAGCCGCTTGACGTTCCAGGTGTGGAAGTACTCGTGGCTGATCAGGCCCAGCAGCGTGGTGTAAGCGTCGTTGTTGATGGGGCGCCCGCGGCGCGGCAAATCACGGCGGCTGCAGATCAGCGCGGTGCTCTGGCGGTGCTCCAGGCCGCCGTAGCCTTCGTCCACCGTGTTGAGCAAGAACACATAGTGGTCGAACGGGGGCTTGCGTCGGCCGTGCCAGAAGCCGATCTGGGCTTCACAAATTTTGCGCGTGTCTTCCAACAGGCGTTGTCCGTCAAAGTCAGGCGATGCGCCGGCCACCACGAACTCGTGTCGCACGCCCTTGGCCGTGAACTCGCCGCGCCAGAAGGCGCCCAGCTCCACCGGGTGGTCCACCAGGGCGTCGTAATCACAGGCGGTGTAGTCGCCCAGCCCCTGCTTGTTCACGCGTACTGCCTGCAGCGACGTGCCCACTTGCCAGCCCTTGGGCAAGCCGGTGATCTTCACGTGGTGCGGCTCATGCGCAAAGCCTTCGGCCTTGAGGAAGACGCTGGTGCCATTGAAAAAGCCCCGCTGCGCGTCCAGAAAGGCCGTGCGCACCGAGGTGTCGAAGGCGTACACCTCGTAGCTGATCGTCAGTGCGCCTTTGGCACCGTTGTTCACTTGCCAGCTGCTTTTGTCGAGCGCGACCACGTCCAGCGTTTCGCCGCCTTGTGTGGCTTGCAGGGGCGAGAGGTGGCGTGCGAATTCGCGCACCATGTAGCTGCCCGGGATCCACACCGGCAGGCTCAGCCTCTGCTGCGGCACGGGCTTGGCAATGCGCATCGAGACCAGGAATCGATGGCTGTGGGCGTCGCCGACTTCAATGCGGTATTGGGTCATGGTGTGCGGGTCGAAAACTCAAGTGGGCCCTGCCGGGGCGTGCGATCAGATCTGAGCGGCGGCGAGGAAGCAACTCAAGCTGGCCATCACCGTGAGCCGAAAGCGCAGCGTCAGCCAGCCACTCAGGCCCAGTTCAGGGTAACGCTTTCGGTCAATGGCATAACAGCCGATCAACAGGCCTCCCAAGACCACCAATCCGGCGTGCGGTGGCATCAGCAGTGCCACCCATGCCGCCAGCGAGTAGGCAATGCCGGTCCACAAAGCACGGCTGTGGTGCTCGGGCAGCGCGCCGCTGTGGCTGGATTGGCGCATCACCACGCCCCAGGGCAGCCCGCCCAGGAAGGACACGATCAGCGCGGCATAGCTGGTCACGGCGCGCACCACGAAGATGAAGGGCTCGTCGGCCACGCGTCCGGCCAGTAGCCAGATGAACAGGGCGCCGCCCACAAAGGGGATCAGGCCGGCGTAGCCCAGCTTGCGGGCCAGCTCGCCTGGCTCCGGGTGGTCAAGGCGGCCGTTGGGGGCAGTTGGATCAGGCAAATGCGAGGGCGAGGTCAAGTCGGACACCTTGTGGGGAAACGGTCGTGGCAGGGGTTGGTGCAGGGCGGTCGCAGGCATGGCCCATCCCGAGCAGGCGTGCCCTGGGCCTCGCCATTGTGGCAAGAAGCCAGAGCTCTGGTGGCGTGCTCAGGCGGCCAGCCAGCTGAAAACAGCCGGGATGTTGTCAGGCAGACTCAAGGCCTCTTGCCGCCAGCGAGCCACCGTGCCCGTTCGGCTCCAGCCGCCTTGCAGCGTGAGGCCGCAGCTCACGCTCAACAGGGTGCCGGGCTGCAAGTGCTGCACCAGAGCTTGCCAGATGGCGGCATTGCGGTAGGGCGTTTCGATGATGAGCTGCGTCTGGTGGGCCTTGCGCGAGGTCTGCTCCAGCTCTTTGATGCGCTGCGCTCGCTGGGTGGCGTCGACCGGCAGGTAGCCCACAAATGCAAAGCTCTGGCCGTGCAAGCCGCTGGCGGCCAATGCCAGCACCAAGGAGCTGGGCCCCGAAAGCGGCACCACTTCGATGCCCGCGCGATGGGCGGCCAGCACCACGGCGGCCCCGGGGTCGGCCACCCCAGGCAGGCCAGCTTCCGAGATCAGGCCCACGTCATGTCCCGCCAGGGCCGGTGCCAGCAGCGCCGCCATGGCTTTGGCGTCATCGGGGCTGGGTTTGCTCGTGCCGCCTTTGGCGGGGCGCGGCAGGGTCTGGATGTCTTGCTCTTGCAAAGGCGTCTGCAAAGGCAGCACCTCGCCCACCCGCTTGATGAATGCGCGCGTGGTTTTGGCGTTCTCGGCCACCCAGTGGCGCAGCGCGGCCGCTTCGCGGATCGCCGCCATGGGGATCACGTCGCGCACGTCGGGCAAGCCACCTGGGTCCGTGGCGTCAACGCAGCCCAGGTCCAGGGTGTTGGGGATCAAAATGAGTCGCCCTTGGGCGGATTGGCTGGTCATGCAAAGGCTCTTCAAATGGCTCAGGCCAAGGGGTCCAGGCCCGCTTGGCGCAGCAGTTCTGCGGTGTCGATCAAGGGCAGCCCGATCAGGGCCGTCGGGTCTTGCGAGTCGATGCGCGACAGCAGCGCAATGCCCAGACCCTCGGCCTTGGCGCTGCCGGCGCAGTCATAAGGGCGCTCCAGTTGCAGGTAGCGCTCGATGTGCGCGTCGCTCAGGTCGCGAAAGCGCACCGTCACCGTCTGCAGCACCGTGCGTTCAAAGTGTTGCTGAGGGCGGCACACGCACACGGCGGTGTGAAAGCGCACCTCCTGCCCCCGCATGGCCTGCAGTTGCGCCACGGCCCGCGCGTGGTTGCCTGGCTTGCCCAAGTGCATGCCGTTCAAATCGGCCACTTGGTCAGAGCCGATCACCACCACGTCATCGGCTTGGCGCTCGGCCACTGCATGCGCTTTGGCCACGGCCAGGCGCAGGGCCAGGTCGGCAGGGCCTTCACCGGGCAGGGCGCTTTCGTCCACATCCGGGCCTGCCACATCAAAAGGCAGGCCCAGGCGTGACAGCAATTCACGACGGTAAGGTGAGGTGGACCCCAGCACCAGGCGCGGGCTAGGCGGGAGCGTTGGCAATGCATTCGTCATGCCGACATTGTCAGGGCGCGAGCCACCAAAATCGCCTCGGGTGGTCGCCAGCCTCTAAACTGTCGTCCATGAAAGCAAACACCTTCGCGCCCTACAAGCTGGACATGGGCGCCTTCATCGAATCGGGCGAAACGCTCTCTGGCGAATTGCCCGTGCCTGAGTTGCAGCGCTTGAGCGCCGGCTTGGCCACCGATGTCGATGCCGCCACGCTGCCGGCCATCACCTGGTCTGCCCAAGGGCGCCTGCTGCCCCAGCGCCTGGGCGATCCCCACATGTGGCTGGACCTGGAGGCCTCGGGCCACCTGGCCTGGGAGTGCCAACGCTGCCTGCATGCCGTGACCGACACCGTGACGCTGGACCTGAGCATCCGCTTTGCGAAAGACGAAGCTGCAGCCGTGGCCTTGGATGCCGAGATGGACGAAGACGTGTTGGCCCTGTCCCGCCAGTTTGACTTGATCGAGCTGATTGAGGACGAATTGATCATGGCCCAGCCCATCGTGCCGCGGCATGCGACATGCCCTGTCGATGTGGCCTCGCTCATGTCAAATGACCCGGCAGACGAGGCGCCAGCGCAGGTCGAAGAGCAGGGTGATGAGGCGCCCGCCCTCACGGCGTCCGGTCGGCCCAACCCATTTGCGGTGCTGGCCAAACTCAAGAAATCGCAAAACTGAATTGATCTGGCACTTTGATCGTGCTAGAATCGCGAGTTTTCCGGATTACCCCATTTGGTGTGCAGTCAACTTTGGCTGACTGTTTGCACCAATGACACGGTGGTTTCGGTATCCATTAACACTTGCAGACCGCAAGGCGGCCATGCCAGCGCACAGATTTGACGTGCAGGCGTGGTGACGATGCTGTCTGAAAAACCCGCGGGCTGTGACCAGTCAATAAGCCCGCTTCACGGAGTCCATCATGGCCGTTCAGCAAAACAAGAAGTCGCCCTCCAAGCGTGGCATGCACCGCTCGCACAACGCCCTGAACACCCCAGGTACGGCCGTTGAGTCGACCACTGGCGAAGTTCACCTGCGTCACCACATCAGCTCCACCGGTTTCTACCGTGGCCGCAAGGTGCTCAAGACCAAGGCTGACGCCTGAGCGTCGCGCTGACTCGGCCATGTGCCGGGTCGCTGCTGAGCCAAACAAGGGCTGGGTAACCGTTCGTCGGTGTCCAGCCCTTGTTTTTTGGTCTTTTCAAGTTTGTACAGTGCGGGTTGCCGTTCCATTGCGGATGCGCGCAACAACCGCCCCTGACCGCCATGACTGCATCTGCGCCAGCCCCCGTGTCCCTTGTGACCGCTTCGTCCTCAACCCGCGACGCCTCTGGTGTGTTGTCGCCCGTCCGCATCGTGGTGGACTGCATGGGGGGGGACCATGGCCCAAGCATCACGCTGCCCGCCAGCCGCGCGTTTTTGGACAAGCACCCTGAAGCCGAGCTCTTGCTGGTCGGCTTGCCCGAGGCCATTGAGCCCGCGCGCAACTGGCCGCGTACCACCTTGGTGCCTGCCTCTGAGGTGGTGACGATGGACGACCCTGTCGAGCTGGCCCTGCGCCGCAAGAAGGACTCGTCCATGCGCGTGGCCATCAGCCAGGTCAAGGCTTCGGCAGATCAGCCTGCCAAGGCGCACGCCTGCGTCTCGGCGGGCAACACCGGCGCGCTGATGGGCTTGGCCCGTTACCTGCTCAAAACGGTTGAGGGCATTGACCGTCCGGCATTGGCCACCGTCATGCCCAACATCAAAGACGGTTTCACCACGGTGCTCGACCTGGGTGCCAACGTGGACTGCACGGCAGAACACCTGCTGCAGTTTGCTGTGATGGGCAGCGCCTTGGTCGCGGCCGTCGATGGCAAGGAAAGCCCCAGCGTGGGCTTGCTCAACATTGGCGAAGAGGTCATCAAGGGCAACGAGGTCATCAAGCAGGCCGGCGAGCTGTTGCGCACGGCCCATGACCGCCAGCTCTTGAACTTCTACGGCAACGTCGAAGGCAATGACATCTTCAAAGGCACTACTGACATTGTGGTCTGCGATGGCTTTGTCGGGAACGTCGCGTTGAAGACCGCCGAGGGTCTGGCGGGCATGTTTGCCGCCTTCATCAAGCAAGAGTTCACGC
Organism: Burkholderiales bacterium; assembly: GCA_947377275.1. Lineage (GTDB taxonomy): Bacteria > Pseudomonadota > Gammaproteobacteria > Burkholderiales > Burkholderiaceae_C > Aquabacterium. The sequence continues at coordinate 3,223 of CANCFV010000046.1, read as the reverse complement.
GCAATACGCTCACCAAACTGGTCGCTTTGGTCGCCATGCCGGTGCTAAATCGCTTCAAGAGCCGCGTTGACCACCGCCGCTACAGCGGTGCGGCACTCTTGGGTTTGCGTGGCTTGGTCTTCAAAAGCCACGGCTCGTCTGACGCGCTGGCCTTTGAGGTTGCGCTCAATCGCGCTTATGATGCGGCCCGTCATCGACTGCTGGAGAGGGTGCACAACCAGATCTCGGCCACGCTTGTCAGTTTGCCAAAAGCAGACGACGCAGGCGCATCGGCGGATGTGGGGCAAGCTGCCTGATCCCATTTTTAATGTCACTGAGACAGACAGACAACGTACCAAGCTCACACCTTGTACACAGCGCGGGTAGCCGTTTTTCCCGCATCGCCGGCACCGGCAGCTACCTTCCCCCGGGGCGGGTCACCAACCAAGATTTGGTGGACCGACTTGCCCGAGACGGCCTGGAGACCTCTGACGATTGGATCGTCGAGCGCACCGGCATCCGGGCTCGGCACTTTGCCGAGCCGCACGTCACCTCCAGTGCTTTGGGGCTGATCGCGTCTCAGCGGGCGATCGAAGCCGCGGGCCTCCAGCCTGCAGACATCGACCTCATCATCTGTGCTACGTCCACGCCGGACATGGTGTTCCCCTCCAACGCCTGCCTGATTCAGCGCGACCTGGGCATCCACGGCTGCCCCGCGTTTGATGTGCAGGCCGTGTGCTCGGGCTTCATCTACGCCTTGACAGTGGCCGACGCCATGATCCGCTCGGGCGGCGCCACCAAGGCGCTGGTCGTGGGCGCCGAGGTGTTCTCACGCTTGCTCGACTTCACCGATCGCACCACCTGCGTCTTGTTTGGCGACGGTGCGGGCGCCGTCGTGCTCGAGGCCAGCGACAAACCAGGCATCGTCAGCTCGTGCTTGCACGCCGACGGCCAGTACGCCCACATGCTCAACGTGCCCGGCAATGTGTCGGGCGGCAGCGTGCTGGGTGACGCGACTTTGAAGATGGATGGCTCGTCCGTGTTCAAATTGGCGGTCAGCGTGCTCGACAAAGCCGCTCATGAGGTGCTCGACAAGGCGGGGCGCGACCCGGCCAGCATCGACTGGCTGATACCGCATCAAGCCAATTTGCGCATCATGCAAGGCACTGCCAAAAAATTGAAACTGCCGCCTGAGAAAATCGTGGTCACGGTCGATCAGCACGGCAACACATCAGCCGCCTCCATCCCGCTGGCCCTGGACCATGCCGTGCGCGGTGGCCAAGTTCAGCGCGGCCACTCGCTGGTCCTGGAAGGTGTGGGCGGTGGTTTCACCTGGGGTGCGGTGCTGGTTGACTACTGAGCACTGACGAGACCATCAGAAGACGAAGGATTTGAATTTCATGACCGCATTTGCATTTGTGTTCCCGGGTCAAGGCTCGCAGGCCGTGGGCATGCTCAACGCCTGGGAAGGTCACGCCGCCGTGCGTGAAACCCTGCTCGAAGCCTCTGACGCTTTGGGCGAAGACATCGCCAAGCTGATCGCCGAAGGCCCCAAAGAGTCTTTGGACTTGACCACCAACACGCAGCCCGTGATGTTGGCCGCCGGCGTTGCTTGCTGGCGCGCATGGTTGGCTGAAACCGGCTTGCAGCCCGCTGCTGTGGCGGGTCACTCATTGGGCGAATACAGCGCCTTGGTGGCCGCGGGTGTTTTGACCTTGAAAGATGCGCTGCCGCTGGTTCGCTTCCGAGCGCAGGCCATGCAAGAGGCCGTGCCCGTGGGCGCTGGCGGCATGGCCGCCATCCTGGGGCTCGACGCTGCCGCGGTTCAAGCAGGCTGCGCCCAAGCTGCCGCCGAAGTGGGCGAGCCTGTCGAGGCCGTTAATTTCAATGACCTCAAGCAGATCGTCATCGCGGGCACCCAGGCTGGCGTGGCCAAGGCCTGCGAGGTGCTCAAGGCGGCTGGTGCGAAGCGCGCCTTGCCGCTGTCGGTGTCGGCACCGTTTCACTCCAGCTTGATGAAGCCTGCTGCTGAGCGGCTCAAAGAAAAGCTTGCGGCCACCGCTTTTGCCGTGCCCAGCATCCCTGTCATCAACAACATCGACGTGGCCGTGGCCACCGAGGCCGATGCCTTGCGCGACGCTTTGTACCGCCAAGCGTTTGGCCCCGTGCGTTGGGTCGAAACCATCAAGGCGCTCAAGGCCCGTGGTTTGACCCATGTGATCGAGTGCGGCCCTGGCAAGGTGCTGGCCGGCATGGTCAAGCGCATCGACGCTGAACTGGTCACCGGCACAGTGTTTGACCCGGCCTCTTTGGCTGATATCAGGGCGGTGCTGGCATGAGCAACACCACCTACCAAGGGCAAGTCGCGCTCGTCACCGGCGCCAGCCGCGGCATTGGTCGCGCCATCGCCGTGGCTTTGGCTCACCAGGGCGTGAAGGTCTACGGCACGGCCACCACCGAGGCCGGTGCTCAGTCGATCTCTGAAGGCCTCGCGGCGTTTGAGGGTTGCAAAGGCTTGGTCTTGAACGTGACCGATGCCGCCCAGGCAGATGCCACTCTGGATGCCATCCTCAAAGAACACGGCGCGCTGCACGTGCTGGTCAACAACGCGGGCATCACCCGCGACACCTTGGCCATGCGCATGAAAGACGACGATTGGGACGCGGTCATTGACACCAACCTCAAAGCGGTGTTTCGCATGAGCCGTGCCGTGATGCGCCCTATGATGAAGCAGCGCTACGGCCGCATCGTCAACATCACATCGGTGGTGGGCGCCAGTGGCAACCCGGGGCAAGCCAATTACGCCGCCGCCAAGGCCGGTGTGGCCGGCATGACCCGCGCGCTGGCTCGCGAGCTTGGCAGCCGCAACATCACCGTCAACTGCGTTGCCCCTGGTTTCATCGACACCGACATGACCAAAGCCTTGTCGGAAGATCAACACACCGCTTTGAAGACTCAGATACCCTTGGGGCGCCTGGGTCAGCCTGAGGACATTGCCCAAGCGGTGGCCTTTTTGGCCTCGCCGCAAGCTGCTTACATCACAGGCGTTGAACTGCACGTCAATGGCGGCATGTTCATGAATTGATTTTGAGATCTTCGCCGGGGAATCTCAATTTCCCTTTTTTGCCCACCGTCAGCGTAATGACACGTTGAGCCGGTAAAATCCCCGGTTTGTTTGCACCACCTCCTGGAGGAGTCATGAGCGATATCGAAGCACGCGTCAAGAAGATCATTGCAGAGCAAC
>CANCFV010000045.1 GCA_947377275.1 Burkholderiales bacterium | reverse complement strand
TCGAAGGCGAGGGCCTCGAGCTGACCGCTGAGCAGTGGACCGACATGCTGGCCACCTGGGTCGACAAGTACCCCATCATCAGCATCGAAGACGGCATGCACGAAGGTGACTGGGCCGGTTGGGCTCACCTGACCGAGCGTTTGGGCAAGTAGGTTCAATTGGTGGGCGACGACCTGTTCGTCACCAACACCAAGATCCTGAAAGAAGGCATCGACAAGGGCATTGCCAACTCGATCCTCATCAAGATCAACCAAATCGGTACCTTGAGCGAAACGTTTGCCGCCATCGAAATGGCCAAGCGCGCCGGCTACACCGCCGTCATCAGCCACCGTTCGGGCGAAGCCGAAGACAACACGATCGCTGACATCGCAGTGGGCACCAACGCTGGCCAGATCAAGACCGGTTCGATGAGCCGCTCCGACCGCATGAGCAAATACAACCAGCTGCTGCGCATCGAAGAAGACTTGGGCACACGTGGACGTGTATCCCGGCCGCAGTGCGTTCTACAACCTGCGCTGATCGTCGGCTCCCACGTTTGCTGCATGAGCGCAACAGAGGCCTTCTTCGGTAGGCCTTTTTTGTATCACTAGCCCATTGGATCAGGTGGCCCCAGAAGTCGCAAACCGCCGGCTTGGTCGCGGGTCTGTTACATTCATTTCGCTAAAAACTGGGAGAGAAAATGTTGTCGTCCATTCGTCGTCTGTCTGTTGTCGTCCTTGCCGCCTTGGTGGCCGCTTGCGCTTCGGCGCCACAGACCCCTGTCCAACTCAACGTCGCATCCAGCCTGGCCAGTGGCACCCGTGTGGGTGTCATCTTGGTGGATGTACCCAAGCCTGACACGACTTTCCCCGGTGCCGGTTGCTTGTTGTGCTACGCGACTGCGTCTGTTGCGAACAGTTCGCTCACCAAGCAGGTCAAGACCTGGGGCACCGAAGACTTGGTGGCGCTGCGCGCCGATGCCGCTAAAGCTTTGAAGGCCAAAGGCGTGACCGCGGTGGCCGTGAACGAGCCCGTGGACCTGAGCAAGTTGCCCAAAGGCCCTGGTGGCCTGAACAAGGCTGCCTACGATTTTGGTGCTTTGGGCAAGAAGTACGCCTTTGACAAGGCGCTGGTGATCGATCTCCAATCGGTGGGGGCTTCTCGCAACTACGCGGCCTACGTACCCACTGATGTCCCTCGCGGCGAAGTCCAAGGGCTGGTCTATCTCGTTGATCTGGCGAGCCAGACCTACGAGTGGTATCAAGTGGTGAAGGCGTCCCGACCAGCCGCGGGTAACTGGGATGAGCCGCCGAGCTTCCCCGGCATGACCAATGCGTACTACCAAGCGGTTGAAGACGCACGTGACGCCGTGCTCAAGCCGATCTCTGCACGTTGAGCTTGTGAGGAGGCGCCATGCGCGTACGCGAACATGGGGTGGCTGCGTTTGCCATCGCAGCACATCTTGCGGTGGCGCTCCCTGCGTTCGCCGCATCAGATTCGGCGCCTGTCACGGGTGACGCGGTTCTTTCCTGGCAGGTGTTGACCGAGCCACTCGCCCGACTAGAAGTTCATGGTGCACCCATTGATGGCGGCGCGCGTACCTCAGCGAGCATGCTTTATCCAACGGGTGGGCTGGGCATCTTGGGTTTGGCCATGGGCGTGATGGTGCACGCTGGCTTAGAAGGTGCCAAGCAAAGCGGAGAGCGCACCGCCGCCCAGGAAGCCGCAGACAGGGTCACCGAGCCCTATCGTCCGCAGGTTGCTGAGTGGAGCCAGAAAGACCTGTGGGGTGAGGCTCTGACAATCGGCGTTCAAGGTGTACGGTCGATTGACAAGGGCACTGTGGACCCAGCACGCGGATTGCTGGAAATGCGCCCCACACTCGTGATCACCCAGGACCAGCGTGCCTTGTTGCTGGAAAACCAAATTCTGGTGCGTCGTGCGGGTCGGCATCAGGATGCCCCTTGGCCATTGAAAGTCACGGTTGTGTCCGCCCCGCAAGGCGCCGATAAGACCCGTGAGAGCTGGCTGGCAGACCGCGGAGCGCTGCTCAAGGGGCAGTTGGCCGTCCTCCTGCGTGAGAGCCTGAAGGTGGTGCTGCATCAATTGGCGGCCCCGGTGGCCGACGTCGCGGCCGTTCGCCAACGCACGGTCCGCTATATGCAAGGTGGTGAAGAGCGTGTGGAGCGAGCGCAAGTGGTGGTGCAGGGCTGTGGTCGCTACCTGCTGCAGACCTTGCGCGGTGACTTCCTGTCCGTGCCGCAAGGCGAGCCGGACGTCGGGGACTGTGCAGGCCAGTGAGGCCGCATAATGCCGCCATGCGATTCGCTTTCTTCCTCCTTGTGGCCCTGCTGGCCGCTGTCCAGGCCGAACTCTGGTTCGGCAAGGGGGGGGTGTCTCGCCTGATGTCTTTGCGTCACGACGTGCAGGCGCAGCAAAAGCTCAATGCGCAGGCCCAGTCTCGCAACGAGCAGTTGGCCGCTGAGGTGCGTGACCTGCAAGAAGGCCTTGAAATGGTCGAAGAAAAGGCCCGTACCGAGCTCGGCATGGTCAAGCCAGACGAGATTTACGTCCAGCTGACCACCAGGCTGCCGACCGTGGCTTCGGTTCCACCTGTGGCTCCCGCGCCTTGAGCGCCCTCGTTGTCGGCCAAGACGGCCCTGCGTGACTTGTGTGATCTCGCTGCTTGACCTCTTGTCTCAAGCCCTGGCTTGGGTTGACCCATGGACGCTGCCGTGGTGGTCTGCTTGGGGTGTGCCCGTCAGCCAGTTGGAGTCCCTGGCTTGCGTTCTGTCCTTGTGGATGGTGTGGCTCAACCTGCGTGTGCATGCAGGTGCTTGGCCTTTGGCCATTGCGAGCTCCTTGATGTACGGTGCCCTGTTCGCGCGCAGTCGTTTGTACGGCGAAGCGAGCTTGCAGCTGGTGTTCGTGGTCCTGTCTCTGTGGGGCTGGTGGCAATGGTTGCGACGGCCGGTGGCTCAGGTCGATGGCTCGGGCCATGGCGTGGGCTTTTTGTCCGGGCGTGGCAAAGCCTGGGCACTGTTCGCCTGGCTGCTTTTGTGGCCCTCACTGGGTTGGCTGCTGAGCCGCTTCACAGATTCCGATGTGCCTTACTGGGACGCCTTGCCCACCGCCGGCAGCCTGCTGGGGCAGTGGCTTTTGGCTCGCAAGCGCGTTGAAAACTGGCCGTGCTGGTTGGCCGTCAATCTCATCAGCATGGCGCTGTTTGCACACAAGGCCTTGTGGCTCACGGTGATTCTGTACGGCGTTTTCGCCTTGCTGTCGGTGGCCGGTTGGCGCCAATGGCTGCGTGATGCTCGTCAAGCCGGGGCATCCGCATGACGGCGCTGGTGGTGGCCTTGGTCGGCGCAGAGAGCACCGGCAAAACCGTGCTGGCCAGCGAGCTGGCCCGCGTGCTGCAGGGCAGGGGGCTGGATGCCGTGATGGTGCCTGAGGCCTTGCGGGCTTTTTGCGATCGCCATGCCCGCACGCCCCGTGTGGACGAGCAAGCTGGCATCGCGGCCGAGCAAACACGGCGCATCCATGAGGCGGCTCAGTTGCACCGCATCGTGCTGGCAGACACCACGGCCCTCATGACCGCGGTCTACAGTGAGTTCGTGTTCGGTGATGTGTCGCTTTACCCGCAGGCCTTGCAAGACCACACCCAGGCCGACATCACCTTGCTCACCAGCCTGGACCTGGCCTGGCGCAGCGACGGCATCCAGCGTGATGGTGAGCACGTGCGTGAGCCCGTGGACGGACTGATCCGGCATGCTTTGCAGGGGGCTGGTCTGGCCTACGCGGTTGTGGCTGGACAAGGTGTGCGTCGCATCCAGCACGCATTGGCCGCCATTGAGCACCGGCTGGATGCACCTGCGCGGCAGGCCCGCATGGCAAGTCAGCCCGGTCAGGCCCGGTGGCGCTGGTTTTGTGACAACTGCGACGACGGTGAGTGCGAGCAGCACTGGCTGCCTCGCAACTGAGTCGTCGCTGTACTTCGGTTCATTGCAGGCGGGTTGAGCCTGGCGGTGTCTGGCTGCTGTCGGTGAACAACTCGCTCGTGTCGATCGGGTCGAAGACGTATTTTTGGCCACAGAAATCACAGCCAATTTCGACCTGACCCTGCTCGGCCACGATCGAGTCCACCTCTTCTTGCCCTAGGCTGCGCAGCATGTTGCTCACGCGTTCACGCGAGCAAGTGCAGGCAAAGCGCGGGCCGGTGGGGCCCGCCATGGGCTCGAACTTGCGCAGGTCTTCTTCCCAGAACAGGCGGCGCAAGATCGTGTCAGCGTCGAGCGTGAGCAACTCTTCTTGCTTGAGCGTCGACGCGAGGTGCACGATGCGGTTGTAGTGCTCGTTCAGGCCAATGTCATCTTCATGGTGCGTGGCGCCCGCCAGATTGGCCTCGCCCGTCACGGGCAGGCGCTGGATCAGCAGGCCCGCCGCGACCTCGTCATTGGCCGCCAGGATCAGCTTGGTGTCGAGTTGCTCCGACTGCAGCATGTAGTGCTCCAGCACCTCGCTCAAATCGTGAAGGGGCTCGCGGTGATCTCCGTGCAGCGGCACCACGCCTTGGTAGGGCTGTTGCCCTGGCATGCGGTTTTTGGGGTCTAGCGTGATCGCGCAGCGTCCTTGCCCGTTGACATTGACCATCACCTCCAGCGGCAAGCGGCCGTTGTCGGTGGCGGGCAGCTCGCCAACCACCTTGGCGGTGGAGCGGAAGGACAGGTCGGACTGCACCTCCGTCACGACCAGCTTCACCGGGCCATCGCCCGAGATCTGAATGACCACAGCACCGTTGAATTTGATGTTGGCTTGCATCAGCACGCCAGCGGCGCTCATCTCGCCCAGCAGGCGGCGCAGCGGTGCGTCAAAGGGCTCGCCCTCTTGCCGACGGCGCAGCACTTCTTGCCAACTGTCGGTCAGGCGAACCAGCATGCCCCGAACGGGCAGACCTTCGAACAAAAACTTGTGCAATTCACTCATGGGTTCACTTTGAAGGTGCGTCAATGCGCACCAAGTCTGTTTTGTATTGGGCGGCCTTGTCCACATAGAAAGCCGTTCCCACATGCATCCGGGCTTTGTCTGCGTCGAGCAGCGGGCGGATCGCCCTGGCCGGAGACCCCAAAATCAGCAGGCCGTCGCCAAACACCTTGCCTTCGGTCACCAATGAGCCGGCGCCTACCAGGCAATTTTTGCCAATCACGGCACCATTGAGCACCACGGCCTGGATGCCGATCAGCGAGCCATCGCCCACGGTGCAGCCGTGCAACATGGCTTGGTGGCCCACGGTCACGTCGGTGCCGATGTTCAAGGCAAAGCCGATGTCGGTGTGCAGCACCGCGCCTTCCTGCACGTTTGAGCGCTCGCCCAGCGTGATGGGCTCGTTGTCGCCCCGCAGCACAGCTTGAGGCCACACGCTGGTGCCTTCTGCCAGGTTGACTTGACCGATCACGTCTGCCGACTCGGCCACGAAGGCGGATGGGTGAACGTTCGGTACTTGGTCTTTGATGCGGTAGATGGCCATGGGCAGGTGCCGACAAGGGTGGGGCGTTGGGGATGCACCGATTCTATGAGGCTTGGCCTGAATGCGCAGCCATGGCGGCGCCGTATGATCGACTCGCCGGTCGCGAGCTGGCTCACCGATAGGAACCGTTGCCCCATGCTGATCTTGCTGTCCCCAGCCAAAAGCCTCGACTACGACACACCTGCCACCACAAAGCGGCACACCTTGCCTCAGTTCATCGACGAGTCGGCGGCCTTGATCGAAGTGCTCAGGCCCCACACCCCTGCCCAGATCGCATCGCTGATGGATTTGAGCGATGCGCTCTCGACGCTCAACGTGGCGCGCTACGCCGCCTGGTCGCCCGAGTTCACCAAGGACAACAGCAAGCAGGCCGTGCTGGCCTTCAATGGCGATGTCTACGAAGGGCTGGATGCGGGCAGCCTGGCGCAGGCTGATTTGGACTGGGCCCAAGAGCACGTGGGCATTTTGAGCGGGTTGTATGGGCTGCTGCGTCCCTTGGACTGGATGCAGCCCTACCGCCTGGAGATGGGCACCAAGCTGGCGAATCCGCGGGGCAAAGACCTCTACGCTTGGTGGGGCGACACGCTGGCCCAGCACCTCAATGCGGTACTGGCAGAGCAAGGCAGTGAGGTCATCGTCAACCTGGCTTCGCAGGAGTACTTCAAGTCGGTCAAGCGCAAGGCACTCAAAGCCCGCGTGATCGAGTGTGTATTCGAGGATTGGAAGGGGGGGCAGTGGAAGATCATCAGCTTCCATGCCAAGCGCGCGCGCGGGTTGATGGCACGTCATGCCATCGCCAAACGGGCTCAAAAGCCTCAGGATTTGCTGGACTTCACCGCCGAGGGCTACGCCCACGACGCGGTGGTGTCGACCGCTGACCGCTTGGTGTTCCGTCGGCGACTGGCTGCTTGAATTGAGTTTGTCACGCCGTGGAGGGGCGCATGTCTCAGCAATCGATCACGCCCGCGTTGCGTCAATGGCTCTCTGAACAGATCCAAGCAGGGCAGTTGCCAGGTGCGCTGCTGGAGTCCATGTTGGCCAGCGGGTGGGACTCGGACGTGGCATGGGCCGCATTGCGGTCGGTAGGTCAGGTGCAGGCGCCCGCCAATCACGCACCAATGGCGCCCGTGCAGGTGCCTCTGATCGACGCTCAAGGCCGGGGCAGCATCTGGGCTCACGACCGCGCCATCAACGTGCACATGCAAGTGCAGCAGCCTTGCCTGACGGTGCTGGGCGATCTTCTTTCAGCGCAAGAATGCGTGGACCTGATGGCCTTGGCCGCCCCGAGGCTGGATCGATCCGAGACCGTGGCTCAGGCGCCGGGCGCCAGCGAGGTCAACGCCGCGCGCACCAGCCAGGGCATGTTTTTCAACCGCGGTGAAAATGACTTGTGCCAAAGGCTAGAGACCCGCATTGCGGCCTTGACCGGATGGCCTGTGGATCATGGTGAGGGTTTGCAGGTTTTGCGTTACCGGCCCGGCGCCGAATATCGGCCTCATTTTGATTATTTTGATGTGGATCAAGCCAGCGCGCCTGCCATATTGAAAAGAGGAGGCCAGCGCGTGGCCACCTTGGTGATGTACCTCAATACACCGGCTTCTGGCGGCGCCACCACCTTTCCAGACGCGGGCTTGAGCGTGCAGGCACATGCAGGGTCGGCGGTGTTTTTCTCATACGCGCAAGCCAACCCATCGTCCTTGAGTTTGCATGGCGGCGCGCCGGTGGTGGCTGGAGAGAAATGGGTTGCCACCAAGTGGTTCAGAGAATCGGCTTTCGAGTGAGTAAAAAATTTTGAGAACCTGTCAACCGGCTGTTTTCCGTTCGCGTTGAACCTTCACAGGCGGCGTGAGCCAGCCTGACCACCAACCACATTCTTTTGGAGTTTCCTCATGAAAAAGCTGATCGCTGCTCTGGTCGCCTCGATGTTCGCTATGGGCGCTTTCGCCGCTGAAGCTGCCGCTTCGGCTCCTGCTGCCACTGCTGCTGCTTCGGCTCCTGCCAAGAAGCTGGCCAAGAAGAAGAAGCACCACGCTGCCAAGAAGGCCGCTGCTTCCGCTTCCGCTGCTGCTTCGAAGTAATTCAAGCCAGCGCAACAGGCCTTTTCGATAAGGCTTGTTCAAACAAAAAACCCGGCCATGCCGGGTTTTTTGTTGCCTTGAAAGCCTGAGTCGCCAGAGGCGACCTGTCTCTTGCTCAGCGAGTGCGCGCGCGCGCCGGCGCATGGCCGCCTTGGCCACTGCGTCCTGATCCCTGGCCACCGCGTGATGTGCCACCACCGTTGCCGGCCGCACCTTGGCGCGCGCCACCTCCGCCTTGGGAGCCGCCTGGGCGTCCACCGCGACCGGTACCCGAGGGACGAGCACCAGGCGCGCCGTTCGACGTGCGGCGGCCCAACTGGATGGGCTCGGCCTTGGCATGTGGGTCTGGCTCATAGCCAGCAACCACCTCGCGGGGAATGCTGCGCTTGATGAGTTTTTCGATGTCGGACAAGAAGCCGTCTTCGTCCACGCACACCAGCGAAATGGCCTCGCCTTCTGAACCAGCGCGACCCGTGCGACCGATGCGGTGCACATAGTCTTCTGGCACGTTTGGCAACTCGAAATTCACCACATGCGGCAACTGATCGATGTCGATGCCGCGCGCAGCGATGTCGGTGGCCACCAGGACTTGAAGGTCACCCGATTTGAAATCGGCGAGTGCGCGGGTTCGGGCGCTTTGGCTCTTGTTGCCGTGAATCGCCATGGCCGAAATGTTCTGCTTGAGCAGGTATTCAACCAAGCGATTGGCGCCATGTTTCATGCGCGTGAAAACCAAAACTTGGTTCCAGTTGTGCTGCTGGATGAGGTGCGTGAGCAACTCTTTTTTGCGGTCGCGGTCCACGGGGTGGATTTTTTGCGCAATGGTTTCTGCGGTCGCGTTGCGCCGGGCCACCTCAATCACTTGTGGCGAATTCAACAGGCGCTCGGCCAGTGCTTTGATTTCGTCCGAAAAAGTGGCAGAGAAAAGCAAACTTTGTTTTTTCGCAGGCAGCACCGCCAGCACACGCTTGATGTCATGGATGAATCCCATGTCCAGCATGCGATCGGCCTCGTCCAGGATAAAAAATTCGACGTGGCTCAGGTCCAGCGTGCCTTGCTGATGGTGGTCCAGCAAACGACCAGGCGTGGCCACCAGGATATCGACGCCGCGGCGCAGGGCGTCGATTTGTGGGTTCATGCCGACACCGCCAAACATCACCATCGAGCGCAAGGGCAGGTATTTGCCGTAAACGCGCACGCTTTCTTCTACCTGGGCAGCCAGCTCGCGGGTGGGCGTCAAAATCAACGCACGAACCACACGTTTGGTCTGTCCTGTTGCCGCAGGTGCTTTCGCTGCCATCATGTGCAGCAAGGGGAGGGTGAATCCGGCCGTTTTTCCGGTGCCAGTCTGGGCACCTGCCAGAAGGTCGCCACCAGCGAGGACCGCTGGGATGGCTTGTGCTTGAATCGGGGTTGGCGTTTCGTAGCCAGTTTCTTGGATCGCCTTCAACAAGGGTTCGATCAACCCCAAACTCTGAAATGACATACATCGGGCCCACATGGAGTGATACGGCGACTGCACTCACTTTGTCCGGGCCAGAGCAAAACGAGTCAACCGAGGGCGCGCAAATGACGGGAATGACCTGCAGATGACGCGGCGCATTTAGCGCGCTCAACAATTGTAGGGCCGGCCGTCCGGATTTCGTCGGTTGACACTAGACCGTGCGAGCACTTTCTGGTGCAAGCTGTTTCCAGATGTTTCAGAGGAGGTGCCGCTGTTTGACTTTCCAGCCAAGCCGGCCCTGTGCAAGCCCCTAGAATCATCGGATGAGTTCAATGGTTCTTGCACGCAAATACCGCCCCCGCAGCTTCGAGACGATGGTGGGCCAAGGGCACGTTGTCCAGGCCTTGGGCAATGCCTTGTCGCAGCAGCGTCTGCACCACGCCTACTTGTTCACCGGCACGCGCGGGGTGGGCAAGACCACGGTGTCGCGGATCCTGGCCAAGTCGCTCAACTGCGTCGGCCCGGAAGGGGCGGGCACCATCACGGCCACCCCTTGCGGGCAGTGCCAGCCGTGCCGTGACATCGATGCTGGCCGCTTCGTGGACTACATCGAGCTGGATGCGGCCTCCAACCGCGGGGTCGACGAGATCTCGCAGTTGCTGGAGCAGGCGGTCTACAAGCCTGTGGTCGGGCGCTTCAAGGTCTACATGATCGACGAAGTGCACATGCTCTCGAACACGGCGTTCAACGCCATGCTCAAGACCCTGGAAGAGCCGCCCGATTACCTCAAGTTCGTGCTGGCCACCACCGATCCGCAAAAGGTGCCGGTCACGGTCTTGTCGCGCTGTTTGCAATTCAACTTGCGCCCCATGGCTGCACAAACGGTGCAAGAACACCTCGCCGTCGTCTTGCAGGCCGAGGGCATTGTTTTCGAGCCTGACGCCTTGCGCTTGCTGTCTCGGGCGGCTCGCGGCTCGATGCGGGACGCGATGTCGCTGGCCGATCAGGCCATCGCTTTTGGCGGTGGCCAGTTGCTGGAAGCGGCGGTTCGCCAGATGCTGGGCGCGGTCGACCGCACGCATGTGCAAAACATCATCAAGGCCGTGGCAGCGGGTGACGGAGCCGCCATCGTGGTGGCCGTTGACACCCTGCGGCAATTGGGCCTGTCGGGCGCCGGTACGCTGGAGGAGTTGGCTTCGGCGCTGCAACGCATGGCGGTCGTCCAGGCTGTGCCTTCGTTGGACGTGGGCGATGACCCTGATGCTGCGGCTTGGTCGGCCTTGGCGCCTCTGTTGGCGCCTGACGAGACTCAGCTTTTTTACAGCCTGTGCTTGCAGGGGCGGGCGGAGTTGGCCTTGTCCCCAGACGAGTACAGCGGCCTGTTGATGCTTTTGCTGCGCCTGTTGGCCTTCAAGCCGGGGAGCGCGCTGGCGCAAGGGGGGCATGCGAGCCTCCCAAAAGCTGAAGGCTCGGTCGCAGCTCAGCTGACGGCCGAGCCCTCGCAGCGGGTGTCTGTGGCTGCGGTGGCGCGTCCACCGGCCCCGCCGATTGAGGCGCACTCGACGACCAAGGTTGTGGCTGCTGTGGCGGCGCCAGCAGCGCCCGCCCAGGCCGTTCAGCAGGCGGCGGTTGTGTCCACGCCGCCTTGGGAAGCGCCTGACACCTTGACTGACGTGGCACTGGTGGGAGGGCACAGCGCCAAACCGATCGCGCAAGCATCGCCTTCGGACGCGGCGCCTTCCGAGCTGCCGCAGGAGGAGCCTTCTGCGGTTGCCGAGGACGACATGGAAGCTTGGGCGATGGCTTCGGTGCCGCTGGACGAGGTGCCGGGCGTGGCCGAGTCTGCGCCACCCAGCCCGGCTGCCGCGCCGCCGGCCTTGCCCTTCGATTTGCCAGCACCCGGCGCCGAGCCCCTGTCTGACCAATGGGCCGAGCTGGTGGCGCAACTTAATGCCGCTGGTGCGATTTCAGCCTTGGTGCGAGAGTTGGCCATGCAGGCCCAATGCGTGGCCCGCGACGACGCCGCTGCAGCAGGTGCTGGCCCTTCGCCATGGCGCTTGATCGTCGAGCGCGAGAGCCTGCGCACCGAGGTGTTGCGAGACCGTCTGGCCCTGGCGATTTCGACGCACTTGGGGCGTGAGGTGGTGTTGGCCGTGGACCACGGGCCCGCGCGCAACACGCCGTCGCAGCGCGACCAGGTGGCGCGTGAACTCAAACAGCACCAGGCCCAGCGCCTGATCGAGTCAGACCCCTTGGTCACCAGCCTGCTGGCACAACACCCGGGGGCGCGCATCGTGCCTGGCTCGGTACGCCCCATTTGATGAACGATGGCTGTGCCTGCCCCGTGCAGCCTTGCCCTGATCTGGCCGGTGTTCCCGGCGACAATCGCGTTTTGCGCAAGAAAGGACGAGCGATGCTCAAAGGACAACTGGCAGGCCTGATGAAACAGGCCCAGCAAATGCAAGACAACCTCAAGAAGGCGCAGGACCAACTCGCCTTGATCGAGGTCGAGGGCGAGTCGGGCTCGGGCCTGGTCAAGGTGCTGATGACTTGCAAGAACGAAGTCAAGCGAGTCACCATCGATCCCAGCCTGATGACCGATGACAAGGACATGCTGGAAGACTTGGTTGCCGCGGCCTTCAACGACGCGGTGCGCCGCGCCGAGGCCACCAGCCAAGAAAAAATGGGCAAGCTGACCGCTGGCATGCCCCTGCCTCCCGGCATGAAGCTGCCTTTCTGACGGGCGGGCCTGCATGGCTGATTTGGTCTTGGACGGTTTGGTCGATGCGCTGCGGTGTTTGCCCGGCGTCGGGCAAAAGTCTGCCCAGCGCATGGCGTACCACCTCTTGCAGCACGATCGAGAGGCTGCTTTGAAGCTGGCTCAGGCGCTGCAGGCGGCCGTGACCGACATTGGCCACTGCGAGCGTTGCCACACCTTCAGCCGGGCCCCGGTGTGCGATGTGTGTGCCGATGCCGGCCGTGATCGGCGCCTGCTGTGCGTGGTTGAAACGCCAGCCGATCAGGCCGCACTCGAGCGCACAGGCAGCTACAAAGGGCAGTACTTTGTGCTGCTGGGGCGCTTGAGCCCGCTCGATGGTGTGGGCGTGCACGACATCGGTTTGAGCAGCCTCGTGGCGCGTGCGTCTGACGGCTGGGTGGAGGAGGTCATCTTGGCCACCAATTTCACCGCCGAGGGCGAGGCCACGGCCCACATCTTGAATGAGCAGTTGCGTGCCCTTGGCTTGAAGGTCACGCGCCTGGCGCGGGGCGTGCCTGTGGGCAGTGAGCTGGAGTATGTGGACCTGGGCACGATCGCCCATGCGTTCATGGACCGCCGCTGAAGGGATGGCTCGGCGAGCCACTTGCAATGAGCGGTCAGCATCGCAGACAAGGGTAGTTCCGTGATGCTTTGCGCGGTTTGGCGCTCCCCACGCGGGAAAACGTGGCTATCACAAACCCGTGGATTGTTTAACGCCTGACATTTTGGGTGTGAATTCTTGCGCACGATGGTGGCGCACGTTGCAGCGCTTTGCGCTGTGCGACGTGTCGCAGCTTGATCGACGTGGCCCTTGCGGCCACTGGTGAGCGCGGTCCAAGCCAACCACTCAAACGAATCGCCACGCCAGGAGTCATTGATGCCCATCCATTCCCGCACCCGAGGTCTGCTGCCCAGCGCCGCCCATGCTGCAGTCGCTGCCCTCATGGTGCCGTGCTTGTCACAAGCCGCTGTCACTGCGCCTGATCCGTTTTACCAATATGCGGGCAGCGAGCCTTTGTCCAGCATCGCGCCGGGCACGGTCCTCAAGACGCGGACCATCTCGGTTTACATCGCGGGCATCAAGACGTCGTTGAATGCCACCCAGCTGGTGTATCGCTCGACCGATGCGAAGCTGCGCCCCACGACCAACGTGACCACCGTCTTTGCGCCCGACTGCAGCAAGACCAGTTGCACGAACAAGAACAAGGTGATTTCGTACCAGTCGTTCTATGACTCGCTGAACCCGGAAGACTCGCCATCGCGTGCTTACGCAGGTGGCAAGCGCCTGCCCGATTTGTTGCCTGCGGTCGAGACCGTTCTGTTCGGCACCTACGTCAAGAAGGGCTACACCGTGGTCATTTCTGACACCGAAGGTCAGAAGGCCAACTTCGCTGCCGGTCCGGAATATGGCTACAACACGCTGGACGCGATCCGCGCAACCTTCAATGACAGCCAAATCGGCGTTACCAGGGATGCGAAGGTCGTGATGATGGGTTACTCGGGCGGCGCCATTGCCACCGAGTGGGCTGCCGAGTTGGCCCCCAGCTATGCCCCTGATCTCAAGCCCAACCTGATCGGCGCCGCCTTTGGCGGCACTCTGGTGAGCCCCGAGCACAACCTGACCTACGTTGAAGGTGCGCCCATCTGGGGCGGTGTGGTGCCCATGGCGGTCATCGGTGTCTCGCGCTCATATGAGCTCCCCATTCAGCAGTACCTGAGCCCCCGCGGTCAAGAGGTCTACGACCGGATGCAAAAGGCCTCGATCGCCTACGTGCTGGGTCAGTACAGCCGTGTGACCTGGAAGGATTTGGTCAAGCCCGAGTACCTGGATCGCACCAAGATCAAAGAGTATGTTGAGGCGGTGAACAAGGTCATCATGGGCACCGGCGGCACGCCTGAGATCCCTCTGCAGGTCGGGCAGGGCACGGGCGGCATCTGGGAGGGCACCAAGCCCTCGCCTTTGTGGGGCGCTGGTGACGGTGTGATGCTGGCGGGCGATGTGCGCACGCTGGCTCGCCAGTACTGCGCTCAAGGCGTGTCGGTGCAGCACAAAGAGTGGGGCACCAGCCACTTTCTGACGATGGCCAACTGGCTGCCTTGGGCCACCGCTTGGGTCGATGACCGCTTCGCTGGCAAGCCTGCGCCCCAGAACTGCGCCAGCATTGCACCAGGCAACCCGTTGACCCCCTTGGTCTACACGCCCTGAACCAGGGCTGGCTTGAGCCAAGCAAAAGGGGCGACCAAGTCGCCCCTTTTTTCATGCCAGCGAAGGCTGGCAACCCGCGCTTCAAGCGTTGGTTCAGTGCGAGCTGGCCACGCGGACGCGCGTGTTGCGAGTGGCCACGTTGCGGCTTGCTCGCGCTGACTGCGCAGGCTTGGCAGAGGCCACCTTGCGTGGCGCATTGGCGGCGCTGACGCGTGTGCTGGCCTTGCTGTTGCGTGCTGTTGCGGTGGCCTTGGCGGTGCGGGTGGATGACGCCAACTTGTTGGGGACAAAGACCACGATGGTTTGACCACGTGCAAACGTGGCATTGGCCGAGGTGCGGTTCCATTGCGCCACTTGCTGCGGGCTCACGCGGTAGCGGTTGGCAACGGCCTGGACCGTGTCCCGCTTGCCGGCCTTGAGCGTCATGCGGCGCATTGGCGGCAGGTCAGGGGCCAAGGCCATCATGGCGTGGTCTGCCAGGGCTTCTGACACGTCTTGCTCGCGCTGTTGTGAGCGTGATACCAACAGGGTGGAGCCCGCCTTGATCAGCATCTTCGGGGGGATGTGGTTGATGTCTCGCAGCGAGGCTTCGTTCATGCCCACTTGCTGAGCGGCTTCATTGGGCCGCATGGTGCGAGGCACGACCCAGGCCGTCCAGCTGGCCAGTGGGCCCTTGTGCGCGCTGAGGTTGTGCACGAACAGGCTGGCGTTGTCATAGGGCAGCAGCACCTGCGGCGTACCCGCGGCCAGGATGACCGGCTTGTTCTGCGATGGGTTGAGCGCCTTGAACTCGTCCAGTGGCAAACCAGCCAAGCGAGCGGCCAGCGACAGGTCCATGTCGCGCTGCAATGGCACGCTCACGAAGTACGGGTGGTTTTCGATCGGGGTCAAGGTCAGCCCATAAGCCTCGGGCTTGCCGATCAGGTTGCGCACGGCATGCAGCTTGGGCACGTAGTGGCGCGTTTCGGGCGGCATGTTCAGGCTGAGGTAATCGGTGGGCAGACCCAAACGTGCGTTGCGGTTGATCGCCTTTTGCACATTGCCCTCGCCCCAGTTGTAGGCGGCCAAGGCCAGGTGCCAATCGCCAAATTGGCGGTACAGGCGTTGCAGGTAGTCCAGGGCCGCGCGGGTCGAGGCGAGCACGTCGCGGCGATCGTCACGGAACACGTTCTGCTTGAGGGCGAAGTCCTTGCCGGTGGCGGGCATGAACTGCCAGATGCCCGATGCGCGTGCCGACGATTGGGCCTGAGGGTTGAATGCGCTTTCGATGAAGGGCAGGAGGGCCAGCTCGGATGGCATCTTGCGACGCTCAATCTCTTCAACCACATGGAACAAGTAGCGGCTGCCGCGCTCGGTCATGCGCTGCACGTAGTCCGGACGGCTGGTGTACCAGCGCTCGTGGTCGGCCACCAGGTCGGTGTTCAAGGGGGGCAGTGCGTAGCCTTTGCGCACCCGGGCCCAGAGGTCTTGCGTGGCCGTGGCATCGCCCAGGTTCAGCGTCGCGTCGGGGCGCAGTGGGTCGGTGGGCGTACCGATGGCCTCACGGCTTTCTTGGTCACCCGTGGCTGCGTCGGCGGTGGCCGAAGGGTTGGTCGCTGGCGTGCCTGCAGGTGCCAGCGTCATGGGGTTCACGTCGATCTGCAGGCCCGAACGAGGGTCTTGGCGTGTGGTGTTGTGAAGCACCTTGCTGCCTGCGTTGGCATAGCCCATGGCCGGTGGGCTCGATTGCAGCAGTTTGTCGAGGTCGATTTGCGGCTTGCTGGCTTGGGGGCCGTAAGCGGTGCCGCAGGCAGACAGGATCAGGCAGGTCAGGGCGCTCAAGCTCAGGGTGAGCGAGCGCGTCATCAGGCGTGTGGTCTTCATTGTCAGAATGTGTTCTTCCATTGGCGCAGCGCGGCAAAAACAGCCATCGGGCTGGTATCCCTCGCGCCGTGCTGCTGAGCGCTGGAGACCACTTCAAGTTCGGTGCAACGCAAGAAGGGGTTGATGTCCTTCTCAAGCCGCGTGCTGGTGGGCAAGGTGGGCTGGTGCTGCGCCCTGAGCGCTTGGCACCGCGCCATGTGCGCAGCCAGGTTGGTGTTGCTGGGCTCAACGGCCTGGGCGAAGCGCAGGTTGCTGAGGGTGTATTCGTGTGTGGGGCAGACTCGGGTGCTGCCGGGCAGGTTGCCGAGCCGGGTAAGGCTGGCAAACAACTGCTCGATGGTGCCGTTGAACACCCTGCCGCAGCCGCCGCTGAACAGTGTATCTCCCACAAAGGCTGTCAAAGGCCAGGGGGATGACTCTCTGGCGTCATCGGCCAAGTAAGCAATGTGTCCGGCGGTGTGCCCGGGCGTGTCCCACACCCGAAAGCGAAGCGAGGACCATGCCAGTTCGTCGCCCTCGCCCACCGGGTGCGTCACCCCGGCGATGTCTTCCGAGCGGGGGCCATAGACCGGTATGTCGCTGCTTTGCAATGTCGCCAGTCCACCGGTGTGGTCTGGGTGGAAGTGGGTCACTAGAATGGCGGTCAGCGTGAGCCCGTGCAGTTGCAATGCTTCTTTGACCGGCGCGGCATCACCTGGGTCAACCACCAGGGCGTTTTGCCCATCGTGGATCATCCAGATGTAGTTGTCGGTGAAGGCGGGTAGGGCAAGCAGATTCATGAGCAAGATAGACCCGATTATAGAGTTGCACCCCTGGCTGGCCTTGCCGCCGGGCCAGGCCTTGCTGGAGTGGGAGCAGGCCCAGATGGACCGCCTGGTGGCAGACGTGTTTGGCTTCCATGCCTTGCAGCTGGGTTTGCCAGAACTCGACGGTTTGCGGGCCAACCGCATGAAGCACCGGTGGTTGGCATTGGATGGTGCCTACCAGGGTTGGACACCGCCTATGTCCTTTCAACACCATGGCTGTGAGCCTGCGCCTGGCCCCTGGGATGCGGGCTCTGGCAGTGCTTCGCCCGATGGGTCAGAGGGGGCGCCCTTCAGTTTGCGATGTGATTTTGAGGCGTTGCCCATTGCCAGCAACAGCCTGGACCTGGTTGTGTTGCCTCACGCTTTGGAGCTGGCGCGTGACCCGCACCATACCTTGCGCGAGGTCGAGCGCGTGCTGGTGCCCGAAGGGCGTGTGGTGATCGCTGGGTTCAACCCAACCAGTTTGTGGGGCTTGTGGCAGCGCATGGGCCATTGGGGCGTGCGCTCGGCCACCGTGTTGCCGCAGGGCGAGTTCATCGCGTACTGGCGCTTGCGCGACTGGTTGCGTTTGCTGGACCTGGAGGTGGAGGCGGGATGCTTTGGCTGCTACCGTCCCGTGGTGCGCACCGAGCAGTCGTGGTCTCGTCTGCAATGGATGGAGGGCGCTGGAGAGCGCTGGTGGCCCGTGCTGGGTGCCGTGTATTTCGTGGTGGCCGTCAAGCGTGCGCGTGGCATGCGCTTGGTGGGCAAGATCAAACGCAGCCGTGTGACTGCTCCTGCAGCGCCGGCGGTCGTGGCCCAACGCCATCAACGGCAAGGTCACGTTCAACAGGATGTCATTGGATGAGTGAGTCAGCAACGCCGGCCGTGGTGGTCTACACCGATGGTGCGTGCAAAGGCAACCCGGGGCGCGGCGGTTGGGGTGTGTGGATGGTGTCAGGCCCTCACGAGCGCGAGATGTGGGGCGGCGAGATGGTCACCACCAACAACCGCATGGAGCTGACGGCCGTGATCGAGGCCTTGGGTGCGCTCAAACGCCGCTGCAAGATCGTGGTCTACACGGACAGCGAATACGTGCGCAAGGGCATCACCGAGTGGATCGTGGGCTGGAAGCGCCGCGGCTGGAAAACGGCCGACAACAAGCCGGTGAAGAACGACGACCTGTGGCGCAAGCTCGATGACCTGGCCAAACAGCACGACGTCGATTGGCGCTGGGTGAAAGGCCACGCGGGCGACCCTGGCAATGAGCGGGCCGATGGCCTGGCCAACAGAGGGGCGGCCGAGGCGCGCTGAGCCTCAGAGGATCAGGACCATGGCCAGCTTGTCGAAATAGCGGACCTGGCCTGGGCCTTCAACGAGCTTGATCGCATGGGGCACCACGCCGCAAGGCTGGAAGCCTGCGCGTTCGTACAGGCGAATGGCCGAGTTGCTGGATGTGCTGACACGCAAGTAGATCTGTTCGAGACCAATGGCTTGGCGTGCCTCACTGACCGCCTGCCCGACCAGCAACTGCCCGATGCCCTTTCCACTGTGCTGCGGGTGCACCATCATGCTGTTGAGTTCGGCACTGTGGCGCAGCTTGTGCTGTGATGGGCGCTCCAGCCCGATCATGCCCACCAGCTGGCGGCCTTCCCAGGCGCCCAGCAGGAAGCTGCCCCCCAGGGTGTCGTTCAAGCCAAGGCGGCCGATGTAGCTTTCGGGTGGACGCGCTTTCTCGCTCTCGACGTCGGCGTCAAACGCATCGGGGTGCAGGCGCAGACCTTCGTCTCGCAGCGCTTTGTAAGCGCTCAACTCCGCAGGGGCGAGCCGTGCAATGCGCACCGGTGTCTCAGGGCCTGCCATGCAGTGTCTCCAGGGTGTTGAAATTGTCGAAAGCGGCGTGGTCGGAGAAGGATACGCTGCACCAGCGTTGTGCTTGAGCCCAGGCTCGCAATTTCCGTTCGCCTGACACGAACATCCCCTGGGTTTGGGGGCTGACCCGCTTGTGAAGCAGGGCGCAGGCCCAGTGGTGCTGCACGGCCTCGCCCGGGGCCTGGGTGCACGGTGTCACCACGTCGGCGTCTTGGTCCAGCGCGGCTTGCATCAGGCGGGAGACCAAGTCGAGCGGCAGGTGAGGTGTGTCGCAGGGCGCCACGAGCAGCCAGTCGGCGTCGGTGTGCCGCAGAGCGGTGAGGATGCCAGCCAGTGGTCCGCTGGCGGCGGGCAGGTCGGGGTCATCAGGCCAGACGCCAATGGGCGTCGGTGCACTTTGGTGTGCTTCGAGCAAGGCACAGTAGGCGTCGAGGTTGCGGTTGGCGCTCACGCGCAGCGCCTGACACTGGGGGGCGAGTTGGCTCAGCACCCAATCGGCCAGTGGGCGACCCTGATAGGGCTGTAGGCCTTTGTCCAGGCCTTGCATGCGCCGGCCTTCACCACCGGCCAGCAGCCAGCCCGTGACCGCTGGGTGACCCGTGAGGGGCGTGCCTTGGGGGTCAGCCACCGATGTAGCTCATTTCGATGCGTGGTGCGTGGTCTGTTCGACCAAGGGTCGAGCCCGTGGGTGACTGGCTGCGCTGCTCGGAGTAGCGGTCTTGCCGCTGTGACCACAAAGCGGCCAGCCGCGCGCTGATGTCTTCGTCAGATGCCGCTGGCGTGGCGCGCAGGTGGCTGCGCAGGTCGTGGCCCTGGGTGGCGAACAGGCAGGTGTAGAGCCGCCCGTCGGTCGACAAGCGAAGGCGGTTGCAGTCGCCGCAAAACGCCTGGGTGACGCTGGAGATGAAGCCCACGTGCCCTTGCCCGTCTGCGTGAGACCAGCGCTGCGCCGTCTCGCCCGCCTGATGTGGCGGCGCGGGCAGCAGGGGGTGCTCCGCGTGGATGCGGGCCCGCACCTCGTCTGAGGGCAGCACATGCTGCATCTGCCAGCCATTGGTCTGGCCCACGTCCATGAATTCGATGAAACGCAGCTCGATGCCACTGCCTTTGAAGTGCCGCACCATGGGCAGGATCTGGTCGTCGTTGACGCCCTTTTGCACGACCATGTTGACTTTGATGGGCCCCAGCCCCACCGCTTGCGCGGCTTCGATGCCCTCGAGCACTTCGTGGACGTGCAGGCCAGTGTCGCTCATGCGCTGGAAGGTGGCGTTGTCGAGCGCATCAAGGCTGACGGTGACACGTTGCAGCCCTGCGGCCTTGAGCGCCGCCGCCTTGCGTTTGAGCAAGGTGCCGTTGGTGGTCAGGGTCAGTTCGGGTGGCGTGCCATCAAGGGTGCGCAGCGCGGACAACTGGGCCACCAGCCGTTCCAGGTCTTTGCGCAACAGGGGTTCGCCCCCGGTCAGGCGCAGTTTGCGCACGCCCAGAGGCAGCAGCACGTTGGCCGCACGGGTGATTTCTTCAAAGCTCAGCAGTTCGGCGTAGGGCAGAAACGGGTGGTCGTTGCCAAAGGCCGAGCGCGGCATGCAATAGCCGCAGCGGAAGTTACATCGGTCGGTGACCGAGATGCGCAGGTCGCGCAGGGGCCTGCTGTGGGTGTCGAGCGGGGGGAAGGGGCGCTGCACCGCACTGGTGGGCTGCGGCAAAGGCAATGCCCAGGCGCGCGAAGCAGATGCCGATGGCGGTTGCTCCACGATGGGGATGGTGCGTGCCGAGGAGGGCTTGGGTACTTCGCTCATGGCCTGCGATTGTGGGCCAAGCAGCAAAAGCCTGCTGCAGGCTCAGTTGTTGCCGCTGTTGGTGGCCTGCCGTGCAGACACGGTGGGTGCACGACGGGCACCGTCATAGCGCTGCTGCCAATAGGCTTGGCGCATGTCTTCCACGCGAACTTGTCCACCTGCCCGGGGCGAGTGGATGAACTTGTTATCACCGATGTAGATGCCGACGTGGGAGAAGGTGTGGCGCAGGGTGTTGAAGAACACCAAGTCGCCCGGCTTGAGTTCGGTCTGCTGCACGGGCACGAGCTGGGGCGAGTTGGCTTGCTCAGACGCGCGCCGCGGCAAGATCAATCCGACGCTGTTTTCGAACACATGGCGGGTGAAACCGCTGCAGTCGAAGCCGCCTTCGCGCGATTGGCCGCCCATGCGGTAGGGCACACCCAAAAAGTTCATGGCCGAGATGACCAGGTCGGAGGCCAGGTCGGTGGCTTTGTCGCGCACCTGTTGGGCCAGTTCGGTGACGGGTTTGGTCGAGGGCAGCAGGCCCTTGTCGGCCAAGAAGCGCGAAACGGGGTCGGTGCTGCTGTCTGCCGGAGCGTTGGCTGGCGCAGGGGCTGGTGCGGTGCTGTTGACCGCAGCATTCGATGCTGCCGCTGGTTTGTCGCTGCCATTGAGGTTGACCCCCAGCAGCGCGGCGGCGGCGGCCAAAGAATGGTTGCTGCCGCTGCCCGAACCATTGCCGCCTTGGACAGGCTGTTGGGCTTGAGACTGGGCGTTTGCGAGGGGCGTGAAGCACATGACGCCCGCGGCCAGCACCGCAGCGATGCACACCTTGACCGACGCAGGCTGCGCGCGGCCAAAGGCAAGATCACCCTGTGGTCGGGCGTTGGGGCAGCCGCTGCGGCTGGACTTCAAATGCATGGGTCGCAAGCGTAGGCGCTCAGGTGGAGCGCGTCAACCTCAGAAAATCAGTGAAAACCTGAGATTAGCACCGATTTCCGGCCTTTTCCTTGCGCCCATGCCGCGCCTGGGCTCAGACGATGTTGAGCGTCACGTCGATATTGCCGCGCGTGGCGTTGGAGTAGGGGCACACGATGTGGGCGGCGTCCACCAGGGCGCGGGCCTCGTCAGCGGGCAAGCCGGGCAGGCTGATGTTGAGCGTCACTTGGATGCCAAAGCCGGTGGGGATGGGGCCGATGCCGACTTCCGATTTGATCTGCGAGCCGGCAGGCAAGGCCTTGCGCTGTTGGCTGGCAACGTAACCCATGGCGCCCAAGAAGCAGGCGGCATAGCCGGCAGCGAACAGTTGCTCGGGGTTGGTGCCTTTGCCTTGGCCGCCCATTTCTTTGGGGACCGACAGGGCCGCGTCGAGCTGGCCGTCAGAACTTTGGGCACGACCATCGCGGCCGCCGGTGGCAGTGGCGTGGGCGGTGTAGACAACTTTTTCGAGTGACATGGTGAGATCCTTGCTGATTGGGTTGATTTGCAGTTGGCAATTTAATTGTGTGCAATTTAAGTTGCTGGCGTTGCACTGCGTGGCCTTGTCCACGCATGAGGGAGGGTCTCTGAGCTCGCGGTTCAGCCGTCTTGGCTGAGCCTGCCTTGCAAGGCATGCAACTGCGCGCGCAATTGGGCGATGTCATTCGGCACGAGGCCCAACTGGCAGCCGACTTCAACGGGCACCTGAGACGCTTGGCTTTTCAGCTCGCGCCCCTTGTCGGTCAGCAGCACACGCACCCGACGCTCATCTTGCGAATCTCGGCGGCGGGCGAGCAGGGCGGCACCTTCCATGCGTTTGAGCAAGGGGGTGAGCGTGCCCGAGTCGAGGTGCAGCGCCTGCCCCAGCTCGTTGACGGTGCGGTCGTCGTGCTCCCACAGCAGCAGCAGCACCAGGTACTGGGGGTAGGTCAGGCCCAAGGGTGCGAGCAAGGGCTTGTAGACCTTGGTCATGGCGAGCGAGGCGCTGTAGAGCGCGAAGCACAACTGGTGATCCAAGCGCAGCAGCTCGTCGGTGCGCGCCTTTGCCGCCTGCATCGAGGTGTCAGGGGCGCGCTGGTGCGTTTGGGAGTCAGGCATGCGCCGATGGTAGGTCAAGCGCCGAGTTGCTCGATGGCTTCGGTCAGTTCAAGCCAGCGTTCTTCCAGGGTTTTGAGCTCGTCGCCCAAGGCTTTGAGGCGCTTGCCCTGCTCAGCCCGCTCGGGGCCGCCCAGTTTGGGATTGGCCAGTGTTTCGGTGATCGTGGCTTGCTCGGTGCTGGCCGCGAGCATGCGCGCGTCGACCTTTTTCAGCTCGGCTTTGAGGGGCTTGGCTTGTTCGGCCAGCTTTTGCCGGGCTTGCGCGCTGGCCTTGCGGTCGTCGCGGTTGATGGTGTTGGCCGCAGGGGATGGGGTGGCAGCGACGGGCGCCGGTGCCGCGGCCACGGTGGCTGCCTGCGGCGCTTCGGTTGGCGCTCCGCCCTTGCGTTCTGCTGAGCGGGCGGCTTTGGCGGCGGCAGTCACTTCTTTGGCCTGCTCTTGCAGCCAGCGCTGGTAGTCGTCAAGGTCGCCATCAAACGTGCTGACCTCGCCCTTGGCCACGAGCCAGAACTCGTCGCACACCTCGCGCAGCAGGGCGCGGTCGTGGCTGACCAGCATGACGGTGCCCTCAAACTCGTTGAGCGCCATGCTGAGCGCTTCGCGTGTCGTCAAATCAAGGTGGTTGGTGGGTTCGTCCAGCAGCAGCAGGTTGGGGCGCTGCCACACCACCAGGGCCAGCACCAGGCGGGCCTTTTCGCCGCCGCTGAACTGGCCAATGGGCTGGTTGACCATCTCGCCACTGAACTGGAATCGGCCCAGGAAGTCGCGCAGCTCTTGTTCGCGCGCATTGGGGCCGACCTCGCGGGCCAGCCGGATCATGTGCTGCATGGGGCCCTCATCGGGGCGCAGCACGTCGAGTTCTTGCTGGGCAAAGTAGCCAATGCTCAGGCCTTTGCCTTCGGTGATTTCGCCGCTGACGAGCTTATTCATCTTGGCCAAGGTCTTGACCACGGTGGACTTGCCTTGTCCGTTGGCGCCCAAGATGCCGATGCGCTGCCCGGGCAGCACGGAGCGGTTGATGCCATCCACGATGGTCAAGGGCTCGCCGTCTTCAACGTGGTAGCCGCAGGCCAGCTCTTTGAGCGAGAGCATGGGGTTGGGCAGGCTCAGCGGCTCGGGGAAGCTGAACTGGAAGTCGCTGGCCGTGAGCACCGGGGCGAGCTTTTCCATGCGCTCGAGCGCCTTGACCCGGCTTTGCGCCTGCTTGGCCTTGCTGGCCTGGGCCTTGAAGCGTGCGATGAACTTGCTCAGGTGAGCGATCTTGTCTTGTTGCTTGCTGAACGCAGCTTGGTGCTGGCTCATGCGCTCGGCGCGCATGGACTCAAAGGCCGTGTAGCCGCCGGTGTAGCGGGTGAGCTTGGCCTCGTCCAGGTGAACGGTGACTTTGGTGATGGCGTCGAGGAACTCGCGGTCGTGGCTGATGATCAGCAGCGTGCCCTCGTAGCGTTGCAGCCAGGCTTCCAGCCAGACCAGCGCATCCAAGTCCAAGTGGTTGGTGGGTTCGTCAAGCAGCAAGAGTTTGGCGGGGCACATCAGCGCTCGGGCCAGCTGCAAGCGCATGCGCCAGCCGCCCGAAAAGCTGTTCACGGGGGCTTGGGTTTGTTCGAGCTTGAAGCCCAGGCCCAGAAGCAACGCTTGGGCGCGGGCAGGCGCGTCAAAGGCGCCGGCTTCGGCCAGGGCCATGTGGGCTTCGGCCATGGCGTTGCCGTCATCGGCGGCTTCGGCGGCGTCCAGGTCTTGCTGGGCCTTCATGAGGCGGCCGTCGCCTTGCAGCACGAAGTCGGTGGCCGAGTCGTCGGTCTCGGGCATGTTTTGCGCCACTTCGGCCATGCCGCCGGGTTGCAGCCAGCTCGGTGGGATCTCGACATCGCCGGCATCGGGGGCCAGGCGCCCGGCCAGCAGCGAGAACAGCGAGGACTTGCCTGCGCCATTGCGGCCAATGAGGCCGACTTTTTCACCAGGGTGCAGGGTGACGCTGGCTTGCTGGAGCACGGGTTTGACGCCTCGCAGGAGGGAGACGTT
>CANCFV010000044.1 GCA_947377275.1 Burkholderiales bacterium | reverse complement strand
TTCTTGGTGTTGGGGCTGGAGATGTTGACGGTGACGTAGTCGGCGTGCGGGTAGACGCCCTCCAGGCCGATCAGGTAGTCGTCCACGGCGTTTTCAATGGGCGTGGCGGCGTTCTTGCCGATGTTCAGGCCCAGCACGCCACCGTTTTGACGAAAGCGCGCGCGTTTGACGTTACTCAGGAAGGCGTCCAGCCCTTCGTTATTGAACCCGAGGCGGTTGATCAGGGCGTTGGCTTCGGGCAGGCGGAACATGCGTGGCTTGGGGTTGCCGGGCTGGGCTTTGGGCGTGACGGTGCCCACCTCCACAAAGCCAAAGCCCATGGCGCCCAGGCCATCGATCACACGGCCGTTTTTGTCCAGGCCAGCGGCCATGCCAATGCGGTTGGGGAAGCGAATGCCGGCGATCTCGACGGGGTCATCAATCCGGTTGGCGCCCCACAGACAGGCCAGCGGCGTGTTTTGCAGGCGGGCCAGGGCACCGATGGTCAGGTCGTGCGCGGCTTCTGGATCCAGATTGAACAGGACGGACTTGGGCAGGAAGTAAGGGATCAGGGCCATGGTGCGGCGGGGCTGTGCAGACAACGTTGAAGGTGCGTATTGTCGACGATTGCAAAGCGCCTGGGCTCACCGGCTTGCGGGCAGGGGCCGTGGCAAACTGCGCCCCTTTCGCGACATTTCTGCAAGGGCCCACCTTGGACAAGATCCTGATGCAACTGGCGGCCGAACTCAAGGTTCGCCACGCCCAAGTCAACGCTGCCGTGCAATTGCTGGACGGAGGGGCCACGGTGCCCTTCATCGCGCGGTACCGCAAAGAGGCCACCGACGGCCTGGACGACACGCAACTGCGTGACCTGGAGGCTCGCCTGGGCTACCTGCGGGAGCTGGAAGACCGCCGCGCCGCCGTGCTCAAGAGCATTGACGAGCAGGGCAAGCTCACGCCCGAGTTGCGCGCTGCCATTGAGACGGTGCCGACCAAGCAGGAGCTGGAAGACTTGTACCTGCCTTTCAAGCAAAAGCGCCGCACCAAGGGCATGATCGCCCGCGAGGCGGGCCTTGAGCCTTTGGCCGACAAGCTCTTTGCCGACCCCACGCTGGACCCACAGTTGGAGGCTGTCGCCTTCATCAATGTCGAAGGGGGTTTTGCCGATGCCTTGGCCGTGCTGGATGGCGTGCGGGACATCTTGTCAGAGCGCTGGGCCGAAGACGCTGCCTTGGTGGGCAAAATGCGCGACTGGCTGTGGAGCGAAGGTCTGTTCAAGTCCAAGCGCATGGACGGCAAGGACGAGAACCACCCCGACGTGTCGAAGTTTCGCGATTACTTTGACTACGACGAGCCGATCCGCACCGTGCCGTCGCACCGCGCATTGGCTGTGTTTCGGGGCCGCACGCAAGAGATTTTGGACGTCAAGCTGGCATTGATGGAGGAGGTCGTGCCGGGCAAGCCCACCATGGCCGAAGGACGCATCGCCATCCACCTGAGTTGGAGCCATGGCAAGCGCGCGTGTGATGACCTGATTCGCAAAAGCATTGCCTGGACCTGGAAGGTCAAGCTCAGCCTGAGCCTGGAGCGCGACCTGTTCTCGCGCCTGCGTGAGTCGGCCGAGGCCACGGCCATCAAGGTGTTCGCCGAGAACCTGCGCGATTTGCTGCTGGCCGCGCCCGCTGGCAAGCGCGTGGTGATGGGGCTGGACCCCGGCATCCGCACCGGTGTGAAGGTGGCGGTGGTGTCTGACACGGGCAAGGTGCTTGACACCAGCACGGTCTACCCGCACGAGCCGCGCAAGGACTGGGAGGGCTCGATCCACACTTTGGCCAAGCTGTGTGCCACCCATGGTGTCAACCTGATCGCCATTGGCAACGGCACGGCCAGCCGCGAAACCGACAAGCTGGCCGCCGACCTGATCAAGCGTCTGCAGCAGTTGGCGCCGGGCGCGGCCATCGACAAGGTGGTGGTGAGCGAGGCGGGCGCTTCGGTGTACTCGGCTTCTGAGTTCGCCAGCAAAGAGCTGCCTGAGCTGGACGTGAGCTTGCGCGGTGCGGTGTCGATCGCCCGCCGTTTGCAAGACCCCTTGGCCGAGCTGGTCAAGATCGACCCCAAGAGCATTGGCGTGGGCCAGTACCAGCACGACGTCAACCAAAGCGAGATGGCCAAGACGCTGGACACGGTGGTCGAAGACTGCGTGAACTCCGTGGGTGTGGACCTGAACACGGCTTCGGCGCCGCTGTTGTCGCGCGTGTCGGGCTTGAGCACGGCGGTCGCCAACAGCATCGTGCGCTGGCGCGACGCCAATGGCGCTTTCCGCAACCGCAAGCAGTTGATGGACGTGGCTGGCTTGGGCGCGAAGACCTTTGAGCAAGCGGCAGGTTTTTTGCGCATCCGTGGGGGTGACAACCCGCTGGACTTGTCTGGCGTGCACCCCGAGACCTATGGCGTGGTCGAGAAAATGGCCGCGGCCACGGGGCGCGCGGCGGGCGAGTTGGTGGGCAAGAGCGAGGTGCTGCGCACCCTCAAGCCCGAGCTGTTTGCCGATGACAAGTTTGGTGCGATCACCGTCAAGGACATCATCGCCGAGCTGGAAAAGCCCGGCCGTGACCCGCGCCCCGACTTCAAGGTTGCGCGCTTCAACGACGGCGTGGAAGACCTCAAGGACCTCAAAGAAGGCATGGTCCTGGAAGGCACCGTGAGCAACGTGGCGCAGTTCGGGGCCTTCGTGGACCTGGGCGTGCATCAAGACGGATTGGTGCACGTGAGCCAGTTGTCGAACAAGTTCGTGACCGATGCGCGCGAGGTGGTCAAGACGGGCGACATCGTCAAGGTCAAGGTTCTGGAGGTTGACCTGGCCCGCAACCGTGTCTCGTTGACCATGAAGCTCGATGCTGCGACCGGGCCAAAGGGCGCTGGTGCCGCGCGCGACAACGGCTTCAAGCCAGCGGCGCGCAACGAGCGCCAGGGTGGCGGTGGCCGTGGCGCCTCGGCACCTGCCCCATCAGGCGCGGCCAACTCGGCCATGGCTGCGGCCTTTGCGAAGCTACAGACCAAGCGCTGAGCTGGGGGCGGCTGTGGCCGGCGCAGCTGGGGCCGCCGTGTGATCAGCCATGGCGGCTGGTGCGGGCTCTGTGGCAATGAACTTGCCATGGATCTCGCGCGTGAGTTGCTCGATGCGCTCGCTCAGCGCTTTGGTGATGGTTGTCAGTTCGGTGTTTTGTTGCACCAACACCAGCAGCTGGGCGTTTTGCTGGCTGGCGAACAGCTCACGTTGCTCGCTGGCCTGCGCCAAGGCTTCGCGGTGCATGGCATCGGCTTCGGTTTGGGCCTTGTCGCGGTCTGCCTGACGCGTTTGCGCCAGCAAGATCAAGGGTGCCGCATAGGCCGCCTGCAGGCTGAAGGCCAGGTTGAGCAAGATGAAGGGGTAGACGTCAAAGTGCGTCGCACCCGAGACGTTGATGGCGATCCAAACGATCACCAGCAGCGTTTGCGACATCAAAAACGTGGGCGTGCCAAAAAAGCGCGCAAAGGCCTCGGCTTTGAGTGCAAACCAGTCGTCGCCAAACACCGATGCAAGGTGCGCAAACGGCAAATGAAAGCGGAAGTGGTGTCGGTCTGATGGTTTGGGCATGGTGCTTCGTGTGGCCTCATTTGAATCACGCCCCAGCCTACACCTGCACAAGGCGCTGTGCGGCCGTATGCTTACAGGCTGTATGAAGGCACTTCACATCCACGCTGGCCCTCAAGCTTTGCGGCACATCTCTGCGCAAGGACTGCAGCCGCGCGACATCGCTTTGGTGCCGGCCGCAGCCGGCGGCCCCAAAGGCTTGATCCTCAACCACCTTGACCAGCATCTGTTTGGGCACTGGCTGCCGCAGGGCCAGCACACGGTGCATTTGGTGGGCGCCTCGATCGGTGCCTGGCGCATGGCCACGGCCGCCATGCCCGATCCGGTCGACGCCTTGCAGCGCCTGGCGCACGGCTACATCCACCAACACATTGAGCCCGAACCAGGACGCAAGATGCCCAGCGCCAAGCGCATCACGGCTGGCTTCACCCAAACCTTGCAAGACTTTTTTGGTGATGACACCCAGGCCTTGCTGAACCACCCGCACTACCAGGTGCATGTGCTGACCTCACGCGGGCGGCAGGTGCTGCGACGTGCAGGCCCTGTGCGCACCGGGCTGGGGTTTGCGGGTTTGACGCTGGGCAATGCCGCCTCGCGCAAAGCCGTGGGCTTGTTTTTGGAGCGCACGGTGTTTTCAGCGCCCGGGCCCGATCTGCCTTTGGCTCTGCGCGACTTGCCCACAGCACATGTGCGCCTGAACGAAGGCAATTTCACGCAGGCCATGCTGGCTTCGTGCAGCATCCCCTTCATGCTGGAAGCGGTGCACGACATCCCCGGCGCGATCAAAGGCGCCCATTGGGATGGCGGCTTGGTGGACTACCACTTCCATTGGCCCTACAACCGCATGCCCAAGGGGCTGGTGCTGTACCCGCACTTCCAGCAGCAGGTCATCCCGGGCTGGTTGGACAAGGCTTTCAAGTGGCGGCACAAGGCCACGTCTGGCCTGGACAACATGGTGCTCTTGGCACCCAACCCTCAGTGGGTGAAAACGCTGCCGGGCGGCAAGCTGCCCGACCGCACCGATTTCACGGGGCTGGATCAACCACAGCGCGTGGCGCGCTGGACCGAGGCGGTGGCCCGCAGCGCTGAGTTGGCGCAAGAGTGGCAGGCTTGGTTGGCCCGAGGCTGCCCGGTCAGCGAGGTCAAGCCCATCTGACAGGGCTTTGCGGCGCCTCGTGTGGTGCCGTGGCTCCGGGCCCACGCGTCACATCGAGGCTTCGAGCATCGCCCGGTATTCATCGGGTGTGGCCACGCGCGGGTTGGTCTTGTGGCAATGGTCGGCCATCGCGCCTGCGATGATTTTGTCGAACCAGTCGCGTTGAACCCCCATGTCGGCCAAGCCTTTGGGTAGGCCCAGACGAGCGTTGAGGTCGCGGATGGCTTGCGGGATGTCGCTGCCTGCGGCCAAGCCCATGGCGTGGGCCATGCGTTCCAGGCGGCGCTCTTTCTGGATGGACTCGGCTTGGGCGTTGAACTGGATCACCGCAGGCAGGAACATGGCATTGAGCGTGCCATGGTGCAGCTTCGGGTTGACGCCACCCAGGCTGTGGCTGAGGCTGTGCACTGCGCCCAGGCCTTTCTGGAAGGCCATGGCACCTTGCATGGACGCGCTCATCATGTTGAGGCGCGCCTCGCGGTCGCTGCCATCTTGGGTGGCGCGTTCGATGTGAGCCCAAGCGCGCGCCAAACCATCGAGCGCGATGCCGTCTGCCGGTGGGTTGAAGGCCGGCGCCATGA
This sequence comes from Burkholderiales bacterium, assembly GCA_947377275.1. Lineage (GTDB taxonomy): Bacteria > Pseudomonadota > Gammaproteobacteria > Burkholderiales > Burkholderiaceae_C > Aquabacterium. The sequence continues at coordinate 19,144 of CANCFV010000044.1, read as the reverse complement.
AGGTCTCCATGCAGTGCGCGATGGCGTCCATGCCGGTGGCGGCGGTCAGGGCAGGGGGCAGGCCCAGGGTCAGTTCTGGGTCGCAGATGGCGGCTTTGGGCATCAGGTTCCAGGAGTGGAAGCCCAGTTTGCGTCCGTCGTCGACGATGACGATGGCGCCACGCGCCACTTCGCTGCCGGTGCCGGCTGTGGTGGGCACGGCGATCAACGGGGCCGCCTGCGGGGTGATTTTGGGCGAGCCACCCAGGATGGTGGCGTACTCGGTCAGCGGGCCAGGGTGGGTGGCCATGATGGCCAGGCCCTTGGCCAGGTCGATGCTGGAGCCACCACCCACTGCGATCAGGCCATCGCATGCGCCGGCCTGCCACACGGCATGGGCCGCGCGCACGGCGGCTTCGGTCGGGTTGGGCGGGGTCTGGTCGAACACGGTCACGGGCAAGTCGCCCAGCGCGTCCAGCGCTTTTTGCAACACGCCTGCCGCACGCACGCCCGCGTCGGTGACCACGAGGGGGCGCTGAATGCCCACGCGCGCGCACTCGGCGGCCAGCAACCGGATCGCGCCATATTCGAACTGGATTTGCGTGAGGTAGAGGATGGTGGACATGGCTTGGCTTGTGCGGGCTGTGTGTCAGAGGCGGCTGCCACTGTAGCGCGATTAGACTTGCGCGCATGAGCGCTGATGCATCCGGAAAACCCCCTGCCTCCCCAATTTCGGGCGCCGATCGGCCTGTGTGTTGGGGCCTGCTGCTGATGGCCTTGGTGGCGTTGTGGGTGACCCTGGCGGCGCGAGGGCACACCGCCTTGCATCACGACATGGCCGAGCAGTTCGTCTGGGCTCAGCAATGGCAGCTGGGTTATCCCAAGCACCCGCCATTGCCCACTTGGTTGTTCAAGTTGGTGTTGTGCGTGTTGCCCCCCGTGCCGGCCACGCTGTATGCCTTGTCTGCCGTTTGCATTGGCTTGACGGGCGTCTTCACCTACCTGGCCGCGCGCACTTTGCTGGGCGCGCGCTCTGCCTTGTTCGTGCTGATGCTGTGGGCCTTGCAGCAACCGTTCAGCTGGCGGGCATGGATCTACAACCACAACACCGTCTTGGTCATGACCGTGGCGCTGACGGTGTGGTGTGCTGCGGTGGCTGCTCGCCAGCGTCGCCTGGGATGGTGGCTCGCGGCCGGTGTGGGGGCTGGGTTGGCCATGTCGACCAAGCTGCAGGCCCTTGTGCCTTTGTTTGGAGTGGTGTGGGCTTTGTGGCGCACCGGTGCCTTTGGCAACGCCCATGGCCGACGCGGATTGGTGGCGGCATTGGCCATGGCCGCTGTGGTGAGCGCGGCCCCCTTGTGGTGGATGTTGACTGGGCACACCAATGCCATGGCGTATGCCACCCACCAGCTGGGCAGCGGTCAGGGCGAGGGGGACTCGGTTCGGCTGGTGCAGTTCGTGGTGTCTGAGTTGCGGATGATGTGGCCCTCGCTGGTGGTGTTGCTGGCGTGGGTTGCTTGGGCCGTGCGGCAGGGCAAAGTGCATCCGCTCATGGCCGCGGCGGAGGGTGAGCTGAACTCGGTGGCGAAACCTGCGTCCGCCTGGGTGCAAGGGTTGCTGCTGCTGCCATTGGCTTTTGTGTTGTTGATGGGCTTGGTGGGTGGTGCCAAGTTGCATGCCCAGTGGGGTGTTCAGACCTTCCAGTTTTTGGCCTTTGCCTTGGTGGTGTGGTTCGAGCCGTTCTTCAAGGCACTGCCGTGGCCCAAGGCGGCCTCCTTGTTTGCGGGCATGCAAGTGCTGGGATTGGTGCTTGCTGCGGCTCCGGTCTCGGACAAGCTGCACGCGCCAGGCGCCGTGCAGGGCTACCCGTCCGCTGAGCTGGCCAAGCGTGTCTCTGATGACTGGGCTCGTTTGGCGCCCGGATGCCCTTTGCGCTTCGTCGACGCCCCCTTTTTTGAAGGCGGGCAGCTGGCGGCCTATGTGCCCGGCATGCCCGCCGTGAGGGACGCTGGACTGGACGAGCGTTGGCAGCCCGTGCGAGCCGACGACATGGCGCAAGCCGGCAGCGTGGTGCTGCGCCAGGACCCAGCGGCTTTGCCCGCCGACGCCATTCACAGCCACGACATGTTCCTGATGCCGCCCCTGCGCGTCAAAGGCGTCAACCCGGTGGCGTGGGGCATTCGTTTGCCGCTGCAACCCTGTGCAAAACGGTGAACATTCGCTCCGGAGGGGGTGTTTGGGCGTCACCGCTTGGCCTTGTCCCCCGGAAACTGGGGGATCAGGTTCATTTTCTCGTCCGGCAGGCGCGCAAGAGGCCCCACTGTCGAATACCATACGCGCCATTGATAAAACGAGCGTTTGAAACGTTCGTACTGCGGAGACAAGCAGAACATGCCACAGGCCTCGACCCGGCTCTCGCCGGCCGACACGAAGACGCGCATCCTTGACGCAGCCGAGACGCTGTTCGTCTCAGGCGGCTTCGAATCCATGTCCATGCGCCAGATCACTGGCGCTGCGGGCGTGAACCTGGCGGCGGTGAACTACCACTTCGGCAGCAAAGACGCGCTGATCCAGGCCGTCTTGGCACGACAGCTCGACCCGCTCAACGAGAGCCGGGTGGCCATGCTCGATGTGTTCGAGAACAGCTTGGGCGACAAGCTCACCTGCGAGCACGTGCTCGTGGCGATGTTCTTGCCAGCGGTGCGGATGTCTCGCGGTGATTCGCCTTCATCTGAGCGCTACCTGCACTTCCTGGGGCGCGCCTACACAGATCCATCCCCTGTGGTGCGTGACTTCATCAACAGCCACTACATCCAGACCTTGGGGCGCTTTTTCTTCGCCTTTCAGCGCACCTTGCCCGACTTGGGGCGCGAAGACCTGGGCTTTCGCTTGAACTTCGCCATGGGCGCCTTGTCGGGCGTGCTGGCCGGTGGCAACACACAGCGCTTGATCCGCGAGTTCACGCAAGGGCAGGGCGATCACGAAGCCATGATCTTGTCGCGCTTGGCGTCTTTGATGGTGGCCGCGCTCAAGGCCCCTTTGCCGGACCCCACCCAGAACACCTTGTTCGACAGCATTGTCTTGCTGTCGGGCGGCGCTTCGCCAGCGGCGTCGGTTGACGTGGCTGCTGCCTTGGCTTCGGCCTCCTGACCCCGGATGGTGGCGCTTCCGATTTTTGTTTCGCAGACCGGCCTGTGCGGCCAGTCCTTTCATCCAACCTGCCTGACGCAACTGTTCACGTTTGCGGGCCTGATTTACCTGGAGCTTTTCGCATGAAAGACGGTTACCTTGACTTTGCCAACTCGCCCATGGGCGCCAAGCTCATCAATGCCTTGGGTTTGCCCAAGCCATTGCCGCTGGAGCGTTACAGCGAAGGCCAACCCGTCATCAAGGGCTCGGTTTTGGTCGGCGGCGGCGGTGAGCCTCAGTTGCTCGAAGCCCTCGCAGGTGTGTTCAGCCGCATTGGCGCGCAAAGCCTGGCCCACGACAAGCTCCCTCAGTGGGTGTCGGTGGCCAACAAGGCGGGCCTGACCACAGGCCGTTGGGGTGGCAATGGCAAGCCCGGCGAGAAGGTCAAGGCTCTGGTGTTCGACGCCACGGGTCTGGAAGACAGCACCCAGTCGGACGCGCTGTATTGGTTCTTCCACGACGCCGCCCGTTCGCTGCTGCCATGCGGTCGCGTGGTGATCTTGGGTCGCCCACCTGAAGAGTGCAAGTCGCACCGCAAGGCCACCGTGCAGCGCTCGCTGGAAGGCATGACGCGCTCGCTGGGCAAGGAGCTCAAGAAGGGCAGCATCTCGCAGCTGGTTTATGTCTCTGAAGGCGCCGAAGGCAACATCGAGTCGACCCTGCGCTTCTTGCTGTCGCCCCGTGCGGCCTACGTGTCGGCCCAGGTCATCCGCATCGGTCAACCTGTCGGTCAACTGGTCACGCCCGCTGACTGGAACAAGCCTTTCGCTGGCAAGAAGGTGCTGGTCACCGGTGCTTCGCGCGGCATTGGTGCGGCGATTGCCGAAGTCTTCGCTCGTGACGGCGCCCATGTGATCTGCCTGGACGTGCCCCAAGCGCAAGAAGGCTTGAACGAAGTGGCCAAGAAGCTCGGCGGTACCGCATTGGCGCTGGACATCGGCTCGGCCGAAGCCCCGCAAAAGCTGGTGGACGCGGCCAAGGCCGATGGTGGCTGGGACGTGGTGGTGCACAACGCCGGCATCACCCGTGACAAGACCGTGGCCAACATGAAAGAGCAGATCTGGCTGCTCGTGGTCAACGTCAACCTGTCGACCCAAGAGCGCATCAACGAGGCGCTGGTCAACTCGGGTGCGATCAAATCGGGCGGCCGCATCGTCTGCGTCTCGTCGATCTCGGGCATCGCGGGCAACATGGGTCAGACCAACTACGCGGTCTCCAAGGCCGGCGTGATCGGCATGGTCGAAAGCACCGCTCCGATCTTTGCCGAGAAGGGCATCACCATCAACGCCGTGGCGCCTGGCTTCATTGAAACGCAAATGACGGCGGCCATTCCGTTCGCCATCCGCGAAGGTGGTCGTCGCATGAACTCGATGAGCCAAGGCGGTCAGCCTGTGGACGTGGCTGAGGCCATTGCATGGTTTGCCCACCCCGCATCCAGCGGCCTGACGGCCAACGTGATCCGCGTGTGCGGCCAAAGCCTGATTGGCGCTTGACGCCGGCTGATTGAAGGTCACGATGAAAATCATCGAAGTCAATAAACTGCCCAGCGCCATCGCGCTGAACATCGGCGCTTTGCGCTCGTCCAGCAAGCGGCCCGGCGTGGTCGAGGCCTTGCCTGAGGTCACCTACGTGCGTCCGCGCGTGGTGGTCGATGCCAAGAAGGTCGCGGCTTACTCCAAGGTGTGCGGTTTCAGCAAGGCGCACGGTGTCCCCATGCTGTTTCCGCACCTGGAGGCCTTCCCTCTGGCCATGATGTTGTTTGGCTCCAAGCGCTTCCCGTGGCCCGCCATGGGCTTGGTGCACCTGGGCAACAGCGCCAAGCTGCTCAAGCGCATCAAGGTCGGCGACGAGCTGCGCATTGAAATGCGCACCGGCGAGCTGTATGCCCACGACAAGGGCCAGGTGTTCACACTGCACGCGCGCGCTTTGCGTGGCGCTGATGTTGTGTGGGAGAGCACCTGGACGCTGCTGCGACTGGGCGTGCGCAACCCCAAGGGCACACCCTATGTCAGCGCCTTGGTGGACGACGCCCCCTTGTCGCACCAAGCCGACTTCTTCGCTGGTGCAGGCATCGGCCGCAGCTACGGCCGTGTGTCGGGCGACATCAACCCCATCCACTTGTCGGCCATCACCGCCAAGTTCCTGGGCTTTCGCAAAGCGATCGCACATGGCATGTGGACCAAGGCCCGCGCTTTGTCGGCCCTGATGCCGCGTGAAGACGTGGACCAGGCCGAGGTGATCGTCGAGTTCAAGACGCCCCTGTTCTTGCCTGCTCGCGCCTCACTGTGGGCAGCGCGCAAAGAAGACGGCGCTTTGTTTGAAGTTCGCAATGCCAAGGGCGACAAGCCCCATGTGCGTGGCCGCGTGAAGTACTGACGCGCGGCTGCCCAGACCCATCCATTCCATCCATCGTTCACCATTTTCCAAGGATCTTTGTATGAGCTCCATCCGTCGCGTCGCGATCATCGGCGGCAATCGCATCCCGTTTGCCCGTTCCAACACCGTTTACTCCAACGAGTCCAACCAGGAGATGCTGACGGCCACGCTGCAAGGCCTGATCGACCGCTACAACCTGCATGGCGTGCGCTTGGGCGACGTCGCCGCTGGCGCCGTGATGAAGCACTCGCGTGACTTCAACCTGGTCCGCGAATGCGTGTTGTCGACCACTTTGTCGCCCCAAACCCCTGCCTATGACTTGCAGCAGGCTTGCGGCACGGGCCTCGAAGCCATCATGCTGGTGGCCAACAAGATCGCCTTGGGTCACATTGAAAACGGCATTGGCGGCGGCGTTGACACAACTTCTGACGCGCCAATCGGTATCAACGAAAAGATGCGCAAGATCCTGATGCAAGCCAACCGTGCCAAGGGCACGATGGCCCAGCTCAAGGTGATGTCGGCCATCCGTCCTTCGATGCTGGTCAAGCCTGCCATTCCTCGCAACGGCGAGCCCCGCACGGGCCTGGCGATGGGCGAGCATGCCGAACTGATGGCTCGCGAATGGGCCATCCCCCGTGAAGAGCAAGACCAACTGGCCTTGGCTTCGCACACCAACCTGGCCCGCGCCTACAAGGAAGGCTTCTTCGCCGACCTGCTGACCCCTTACAAGGGCGTGACCAAGGACAACAACCTGCGCGAAGGCATCACCATCGAGAAGCTGCGCTCGCTCAAGCCTTGCTTTGACAAGAAGGTTGCACCTGGCCAAGGCACGCTGACGCCTGCCAACTCGACCCCGCTGACCGACGGCGCCTCGGCTGTGCTGTTGGGCAGCGAAGAGTGGGCTGCCTCGCGCAACCTGCCCGTGCAGGCCTACATCGCGCACAGCGAAGTGGCTGCCGTGGACTTCTTTGGCGCCAACAAAGAAGGCCTGCTGATGGCACCTGCTTACGCCGTGCCTCGCATGCTGGCCCGCGCTGGCTTGACGCTGCAAGACTTCGATTTCTATGAAATCCACGAAGCCTTTGCCGCCCAAGTGCTGTGCACTTTGAAGGCCTGGGAAGACCCAACGTACTGCAAGGAAAAGCTGGGTCTGGACAAGCCCCTGGGCTCGATCGATCGCAGCAAGCTCAACGTCAACGGCTCGTCTTTGGCAGCCGGCCACCCCTTCGCAGCCACAGGTGGTCGCATCGTGGCCTCGCTGGCCAAGATGTTGGCCCAAAAGGGCTCGGGCCGCGGCCTGGTGTCGATCTGCGCGGCCGGTGGTCAGGGCGTGGTCGCCATCATCGAACGTTGATTTGAAGCGTTCCCCTGAAGCGCGGCGGTGACGCCCGCTTCACGGTTGGTACACTCCGTTACCCAAACAGGCAACCCGATGGTTTTTCATGTCGGGGATAAAGCCAGACCCACTCCCTGTCCAGGGTGAGCGGGCACACGAGGAGATATGCATGAGCACCACCGCCGCCGCAGCTGCAGCACCCGGCCAGTCGATCGTCAACCCTGATGGCTCGACCAATCGCATCTGGTTGTCTTCCTACGTCAAGGGCGTGCCCCACGACATCGATGTCAACAAATACCAGTCGCTGGGTCATTACTTCCAGGAATGCATCGACAAGTTCCGCAACCGTCCCGGTTTCGTGAGCATCGGCACTGAGATGAGCTATGACCGCCTTGAGCGCTTGGTCAATGCCTTCTCGGCTTGGTTGCAAAGCCAAGGCATCAAGAAGGGCGACCGCGTGGCCATCATGCTGCCCAACACCTTTCAGTACCCCGTCTGTCTGTTCGGTGTGCTGCGCATCGGTGCGGTGGTTGTGAACGTGAACCCGCTGTACACGGCGCGTGAGCTCAGTCATCAGCTCAAAGACAGCGGCGCCGAAACCATCATCGTGATGGAGAACTTCGCGGCCACGCTGCAAGAAGCGCTGGCCGGCACCAAGATCAAACGCGTCGTCAAGACGCAAATCGGCGACATCCTCTCTGACGGCTTCCTGAACCTCAAGGGCCGTGCGCTGAACTTCGCCATCCGCAAAGTTCAGAAGATGGTGCCTGCTTATAGCCTGCCTGGCTCGGTGTGGATCCGTGATGTGCTCAAGGCCGGTGCCAAGCTCAAGGTCGCACCCGTGGTCGTCAAGCAAGAGGACCTGGCGTTTTTGCAGTACACCGGTGGCACCACCGGCGTTGCCAAGGGCGCGATGCTGACGCACCGCAACGTGCTGGCCAACTGCCAACAGGCTTTGGCTTTTGCCGAAGGCCAGCTGACGGGTGAGACCGAGACCGTGGTCACGCCGCTGCCGCTGTATCACATCTTCTCGCTGACCGTGAACTGCCTGATTTTCATGGCACTTGGCGGTCGCAACATCTTGATCGCCAACCCACGCGACACCAAACGCGTGATGATGATCCTCAAGAAAGAGAACTTCAGCGGCATCACCTGCGTGAACACGCTGTACTCGTCGTTCCTGGACGACCCTGATTTCCGCAAGCGCGATTTCTCGAACCTCAAGCTGGCTGTGGCCGGCGGCATGGCGCTGCAACGCTCCATCGCCGAGCGCTGGAAAGAAGTCACCGGCAACTCCATCGTGGAAGGCTACGGCCTGACTGAGTGCTCGCCCATCGTGACGCAAGCGCCTGTTGACATCAGCAAGCCCGCGCCGGCTTTCACTGGCTCGATTGGCGTGCCTGTGCCTTCGACCGAAGTGCGCAACCGCCGCGACGATGGCTCTTGGGCCAATGTGGGTGAGCCTGGCGAGTTGTGCGTGCGTGGTCCTCAGGTCATGAAGGGCTACTGGCAACGTCCTGAAGCCACTGCCGAAGTGATCGACAGCGAAGGCTGGCTGGCCACGGGTGACATCGCTGTGATGGACGAGAACGGCTTCCTCAAGATCGTGGACCGCAAGAAAGACATGATCCTGGTGTCGGGCTTCAACGTCTACCCCAACGAGATCGAAGACGTGATCGCTATGCACCCCGATGTCAAGGAAGTCGCCGCCGTGGGCGTGCCTGACGAAGTGGCCGGCGAGCGCGTCAAGGTCATCATCGTGCCGCGCAACCCTGGCTTGACCAAGGAGTCGGTGATTGAGCACTGCCGCAAGAGCCTGACGGGCTACAAAATCCCTCGCATCGTTGAATTCCGCGACGAAGAGCTGCCCAAGACCCCCGTGGGCAAGATCCTGCGCCGCGAACTGCGCTGATCTGGCGCCATGCTCAATCCCGGTGTGTGATGCACACCGGCTTGCGCCCCGATGCAACCCGCCCGGTGTGAGCCTGGCGGGTTGTTTGCTTTTTGGGGCCTTGTTTTCGTTCATGCTGTCGGCTGGCAGCGCTTGCCCATTGATCGCATCACCCTCCACCTATATGCCATGAGCCGTTCGTCTGAGTTCCGTTTCATCCATCGCCTGCGTGTGCGCTGGGCCGAGGTCGATGCCCAACAGGTGGTCTTCAATGGCCACTACCTGACCTATCTGGACGTCGCCATTTCTGAGTACTGGCGTGTGGTGGGCCTGCCTTACCCCGAAGCAATGAGGCACCAGCAGGGCGACATCTTCGTTCGTCGCAACACCCTCGAGTACCACGCACCGGCTCGCCTGGACGATTGGCTGGACATCGGGGTGCGCTGCGAGCGGGTGGGGCAGTCTTCAATGACCATGGCCTGGTCCGTGTGGACCCAAGGGCGCTTGCTGGTCACGGGCGAAGTTGTTTGTGTGTTCACCAGCTTGAGCACGGGGCGCTCAGCGCCGGTGCCAGCGGCCATGCGCGACCAGCTGGAGGCCCATGCCAATGGGCAAGCGGTGCATCGACTGGTGTGTGGCAGCTGGGCCGAGGTTGGCGATGCGGCCCGCGCTGTTCGGCATGCGGTGTTTGTGCAAGAGCAAAGCATCCCCGAGTCAGAAGAGTGGGACGAGGATGACGCTCAAGCGCTGCACGCGGTGGCATATAACCTGGCGGGCCTGCCCATCGCCACGGGCCGCTTGCTGCATGCTGGTCGCTTGCCGGATCAGGTCAAACTGGGTCGCATGGCGGTGCTGCGCAGCAGCCGTGGCGTGGGTTTAGGCCGGGTGGTGTTACAGGGCTTGCTGGCCGAGGCGCGGGCCTTGAGCGCAAGCCAGATCACCCTGCATGCCCAGCTCAGCGCCATGCCGTTGTATGCGGCCGAGGGCTTTGTGGCCATCGGTGACGGGTTCGACGAAGTCGGCATCCCTCACCAGGCGATGGTGCTCAAACTTTGAGTGGCTTGATGTGGCTCGTCTTGATGAGGCTGCGTGCGCGCTGCTTGCGCACGGGCAAGCCCTCAAGCGGTGCGTGGTTGGCGTCTTCATGCACCTCGCTGCACTCAAACGCGTCTTCGTGACGCATCTCGGGCGGTGGCAGGGTGGCGTCGAGCTTGGCCACTTCTGATTCGGCCATGGTGTGACGTGGCGGCCAGTTCTTGAGCGTGACGCGCCGCACCAAAGCCATGCTTGACTGGGCGCTGTGGGTGCGTTCCAGCACATGGGTTACCAGCCGCTTGTTGACCCGCTCGGTCACGATCACGGTCGAGCAGCGCGTGCCATACACGCCGTCGCTGGCCTTGATGAACACGGGCGACAGCCGCCGCTCCCATTCCACGCTCACGCCGGTGCGTGGCAGTTGGGCATCGGGTGCTGGGGTTGGGTCCGCCAAAGCGGTCAGCAGGCGGTTGACCAGGGCGTCGGCATCGCCGCATTGCTGCATGGCCGTCTTGAGCTGCACTTTGAGTTGCTGAACCTTGGGCCAAGGCGTGTTGAGCTGCGCGTTGGACAAGCCAAAGATGCCGCGCTGCAAGCGTTCAGGGTAGAGCTTGCGGTTGTTGATCCAGAAGCATTCGCCTTGAGCGAAGTCCAGGGCCAGCATGTTGAAGCCGTTGTAGCCCGTCATGGCCAGTCGAGGCCACAGGGTTGACATGCCAGCGTCGCCTTTGAGCCATTGCGGCACGATCTGGCCGCGTGAGGGCGCGTTGGGATCATTGTCTTGCGGGTTGCGCACATTGGTGATCATGCCCAGGCGTCCGTGTGCCGTCAGCCCCAACCAGGTGCCGCCCGCGTGCAGGTCGCGTCCGCCCAAGATCGCAGGGCCGCCGCCCTCGGGCTCCCACCAGCCCAGTCGGGCTGCGGGGCGGTCAAAAAACTCATCGCGGTTGGCCGCCATCACGAAGGGGAAGCGGCTGCTTTGGTCCAGGGCCAGGGCGATCAAACACATGCGAGGTACCTCTTGATGCTCAGTGGCTGCTGGCCTGGACCGCTAGCTCAACGAATCGCTCGGTATGCCGCTGCCCGATCAGGCCAGAGGCCAGCGCATGCACGCGCTGTGTCAGCAGGGCCTCGGTGGCCGCACTGAGCCCTTGCGGGTGGCGGTAAACCTCCATCCAAGTTTCGACAGGCGCGCCGGGCGTGGCGTCGTCGCTGCGCGCCATCAAACTGGCTTGCAAGCCCTCCACGTCGCGCACCAGTTCGGCCTGCATTCGCGTGATGGCGATCAGGGCCGCCTCGCGCTGCTCAGGGGCCACCTTGTAATAGACGTACAGGGAAACCGGCCCCTGGGGTGTTGGCTCAGACACGGCGTGTGCAACTCAAAAAACAATGCGTTCAAGCGTAGCGCATGGCAGGTGGCTTGGCCGTGGGCCCGTTGTGGCAAACGGCTCAAGCGAGATCGATTCCCGTTAAGGAGTTGACGCGATGGTGGCTCAGGCTGCGTCACCGTCGGTCAGCAGAGGGTAGGGCACTTCAGCCAGGGTCAGTGCCAGGCCGTCGGGGCTGCCGACGGTCAAGGCCGATTCACGCGCGGCCAGCTTCAGCTCGATCAACGCTGACCAGCCACTGTCGCCCGGCATGGCCGCCGCGTTGATCACCATGCCAGCGGGCTGCCCAGGATCATCCGCACTGAACACTTCGGCACCGCCTGCGATCGGGCCTTGGGCGTGGGCCACGAACGCCCGGCGCTTGAGCGTTCCGCGGTACTGGCTGCGCGCCACCACCTCCTGGCCGGGGTAGCAGCCCTTCTTGAAGTTCACCCCACCCACCAACTCGAAGTTCACCATTTGCGGCACGAACTGGTCGATGGTGGCGGCCTGCACACGTGGCACGCCGCTGAGCACGTCCAGCCAAGCCCACTGCGAGGCTTCGGCCTGGGGCAGGGTGCTCAACAAGGTTTGAGCGTTGTCGCTGGGGCCCACCCACAGCGCGCGCGCCACACCTTGCACGTCGGACAGGCGCACCAGCAGCCCGCCTTGGTGGCTTTTGACCGTGTTCGCGGTGCCTGGGTCAGTGGCCTGTGGTGCTGCCGTGTCAGGCATCAGGGCATGCACGCTGTCGCCCAACAGGCCAAGCACTTGAACGGCGCCGCTGGCGTCGCTCAGCTTGGCCTTGGCGCGCATCACGAACATCGACAAACGCTTGAGCCAGCCGGGCAACACACTGCTGTCGGTGATCAGCCAAAAATGTTCGGGCTCGGGGCGGAGCACGGTCGCGCTGGCCATCATGCGGCCCTTGACCGAGCAGTAGGCCGCGAGGCGCGCTTGCTGGGCGCTTTGGCCCGTCACGTCTTGGCTCAATTGGCCATGCAAAAACGTGGCGGCATCGGCCCCTTGGGCCTCAATGACACCCAGATCAGACAAAAGCAGGGCGCCGCCCCAGGAACTTGCATCGGGAAGTTGGTATGAGCTCATGGCCTTCATTATCATCACGGCCGTTATGACCCATAAAACCATGCGGGCATCCCGCGCCACAGCCCTGACTCGCCGCACCCACCTGCAAGGGGGCGGCGCCTTGCGTGGCCTGCTGATCGTGCTGGCGATGCTGCTTGGCATGCTGGGCGGTGCCGCGTGGTGGGCCCTGCACCAGCCCTTGCCGTTGGCGGCCAGCACGGTCGACGTGTCAGTGGAGGCAGGTGCCACGCCACGGGAGGTGGCCAAGCAATGGGTGGACGCCGGTGTGCAGGTGCCAAGCTGGGCGTTGTACCAGTGGTTCAAGCTGTCTGGCCAGTCGCGCCAGATCAAGGCCGGTGGCTATGAGCTTGCGGCGGGTGCCTCGGCCATTGACCTGCTGCGCATGATGGTGCGTGGTGACGAGCGCTTGTCTGCCGTCAAATTGATCGACGGCTGGACTTTCAAACGGTTCCGCGCCGAGTTGCTGCAAGCCGATGGGCTCAAGCCGACCACGGCCACCTTGTCTGACGAGGGCATCATGGCGCAGTTGGGCTTGCCCGGTGTGCCCGCTGAGGGGCAGTTCTTCCCTGACACCTACTCGTACGCCAAAGGCAGTACCGATCTGGCCGTGATGCGACGTGCCTTACACGCCATGCAGCGCCAAGTCGAGATGGCCTGGGCGCAACGCCAGCCGGATCTGCCCGTCAAAACCCCGCAGGAAGCCTTGGTGCTGGCATCCATCGTGGAGAAAGAAACGGGCAGGGCGTCAGACCGCCCCATGGTGGCCGCGGTGTTCACCAACCGACTGCGCATTGGCATGCCGCTGCAAACCGACCCCACCGTGATCTACGGCGTGGGGGACGCTTTTGATGGCAACTTGCGCAAGGTGCATCTGCAAACCGATACGCCTTACAACACCTACACCCGCAAGGGCCTGCCACCCACGCCGATCGCCATGCCTGGCAAAGCCGCCCTGGTGGCCGCGCTGAACCCGGCGCCATCACAGGCCTTGTACTTTGTGGCTCGGGGAGACGGCAGCAGTGCCTTCAGCAACACATTGGCTGAGCATAATCGGGCCGTGAACCAATACCAACGCAACCCCAGAAAGAGCAGCCCATGAGCAGCCCGGGTCGATTCATCACCTTTGAGGGCATCGACGGGGCAGGCAAGACCACGCACGTGGATGCCCTGGAACAGCGTTGGCGCGCAGCGGGCCACGATGTGGTGCGTACCCGCGAGCCCGGCGGCACGCCCCTGGCAGAAAAGCTCCGCAGCCTGGTGCTGCACGACGCCATGGACGCCATGACCGAGGCCTTGCTGGTGTTTGCGGCCCGGCGTGACCATCTGCAGCAGGTCATTGAGCCGGCGCTCGCACGCGGCGCCTGGGTGCTGTGTGATCGCTTCACCGACGCCACTTTTGCCTATCAAGGCGGCGGCCGTGGCTTTGACACCGTGGTGCTGTCAACCTTGGAGCAGTGGGTACAGGCCAATCGTCAGCCCGACCTGACCGTGCTGTTTGACTTGCCGCCCGCCGTGGCTGCGGCCCGGCTGGTGGCCGCTCGTCAGCCTGACCGCTTCGAGGCCCAGGACCAGGCCTTCTTCGAGCGCGTGCGTTCGGCGTATCTCGCACGTCAGGCGGCGCAACCCCATCGCTTTGCGGTGATCCAGGCTGACCAGTCGCCCGAACACGTGGCCAGCCAAGTGCACGCCGCGCTGGCAGCCAAGGGGCTGGCATGAGCACCCCCCGGCCCGCACTGTGGCCCTGGTTGCACGCCCCCCTGACCGAGGCCCTGACGCAACTCACCGGGCACGCGGCTTTGCTGTGCGGCCCCCAGGGCGTGGGCCAGTTTGAGTTTGGCTTGGCGCTGGCGCGTTCCTGGTTGTGCGAGGTTCAGCCCACGGGCGCAGCCTATCAGCCCGCCTGTGGACGCTGTGCCAGTTGCCTGCTGATTGATGCAGGCTCGCACCCTGACCTGATGGTGGTTTTGCCCGAGGCACTGCAGGCCAGCTTGGGCTGGGCAGGCGCGGGCGAAGAGGCCGACGCCAGCACCGAAAAAACGGGAAAGACCAAAAAGCTCAGCCAGGAGATCAAGGTGGACGCCATCCGCGCGGTGGTGCTGTTTTCGCAAACCACGGCCTCGCGTGGGCGTGCCAAGGTGGTGCTGATCCACCCCGCCGAGCGGCTGAACCTGATCGCATCCAACACCTTGCTCAAGACCCTGGAAGAGCCGCCGGGGCAAGTGCGCTTTGTGCTCAGCGGCGCCACGCTCGACGAACTCCTGCCCACCGTGCGAAGCCGCTGCCAGGCGTGGCAGTTGCCCATGCCTGATCCTGCCGTGGCCGCACCTTGGCTGCACGAGCAGTTCAACAAGCTGTCGCTAGAAGATGCCAAGACGGTGTTGGCCGCAGCCGGCGGCCAACCCCTGACCGCACGAGATCGCGTTGACATGGGATTGGATGCGCGCTATTGGCAGCAAATACCCAAAGATGTACAGCAGGGTGCCGCTGCGAGCTTGCTGCAATGGCCGCTGCCTTTGGTGGTGGAGACGCTGCAAAAGGTGTGTCACGACCTGGCCTGTACCAGTGTGGGCGCAGCGCCTCGCTACTTCGCGCCTGACTGCCTGCCCGCCGCGCCCGACCTCTCGCGCCTGACCGCCTGGGCCCAGGACCTGCGCAAAGCGGCCCGCTCGGCCGAGCACCCATGGAGCCAGAATCTGAAGGTCGAGACCTTGCTGCTGCAGGCCCGTACGGTGATGCGGGCAAGACCTGCTCGGGGCAACCCGGGGGCGAGTACGGTCTGATCGGGCCTTGCGGGTGTTTCCAGACGTAAAGCACCCCCCACCTGAGGGCTATTTCACGGCGCAATCTGTGGCGTGAGGATTACACTTTGCGCACGATGAGTGAGTTTCAGACAACCGCGATGCCTTCTGCCTTTGCGCCCAGCGCATTGAGCAAGCTGTCCCCAGGCATGGGCTCAGTGGGCACACCTGGGGCCGTGACGGCCACGCCCGGCGGTTCCGCTCGCCCCAGCGTCATCCAATTGGTGTTTCGCGAAAAGGGCGCGCTGTACGCCGCCTACATACCTGCGTTCACCGACGGTGGCCTTTTTGTGCCGACCACCCGCGAATACACGCTGGGCGACGACATCTACCTGCTGTTGTCTTTGCCCGAAGACACCCAACGCTACCCCGTGGCGGGCAAGATCGCTTGGATCACGCCGGCCAACGCCTCCGGTGGCCGCACCCAGGGCGTGGGCGTGCGCTTCCCAGCCGACGACAAAACCCGCCTGTTGCGCGTCAAGATCGAGCAACTGCTGGGCACCAACATCTCCTCCAGCAAGCCAACGCAAACACTTTGAGGCAAGATCGCGGTTTGCTTGACCAGCCGCCATCGCCCCATGTTCGTTGATTCGCATTGCCACCTCAATTTCCCTCAATACGCCGAGGTGCTTGACCAAGTCCGTCAGGACATGAGCGAGGCCGGCGTCGACCGCGCGCTGTGCATCAGCACCACCCTGGAAGAGTTCCCGCAGGTCCATGCGCTGGCCATGCGCTTTGACAACTTCTGGGCCACCGTGGGCGTCCACCCCGACAACGAGGGCGTGCAAGAACCGACGCTGGAAGACCTGGTGAGCCGCGCCGCCTTGCCGCGCGTGGTGGGCATTGGCGAGACCGGACTGGACTACTACCGCTTAGAGGGCCGCTCTGTGGCTGACATGGCCTGGCAACGCGACCGCTTTCGCGTGCACATCCGTGCGGCGCGGCAAACGGGCCTGCCCATGGTGATCCACACGCGTCAAGCCAGTGAAGACACCTTGGCCATCTTGCGTGAAGAAGGCAAGGGCGACGTGCGTGGCGTTTTCCACTGCTTCACCGAAAGCATGGACGTGGCCCGGCAGGCACTTGACCTGGGCTTTCACATCTCGTTCTCGGGCATCTTGACCTTCAAGAACGCGGCCGACCTGCGCGAGGTGGCCAAATTCGTGCCCCTTGAACGTTGCCTGATCGAAACCGACAGCCCTTACTTGGCGCCGGCGCCTCACCGGGGCAAAACCAACAGCCCTGCGTACGTTTCTCTGGTCGCCAAGCAGTTGGCGGAACTGAAGGGGGTTGAACCCGCAGACTTAGGCCGAATCACGTCGGCCAACTTCGAGCAATTGTTCTCGCGGGTTGCGTCCCACTGAGCTTGCTTGGCCCCCTGTGTGAGAACCCTTGTCAGACAATTTCTGACAGGCGGTTTGGTGCTTCGGCGACTACCGCCGACCGACCGTGAAGCCTACAGTGATCCCATCACGACGGACTTTTCTCACACCGGAGTCACCATGCAAAAACAAAGCCTTTACGCCAATCCCTTCGCTTTGATGATGGACCCCAAGGCGGTTCTGGAAGCGATGGAGCGCTCTGAACGCCTCAACCATTTGGAGAGCCGCGTGTGCCGTCCTTTGGACAAGCCGCTGATCCCACTGGTCAATGGCGATGACGCCGATGTGGACGCCGAAGCTGGCGCCGACCTCGACGTCTGATCTGCTTGATCGGCGTTGGCTGCGGGCCTCTTGCCCCGCCAGGGTTTTCCCATCCTTCGCATGAAGGGACGTTGATTCACCGAGCGGGTTTGCCGCTTTTGCAGTGGTGAAATGCACGGATGACCGACACGCCGCAGAGCATGGGTGAGGTCGAGCACCCTGTGGTGTTCACCGGTAACCCGCATGAATACGCGCGCACCTGGCACCGCCATGCGCTTTTGATGATCGCCACCCTGGGCTTGTCTTTCCCCTGGGCGATGGTGAATCGATTCAAATACTTTTACACCCACACCCGGGTCGGGCCCTATGGCTTCGACTACCACGCGGCGCCTTTGCCCATGTTCTTGGGCAATGTGGTCAGCATGGTGGTGTTGAACCTCGTTTACTTTGCCATTGGCAAAACGGGCTCGTGGGCACCCTATGGTGTGGCAGCGGTTCAGTTGCTGATAGCCGGCCTGACCCCCATGATCCTGAATGGCATGGCGCGGATGCACATTGAGCAAACGAGCTGGCATGGGCGGCGCCTTGGGTTTGACGGGCACGCGATCTCGGCGTATCGCCTCATGGGCGGGCCGACGCTGGTCTATACCGTGTCGATGGTGTTGCTGGTGGCTGCTGTGATTGCGTTGAAGGGCTGCGAGCCATTGCTGGCGGCGGCCTTGTGGGGGGCTTGTGTTTTGGGGCTGTCTTTTGGCTTGCCCTGGATGTACGCACGCTTCAAGCGCTACCAGTTGATGCACACGTTTTGGTGCGATCTGCGGTTTGACGTGGCCAAAGCGCCTGCAAGGTCTGACTGGGCTTGGCGACCACATTGGCGCTCACAAGGCTTGGCTCTGGCGCTGTTTGGCGGCGTCTTCGTTCCGGTATTGGCTGTTTGGTCGTGGGGCTTTGGGGTGCCTGTGACCTGCGTGAATGGCACTTTGCCAGCGACTGCGATGAGTGCCAGCGCTTGGACTGCCTTTGCTTTCCCGCTGATTTGGCTGGCCATTGGTTTGATCATGTCGGCGCCGTATCCCTACCTGAGCGTTGCCTTGCAAAACGAGCTGCTGCAAAGCGCAGGTCAGGGGCGTTTGCGCCTGCACAGCCAGTTGGATGCGCGGCTGCACGTGCATCTCACTGCCCGCAACTGGGCCCGTGTGCTTTGCACCTTCGGGTGGTACTACCCTTATGCGGCGGTCTCGGAGATGCGTGCGCGCCTGGAAGCCATCACGGTCACTTCGCGGGCTGATTTGACCCTGTGACGGGCGTCACAGCATGCGTGCCACGTAGGTGAGTAGCAAGCCGATGGCGGCGGGCAAAGCCTGAACAAACAGGATCTTCTTGCTGGCCGTGGCCGCGCCAAACACCCCAGCGACCACCACACAGCTCAAGAAGAACAGGGTGATGTGGACGCCCGCTGCGCCCAGGATCAGGCCCCAGATCAAGCCCGCGGCCAGAAAGCCGTTATACAGCCCTTGGTTGGCCGCCAGCACTTTGGTGGACTGGGCTTGTTCCAAGGTGAGGCCAAACGCCTTGCGGCCAGTGGGCTTGTCCCACAGAAACATCTCAAGCACCAAAAAGTAGATGTGGAGCAAGGCGACCAGCGCCACTACGGTGTTTGCTGCGATGTTCATGGGCTTATGGGTGCTCAAAGGATGGACGGTCAAACATGCTAGCAGCGGCACGAGGTCCATGCTGAAACTCCGCCACAATCGCGCAAGGCCGTTTTAGAGTTGACGTCCCAATCGTTTTGGGCTGCTGCCGGTTTGACTTCACACCTTGTTAAGGTGTGAAGTCAAACCGGAGGTTGTTGGGGCCGACCGAAAACTGAGCCAGGTGTTCAACCTACTCTGTTGCTTTTTGATGCAGCGGGGTTCGAGGAGTGATCACCATGGGCATGATCGGCCGAATCCGGCGGCTGCACAGCCGGGGCAAGAAGTCAGAGCGTCCGCGTTGAACCGCCAGTTAGCCCGGGATGGTCTTTGGCGCGAATGAAACACGCGAGGTACACCGATGATTCAGAACGTGCAGCCATGGCGGCGCCCCTTCTTTTTTTTACGCGCTGCATTGATCGCAGCCTTGCGAAGACTTTACCGGCCTTTGCTGGGCGCGCCAAGCATTGGTACAGGTGGAACGCAGGCTGCCGTAGGACAGGCTGCCCAAATGGCCGATGGCGGCGCGCTTGGTGGCGACACGTGAGGCCGATTAGCGCTGTGCTTTGACATGCGCCAACCAGCCGAGCGACAAAGGAAAGAACGACGGCGGCGCACAGTGTTCACGCGAGGTAGAGGCGAGGGCCACTGAAAGGCGCAGCTAAAGCCAGAAGGCTGCCTTGCCAGCCCAAGGCCTTCACGCGTGAGCGGTGCAACGAGCCGATATTTGGC
>CANCFV010000043.1 GCA_947377275.1 Burkholderiales bacterium | reverse complement strand
TTCACACCAGACATTCATCCGGAGCTCTCTGCCATGGCAGGTCATTCCAAGTGGGCCAACATCCAGCATCGCAAGGGTCGTCAAGACGAAAAGCGCGGCAAGGTGTGGACCCGCGTCACCCGCGAAATCATCGTGGCTGCCCGTGCGGGTGGTGCCGATGTCGCCATGAACCCGCGTCTGCGTTTGGCCATTGAAAAGGCCAAGGCCGCCAACATGCCGGCCGACAACATCAAGCGCAACGTCGACAAGGCCACGGGCAACCTCGAAGGTGTGAACTATGAAGAGATCCGCTACGAGGGCTATGGCATCGGTGGCGCGGCGATCATCGTCGACACCATGACCGACAACCGTGTGCGCACGGTCTCCGATGTGCGCCATGTGTTCAGCAAGCACGGCGGCAACCTGGGCACCGAAGGCTCGGTGGCCTTCCAGTTCAAGCACCTGGGCCAGTTTTTGTTTGCGCCTGGCGCCAGCGAAGACAAGGTCATGGAAGTGGCCTTGGAGGCTGGTGCCGACGACGTGATCACCCACGACGATGGCTCTTTGGAGGTGCTGTGCGCCCCGACCGAATTCGAGGCTGTCCAGCAGGCGCTGGAAGCCGCGGGCCTCAAGCCCGAAATGGCCGAAGTGACGATGCGCGCCGACATCCCTGTGGAAGTGTCGGGCGACGACGCCGCGCGCATGCAAAAGCTGCTGGACGCCCTTGAAGACCTGGACGACGTGCAAGACGTCTTCCACAACGCTGAATTGAACTGAGACCCCTTATGAACATCCTTGTCATTGGCTCCGGTGGCCGCGAACATGCCCTGGCCTGGAAGCTGGTCCAGTCGCCCAAATCCAAAAAAGTCTATGTGGCCCCCGGCAACGGTGGCACGGCGCGCGACCCTCGCCTGGTCAATGTGCCCATCACCGATGTGAAGGCGCTGGCCGACTTTGCCGAGCAAAACAAGATCACCCTGACCGTGGTGGGCCCCGAAGCCCCGCTGGCCGCAGGTGTGGTCGACGAGTTCCGCGCCCGTGGCTTGCGCATTTTTGGCCCTACGCAAAAGGCCGCTCAGCTGGAGAGCTCCAAGGCCTTCGCCAAGGACTTCATGAAGCGCCATGGCATCCCCACGGCGTTTTATGAAACCTTCACCGATGTGGCCGCCGCCCACGCCTATGTGGACAAGCATGGCGCGCCCATCGTGATCAAGGCCGACGGCTTGGCAGCGGGCAAGGGCGTGGTCGTGGCCATGAGCTTGCAAGAGGCCCACGAGGCAGTGGACTGGATGCTGCTCGACAACAAGCTGGGCGTGCAGCACAACGCGGGTGCTGATGGGCAGGCTGTGCCTCGCGTGGTGATCGAAGAGTTCTTGCAAGGCGAAGAAGCCAGCTTCATTGTGCTGGCCGATGGCAAGAACGTGGCCGTGATGGCCACCAGCCAAGACCACAAGCGCTTGCTCGATGGCGACGCTGGCCCCAACACCGGTGGCATGGGCGCTTACTCGCCCGCGCCCGTGGTCACGCCCAATGTGTACGCCAAGGCCATGCAAGAGATCATCCAGCCCACGCTGGACGGCATGGCCAAAGACGGCATCCCCTTCACCGGCTTTTTGTACGCCGGCCTGATGATCGATGCCAACGGCAACCCCAAGACGCTGGAGTTCAACTGCCGCATGGGCGACCCTGAAACCCAGCCCATCATGATGCGCCTCAAGAGCGACGCCATCGACCTGTTCATGCACGCCACCGATGGCTCGCTGGACCAGATCGAACTGCAGTGGGACCGCCGCTTCGCCTTGGGCGTGGTCGTGGCCGCTGGCGGCTACCCGCTCGACCCCAAAAAGGGCGACGCCATCACGGGCTTGCCTGTCGATGCCGACGACGCCATGGTGTTTCACGCGGGCACCACGCAAGATGCCGACGGCACCATCCGCACCAGCGGTGGCCGTGTGCTGTGCGTCACGGCTTTGGGTGACTCGGCCAAGCTGGCCCAGCAGCGCGCTTACGAGTACCTGCAAGGCATCCAGTTCGATGGCATGCAGTGCCGCCGCGACATCGGCTGGCGCGCCATCAAGCCACGCTGACCTTCGCTCTACTTGGGTCTCAACGCATGAGCAACGCCATGAACACCGACGCGGTCCGCGCCTACCTGCTGGGCCTGCAAGACCGCATCATCTCGGCCTTTGAAGCCGAAGATGGCAAGCCTTTTGTGCGCGACGCCTGGGTGCGTGGCCCGCAAGAGCGCTTGCAAGGCGATGGTTGCTCGCGTCTGGTCGAGGCGGGCCATGTGCTTGAGCGCGGCGGCTGCAACTTCTCGCACGTCAAGGGCCCGAGCTTGCCGCCTTCGGCCACGCAGCATCGGCCCGAGTTGGCCTGCTGCCCGTTCGAGGCCATGGGCGTGTCTTTGGTGTTCCATCCGCGCAACCCCTATGCGCCCACGGTGCACATGAACGTGCGCATGCTGGCCGCGCACAAACCCGACGGCACGGTGTTGGCTTGGTTCGGTGGCGGCATGGACCTCACGCCGTATTACGCTTTTGAAGACGACGCACGCCATTTCCACCAGACCTGCAAGGACGCACTGGCGCCCTTTGGCGACGACAAACACCCTCGCTTCAAAAAGTGGTGCGACGAGTACTTCTTCCTCAAACACCGCAACGAAGCGCGCGGCGTGGGCGGCATCTTCTTTGACGATTTCTCTGAACTGGGCTTTGAAGGCGGCTTCGAAATGATCCGCTCGGTGGGCGATGCCTTCACCCAGGCTTACATGCCCATCTTGCAGCGCCGCCGTGAAACCCCTTACGGCGAGCGCGAGCGCGACTTCCAGGCCTATCGCCGTGGCCGCTACGTCGAGTTCAACCTGGTGTGGGACCGTGGCACCTTGTTCGGCCTGCAGTCGGGCGGTCGCACCGAAAGCATCTTGATGTCGATGCCGCCCGTGGTCACGTGGCGCTACGACTGGCACCCCGAGCCCGACACGCCCGAGTCCCGCCTGTACACCGACTTCTTGCCCCCGCGCGACTGGGTCTGACGCTTGCCGACTGCCACGCACTCGCCTCGGCGCATCGGTTTGATGGGGGGCAGCTTCGACCCCGTGCACGTGGCGCACGTGGAACTGGCGACCACGGCGCTGCAGCATTTGTCGCTCGATGAGGTGCGCTGGGTGCCGGTCGGGCAGGCGTGGCAAAAGGCGCGGGCCCTGGCGCCAGCCCAGCACCGCTTGGCGATGTTGCAGGCCGCCACGGCCCACGAGCCTCGTTTTGTGGTCGACCCCATCGAGGTCAACCGGCCGGGTCCTTCGTACACCTTGGACACGGTTTGCGCCTTGCAAGCCAATGTGGGCGACAATGCGCAACTTGTGGCCCAGTGGTTCTTGATCATCGGGCAAGACCAGTTGGCCAATCTGCCCACGTGGCATGGCTGGCAAGCGTTGCTCAGTCGCGTTACTTTGGCGGTGGCCTGTCGCGGGCTTCAAGCGCCCGTGGCACCTGAAGCCTTGATCGCGGCGCCTCACCAAATGGTGACGCTGCCATTGTCGCCGCTGGACACCTCTTCCACCGACATCCGTGCCAGATTGGCGCGTGGTGCCGACCCTCGAACGCTGTCGCCGTGCTTGCTTTGTGCTGGCGTGGCAGACTACATTGCCAACCATCAACTCTACGCCCCTGGCGTCCCCCGCTGAATGGACATCCGTAAACTCCAACGCGCCATCGTCGATGGCCTCGAAGACGTCAAGGCCCAAGACATCGTCGTGTTCAACACCGAGCACCTCTCGCCTTTGTTCGAGCGCGTGATCATCGCCACGGGGTCGTCCAACCGGCAAACCAAGGCTTTGGCCGCCAGCGTGCGCCATGCTGTGCGCGATGCTGGCTTCCAGGTCATGCGCACCGAGGGCGAAGACAACGGCGAATGGATCATCGTGGACTTGGCTGCGGCCGTGGTGCACGTGATGCAGCCCGCCATCCGCCAGTACTACCAGCTCGAAGAGATCTGGGGTGACAAGCCTGTGGCCATCAAGCTCAAGGCGGCCAAGCCCGGTTTGGTCAAGGCCTCTGAGCCTGACGAAGACGACGCCCCGGTCAAGCCCAAGAAGGCAGCTGGCAAGACCACTGCCGCGAAAAAGGCCGCCACCACGGCACCTGAGCGCAAGGTCGCCGCCAAGAAGGCCGTCGCCAAGAAGTCGACCAACGTGCGCCAAGACGCCGCCACCAAGCCAGCCACCAAGAAGCTCGCCACCAAAAAGGCAGCCGGCACAGTGAACAGTGTGGCCACGGTGCGCAAGGTCGCGGCCAAGAAGGTGGTTGCCAAGAAGGCGGCTGCCAACGTCAAGAAGATCGTGGTCAACGCGCCTGAGGTCAAGAAAGCCCCAGCGCGCAAGGTCGCCGTCAAGAAAGTGGCGGCCAAGAAGGCCGTGGCAGCCAAGCCCGTGGTGCGCAAGGTCGCCGCCAAGAAGGTGGCTGCCAAAAAGGCCCCCGCCAAAAAAGCCACACGTTGAGCCTGCTTGGCCGAGGGTGATCGTTCATGAGGTTCACGGTGGTCACCATCGGCCAGCGCCTGCCCGATTGGGCGAACGAGGCGTGCGAGGACTACCTCAAACGTTTCCCGCCCGACTGGAAGGTCGAGGTCAAGGCACTCAAAGCCGAGCCTCGTGAGGGCAAGCCTGTCCCCGTCATCATGCAAGCCGAGGCGGCTCGCATGGAGGCGGCGATGGAGCGGGGCGTGCGCCGCGTCATCTTGGATGAACGCGGCACGCGCCTGACCAGCGTGCAACTGGCCGAACGCACCGAAGCCTGGCTGAACGATGGCCGCGATGTGGTGTTCATCGTGGGTGGCGCCGATGGCATTGATCCCGCGTTGAAGAAGACCGCGGACGAGGCCATCCGGCTGTCAGACATGACCCTGCCGCACGCGCTGGCCAGGGTCCTGCTGCTGGAACAAATCTACCGCGCCTGGTCTTTGCGCAACAACCATCCGTATCACCGTGCTTAGCTGGTTGAAATCTGCGCCACGCCTGTCCGCCTGGATGGTCGTGGCGGTTTGGGTATGTGCATACGGCATCCTCAAGGCGTTCAGCCAGAGCGGCATGGACATCGACAGCGCTGAGCAGGTCTATTTCGCGCAGTCATGGCAGATGGGTTATGGCACGCGGCAACCGCCGCTCTACACCTGGCTGCTGCTGGCCCTCAAACCCGTGAGCATGAGCTGGACACTGGCGCTTGAACTGGCGCGCTATGTTGTTCTCGCCCTGTGGTTGTGGGGCGTGCAAGTCCTGGCGGCGTCATGCGGGGCCTCGCGCTTGGCCCAGGGCCGGGTGCTGCTGGTTCATTTGGGCGCGATGCTGGTGCTCTGGCGTGTCCATGACAGCCTGACCCACACCGTCTTGGGCGCCTGTCTCACCACCTGGGCCACCGTCTTGCTGTTGCGTGCACTGAATCAGCCTCGGTACTGGGTGCTGGTTGGTGGCATGGCGGCGCTGGCGTGCTTGTCCAAGCTCAATGCCTTGGTGTGGTGCTTGTCGAGCTTGGTCGCGTCGGTGCTTCACCTGACCCAGTTTGTTCGCTCGGCACCTGCAGGTGTGCGGGTGCGCGCGCACGTTGGCCAGCAGCTGTTCTGGATGTGCTTGGGCTTGTTGCTCTTTTTGCTGTTGATGGCGCCCTACGCGCATTGGTGGGTCTTGCACCGAGACAGCGCACTCGCCTTGGCGCGCGAAATTGTGGTCACAGACTCAGATCTGGCTTGGTGGCGTCCGACACTCGAGGTTTTGCTGGGGGGCATCGAATACGTTTTGATCGGACCCTTGCTGGTGCTCGTCTGGGCCTGGCGGCATCGCCACAAGGTTCCTGAAGCATCGTTGCCTGTGGCCGCGAGGTGGATCGTCGCTCAGGCCGCGGTCGGTTTGTTGGTCTTGGGTGTGTTGCTCACGGCCATGCGGGGGGCGCACTTCACACCGAGGTGGTTGTGGCCCGTGATGCCTGGCCTGACCGTGTGGATGGCCGTGTGGGCCTGCCAGGTGGCTGAGCGCTTGGACTTGGCTCAGGCGGCCAAGGGCTGGCGCTTCATGTTGGCCGCCTTGCCTGTCATGGCCATTGCCTTGGCTGCGGTGCGTGTATGGGAGCCTGCTCGCAATGCCCAGCGTTGCGTCAACTGCTGGACCGATCGTCCGGCGCAAGCCCTGTCTGATCACTTGCACGCCACCCACGGCGCATCGCTGCGCATCCTGACGGGTGACGATCACCTGGCCGGCATCTTGGCCGCTGTGAGCCCGAGCAACCGCACGTGGGCGGTCGGCGCTGTCGATGTGCCGGCCCCTGCGGGTTTCGCCGTCAGCGACACGCCTTGCATTGCAGCTTGGGTCAGCATGAACCAGGCGAGGCCAGCCCCACCTCATTTGGCCACACTGCTGTCTCAAACCAGTGCCGCTCCCGTGTTTCAGGCATCATGGCCCTTGCGTTTGGCTCCGCAGCGCCAGATGTGGCTCCAGTCGGTTCGACTGGCCCCGCAAGCTTGTACTTTGTCAGGCCGAAACGCCACACACTGATGAGCAACGACACCCAATCGGCCCGCCCTTGGCTGTACCTCGCCTCTCAAAGCCCTCGTCGCCGACAACTGCTGGACCAGCTCGGCGTGGCGCACCGCCTGCTGCTGCCCGATGCCGACGAAGATGCCGAAGCCCTGGAGGCCGAGCGCGCAGGTGAGTCTCCCGAAGACTACGTGCAGCGCGTCACCCAGGCCAAGTGGCAAGCCGCACAACAGCGCTTGCGACGTCGGTCGGTGGCTGAGCCCGATGCCTGGCCCCATGCGCCGATTCTGTGTGCAGACACCACTGTGGCCCTGGGCGAGCACATCCTGGGCAAGCCGGCAGATGCAGCCCACGCTGCCGAGATGCTGTCTCGTTTGTCGGGCCAAGCCCATCGCGTGCTGACTGCGGTGGTGGTGGATGGGCACGCGCGCTTGAGCGTGTCTCACGTGCAATGGCGCGCCCTCAGCACCGACGAGATCGATCGTTACGTGGTCAGCGGCGAGCCCATGGGCAAGGCCGGGGCCTACGCCATCCAGGGGCGCTCGGGCGCCTGGACGCAACACATCGACGGCAGCTACAGCGGCATCATGGGCTTGCCCTTGTTTGAAACTGCCGAGTTGCTCAAGCCCTTGGGCTGGCATTTCTGATCATGAGCGAGGTCCTCATGCACCGTGTCTTGCTGGCTGGCGCGACGGGTTTGGTGGGCGGACACGCCTTGCGGCAACTGTTGCAAATGCCCTCGGTGCACGAGGTGCGGGTGCTCTTGCGGCGCCCGGTGGCCGTGGCCGAACTGCTCGGGTCCGCCGAGCATGAGTTGCATGCCTTGGCGCAGACCAAATTGAGGCTCTGCGTCACGGCTTTCGAGCAGGTGGCGCAGCACCTCGACTGGTTTGAGGTCGACACCTTCTTGTGTGCCCTGGGCACCACCATCAAGAAGGCCGGGTCCCAAGCGGCGTTCAGGCAGGTTGACTTCGATTACCCGGTTCAACTGGCGCACCTGGCGCGCTCGCAAGGCGCCAGCCGGTGCCTGGTGGTCAGTGCCTTGGGCGCCAACCCGCAGGCCAAGGTGTTTTACAACCGCGTCAAAGGCGAGATGGAAGCCGCGGTGCGCGCACAGGGCTGGCCTCACGTCAGTGTGGCTCAGCCTTCTTTGCTGGCGGGTGATCGTGCGGAATTCCGGCTGGGCGAACGCCTGGGGCTGGCTTTGGGCTTCTTACTGCCTGCCGCGTACAAGCCCGTGCAAGCCGCCCAGGTGGCTGCGGGTTTGTTGGCCTCAGGGCAGCGCAATGTGCCCGGTTGGCACGTCTTGAGCAACACGGCACTGCACGGCATGCGGTAAATTGACCGGATGCCTCATTCACAAGACATCCTCATCAACTGGACACCCCAGGAAACCCGCGTCGCCATCATCGAAAGCGGTGCGGTGCAAGAGTTGCACGTCGAGCGCACGCTGGAGCGCGGCCTCGTCGGCAACATCTACGTGGGCAAGGTGGTGCGCGTCCTGCCGGGCATGCAATCGGCCTTCATCGACATCGGCCTCGAGCGAGCGGCCTTCTTGCACGTGGCCGACCTTCACCGCGAAGACGGCAGCCCGCGTCCGCACAGCCGTTCTACCGAAGTGCAGGTGCCCATTGAAAAGCGCTTGCACGAAGGCCAAAGCCTGATGGTGCAGGTCATCAAGGACCCGATTGGCACCAAGGGCGCGCGCTTGTCGTCACAAATCAGTGTGGCTGGGCGTCTGCTGGTGTTCTTGCCGCAGGACGAGCACCTGGGCATCTCGCAAAAAATTGGCTCACCCGAGCTGCGTGAGCAACTGCGCGAACGCATGACGCGCCTGATCAGTGAGGCCGACGCGGCAGAGGGGCGCACCCGATCCAGCGGCTTCATCTTGCGCACCAATGCCGAAGACGCGACCGATGCGGAGTTGGCGCTTGACATCGCTTACCTGCGCAAAACCTGGGCCACGGTGCGTGAGTTGGGGCTCAAATCGCCCGCGGGCTCCTTGCTCTACCAAGAGCTCAACCTGGCTCAGCGCGTGCTGCGCGACCTGGTGGGCGAGCAGGTGCAAAGCATCCGCATCGACTCGCTGGCCCAGCACGACGCCCTCAAGGCCTTCGGCGCCGAGTTCACGCCGACCTCGATCGACAAGCTGGCCCATTACAAAGGCGAGCGCCCCATCTTTGACCTCTACCACATCGACACCGAAATCGAGCGCGCCTTGGCGCGTCGGGTCGACCTGAAGTCGGGTGGCTATTTGATCGTGGACCAAACCGAGGCCCTGACCACGATCGATGTGAACACGGGCGGCTACGTCGGTGCGCGCAACTTTGACGAAACCATCTTCAAGACCAACTTGGAGGCTGCGCAAGCGATTGCCCGCCAGCTGCGCCTGCGCAACCTGGGCGGCATCATCATCATTGACTTCATCGACATGCAGCGTGAAGACCACCGTGAGAACGTGCTGTCAGAGCTGCGCAAGCAATTGGCCCGTGACCGCACCAAGCTCACCGTGAGCGGTTTTTCGCAGCTGGGCCTGGTCGAGATGACGCGCAAACGCACCCGCGAGTCGCTGGCCCACATGCTGTGCGAGCCATGCCCGACCTGCACTGGGCGCGGCGAGGTCAAAACCGCCCGGACCGTCTGCTACAACATCCTGCGCGAGATCCTGCGCGAGGCGCGTCAGTTCAGCCCGAAGGAGTTCCGCGTGGTGGCAAGCGCCGCCGTGGTCGAGATGTTGCTTGACGAAGAAAGCGCGCATCTGGCGGGTTTGAGCGACTTCATTGGCAAGCCGGTGTCGCTGCAAACCGAGCCATCCATGTCGCCCGAGCAGTACGACATCGTCTTGCTCTGATCGCAGCTTTTCAATTTTTAACGCGTGTGGACTGCCGGGGTAAAGCCCTGTGCAGCCGCCTGTCACGCTGGACACGGCACAATCGTGCTTGGTTCACAGCATGATTTCCAACGCCCCTTGACCCATACCATGCACACCCCTGTTTCGCGCCGATGGGCTGGCGCTCGCTTGCTGGGCGCTTTTGCCCTGGCGGCATCGGGCACGCTGTCGCCCATGCACGCTGCCCAGGCGCAGTTCCGCGTTGAAATTTCCGGCGTCGGCGCCACGCAAATCCCCATCGCCATTGGCAAGTTCCGCGACGAGGCCCGCTCGCCTCAGGCTTTGTCGGGCATCGTCAAGGCCGACCTGGAGCGCAGTGGCCTGTTCAAGTCGCTCGATGCCAGTGCCGATCGCCTGGACGAGACGGGGCGCCCGCCGCTTGCCGATTGGCGTGGCAAAGGCGCTGACGCGCTGCTGGCAGGCTCGGTCACGCCCCTGGCCGATGGCCGCTTTGACGTGCGCTACCACCTGTGGGATGTCCTCAAGGGACAAGACCTGGGCGGGCTCAGCCTGGTGGTGCCTGCAGGTGACCTGAGGCAGGCCGCTCACCGCATAGCCGACGACATCTTTGAAAAGCTGACCGGTGACAAGGGCGTGTTCGCCACCCGCATTGCCTATGTCAGCAAGGTGGGCCCGCGGCACACGCTGATGATCGCCGATGCCGATGGTGAAGGCGCGCAAGCCCCTTTGAGCAGCGCCCAGCCCATCATCTCGCCAGCCTGGTCGCCCGATGGCAAGCAACTGGCCTATGTCTCGTTTGAAGGCGGCAAGGCCGTGGTGGTGACGCAAGATGTGTCCACAGGCCGTCGCCGCGTTGTTGCCGGTTTCAAGGGCACCAACAGCGCGCCTGCCTGGTCACCCGACGGCAAGCAGTTGGTGGTGACGCTCAGCCGCGATGGCGGCTCGCAGCTCTACGTCGTTGGTGCAGACGGGGAGGGCGCTCGCCGCCTGACCCAAACGTCTGCCATTGACACCGAAGCCACCTGGTCACCCGACGGCAGCACCATTTATTTTGTGAGCGACCGCGGCGGCTCACCCCAGATCTACCGCGTGCCCAGTGCCGGCGGCAGCGCCCAGCGGGTCACCTTCAGTGGCGGCTACAACATCAGCCCAGCCTTGAGTCCAGATGGCCGTTGGCTCAGTTACGTGGGCCAGACCGACGGCGGCGCTTACCGCGTGCACCTGATGGAGCTGGCCAGCGGCAATGTCAAAGCCATCACCGATGGCCGTGACGACGAAAGCCCCAGCTTTGCGCCCAACAGCAAGCAGATCATTTACGCAACCCGTGCCCAAGGCAAAGACGTGTTGGTGATCACCTCGCTCGATGGTCGCGTCAAAGCCAAATTGCCTTCGCCCGCAGCCGACCTGCGTGAACCCGTTTGGGGGCCACAAGCCCCCGCCCTCAAGCGCTGACGGTGCCATGCCCTCAGCCCCATCCATTGTTTTGAAGGAGATCACACCATGACCTCAACCACTCTGCGCACCCTGAGCTTGACCGTGCTGGCCGCTGCCGCCTTGATGGCCGGTTGCGCCTCCAACGTGCCTTTGGACGACAAGAACGCCGGTGGCGCTGCCCCCATCACCTCGGCCAACGCCTATGGCGCCAATGCCAATGGCGCCAACAACAGCTCTGTGCCTTCCACGGCTGTGGCGCCCATCGTGGTGGCCCCGGCCGACGCCTCGGCCAACGGTGGTGACCTGGCCCGCGTCATCTATTTCGACTTTGACAGCTTCATCGTGCGCGAAGACTCGCGCTCGGCGATCGAAGGCCACGCGAAGCGCTTGAGCGCGGCCAAGGACAAAAAGGCCCTGATCGAAGGCCACACCGACGAGCGCGGCGGCCGCGAATACAACCTGGCGCTGGGCCAAAAGCGTGCCGAGGCCGTTCAGAAGTCGCTGACCCTGTTGGGCGTATCGGCTGACCAGTTGGAGGCCGTGAGCTTTGGTGCGCTGCGTCCTGCGGTCAATGGCACAGGCGAAGAGGTCTGGGCCAAGAACCGCCGCGCCGAAATCAAAGACCGTTGATCTGCGACACCACAAGGACCTGACATGGCTCAATCCCTGATCGCCCGCCTGTGCCCTTTGGCGCTGGCGTTCGCCACTTTGCTGGGTTCTGTGGGGCCCGCGCAAGCGGGCTTGTTCGAAGACGACGAAGCCCGCCGCGCCATCTTGGACCTGCGCCAACAGCGCACCCAAGACGCCGACGCGCTGGCCGCCAAACTGGCGGCCTTGACGGCCCAGATCGACCAGCTCAAGCGCAGCCTGCTCGACATGAATGCGCAGGTCGAGCTGTTACGCAGCGACGCGGCCAAGCAAAAGGGCGCCGAAGAAGTGCTGGCGCGCGACCTCGCCGAGGTCCAGCGCCACCAGAAAGACATGCAGTCCTCGGTAGACGAACGCGTGCGCAAGCTCGAACCCCAGTCGATCACGCTGGATGGCAAGACCTTCAAGGTCGACGCCGATGAGAAGCGTGACTTCGACGAGGCCGTGGGGCGGCTGCGTGGCGCCGACTTTGCGGGTGGTGCTGCTGGTCTGCAAGGCCTGCTGCAACGCAACCCCAACACGGGCTACAAAGAGTCGATCCGCTACTGGCTGGGCAATGCCCATTACGGCTTGCGTGAGTACAAGGAGGCCATCGCGGCCTTCAAGACGCTGGTGGACCAGTCTCCCGACCACAGCCGCGCACCCGAGGCTTTGTTGTCGATCGCCAATTGCCAGGTCGAACTCAAAGACAACGAGGCCGCACGCAAGTCTTTGGAGCAGGTGGTCAAGCAGTATCCGCAGTCTGAAGCGGCTGCCACAGCGCGTGACCGCCTCTTGACCATGCCTGCTGCCAACGCCGGCGGCAAGCCACGCAAGGCGGCCAAGTAAACCGTGACGTCCAGCCAAGACCTGCTGCTGGCGGCCAGCCAGAGCGACCCTGACCGCCGCTTTGGCGGTTTGCGCCGGCTGCATGGCGTTGCGGCTTACGCGCGTTTGCGCGCGGCTCGCGTGGCCATCGTCGGTGTGGGCGGCGTGGGCTCATGGACCGCCGAGGCCTTGGCCCGCAGCGGCCTGGCCCAGCTCACGCTGATCGACCTCGACCACATCGCCGAGTCGAACATCAATCGCCAGGTGCACGCCCTTGAGACCACGGTGGGGCTGGCCAAGGTGGTGGCCTTGCAGCAACGCATTGCGCTGATCCATCCTGATTGCCGCGTGCAGGCCATCGAAGCGTTCGTGGACGAGGCCAATGTGGCGCAACTGCTCGATGCAGCGCAGCTCGATGGGGTCATCGATTGTTGCGACAACGTGCGCGCCAAAGCGGCCATCGCGGCCTGGGCCAGCGAGCATGGCAAAGCCATGGTGACGGTGGGTGCTGCGGGTGGCAAAACCCGTCCGCACCTGCTTGAAGTGGGGGACCTCTCAGACGTGACCCACGACCCTTTGTTGGCCAGCCTGCGCCAACGTTTGCGCCAGCGCCATGCAGGCGTGCGCAAAGGCCGCATGGGCGTGCAATGCGTGTTTTCGCGAGAGCCGGTGCTGCCGCCGCAAGATGCGTGTGACGTGGGGCAGGGCGTCGGGCAGCTTGGGGATGGCTCGCTCAATTGCCACGGGTATGGCTCCAGTGTCACGGTCACGGCCAGCTTTGGCATGACCGCCGCGGCGCAGATGATCGAGCAGTTGTTGGCCTGAAAAGCGCACTTCACTTGCGCGCCGCGCCAAAAACGCGCTACAATCTTTTTCTTTCCGGAGGGTCGATAGCTCAGTCGGTAGAGCAGCGGACTTTTAATCCGTTGGTCGCGAGTTCGAGTCTCGCTCGACCCACCACCTTCGCAAGAAGATCGTTTGAAAAAACGATGAAAAACAAACAGACTTCGGTTTGACACACATTTTGTGTATATAATCTAAGTCTTCGCTAGACAACCGGTTCTAGCGGCCTTCGAAAGAAGGTCGGTTACAAGCTTGTTCAAACAAGCAACGCCATGTGCGGGCTCCTAGCTCAGTTGGTAGAGCAGCGGACTCTTAATCCGTTGGTCGACAGTTCGAATCTGTCGGGGCCCACCAAATTTTCTTGGATGCAAATTGCATCGAAGATCAAAGCCACCCTTGCGGTGGCTTTTTTATTGTCCTTTCGCCATCAGCGCTGGCCGCAGATCCTCGGTCAGGACCTGGCAGGTCGTATGGCCCCGCAGGCGCATGCTTTTCTGGTCATTGCGGCGGTGCGTTGCCAAGTCCAATTTGTCCATGGATGTTTGCATCCTTCTTGTGGCATTTGTCGCGGTTTGCGGCGCTGGTTCTTGTCTGAGTCAACCAAGCCACACACCGGCACGTTGTACGTGCATCAGGCCTGTTGTTCAGGCCCTTGTGGAGTCACTTGATGATGGACAAAGCCGTTGAGAAGCAGTTGTTGAGCTTTTGCGCCAACCAACAGGCCGATTTCAACCCGAACGCTTGGCGCGCGCTGCAGGCCGCACGACCCCAAGAAACTTTGTGCGCCATGTTGATGCTGTCGAAGGCGCGCTGGTACGGCCACCTCAAGGAGTTGGGCGCGCTGATTCAAAGCAGCTTGCCGACCGAGCCTCTGCCCAGCCAGGCCGTTCACATGGCCAATCAATGCGGATTTGACCGCGCTCGTTTTGGGCAACGTCTGCGTGAGCAGATGTGGTTTCGTCAGGAAGCCAAGCGCTGAGCCGGACCTGACCTCGGGCCCACAGGCCCGATCAGTGGGTGCGTCCGAGGGCCATCTGCTTGGCCCACTTCACAGTCAGGTCTAGCACCTGATTCAGCCCTTCGGCGGAGGTCAGCGTGTGATCGGCCCCACGCAATCTCGCCACCTCGATGCACTGCTCATCCAATGCCGAGCGCCATTCAGGCGTTGGCATGGCTTGGTCTGCGAACTCTTGCGCGATCTGATCCAGCTCGCTCAGCGCAATCGCCACAGGGGCTTTGCTGGCCTTCAATTGCAGTGCCATCCGTTGGGGCAAAGGTGCATGGCTGTTCTGAGGAGAGCCCGTGCTCGCCGAACGGCGCTGAGCCAAAGATTGTTTGAGCGTGCCGAGCAAGCCCTTCAGCGACTCGCCGAAAGACACGCGACCACTGATGAGCTTTTGCCAGAACGCTTTGCTGATCAGCCGCTTCAGGTAGTAGTGCTTCAGTCGGGTGGTGGCTGCGCCCGCTGGGGTGTGTACCCAGGGGTTGAGCAAAATCAGCCCATGTACGCGTTTGTCTTGCGGGGCGTACATGCACGACGCGCTGGCGCCATCGCACAAGCCCCACAGCACCACCCGCTTCAAAGAAGGCACTTCGGCAAAGAAGGAGTCAACGGCAGATCGGATGTCGTCGTCGACGGCTTTGAAGTCGCGCGAATCGGCCCACGAGTCACCCATCCCTCGGTAGTCGAAACGCATGGCCGGCAGGCCTGAGCTGGCGATGCGGCGGGCAATCTGGACAAAGATGCGGTGGCTGCCCACGCGGTATTGGGGGCCACCGACCACGAACAGCACGCCCGTGTCGGGCGACGCGACGCCGTGGGGGCTGCTGATGATCCCCACCGAAGTTGCTCCGGCGCAGTCAAACATCAAGGCGCGTTCGTCGAAGCTCATGTGAGGATGGCCTCCAGGGCGATCAGGGATGCAGGCACCAAGGCCGGCGCCACTTCGATCTCTGCAGACTGCCAGAACTTGGGGCCGGAGATGGCGCGCGCTTCGCACAGCATGCCCTGCGCGCGCGCTTTCTCTGTCCAGGTGTCAGTGGCGGGTGTGAGCTCAACGCGCTCACCGGCGGCGACCTCCAGGATCGCCAACGTGGCCGGATGACCTGGCGAGAAGGCGAAGTTGCTGGCCTCCATGCCTTCGACCAGTGCCGGTTGCAACAGGTAGCCGCCCACCATCACACGCTCGCCTGCCTGAAGGGTTTCGCGGATTTTGCTCAGCAGCCCGCGAGCCTGGTTGCTGTCCGCGAGGTCAGCACCCAGTTTGATGCGCAAGAACTGCGTGAGGTACTGCTTGCCGCTGAGGACGGGTTGCCAGGCGAGCAAGGGCAGTTTGGGCGAGCTGGACAGCGACAGCCACTGGCTTGCCAGCAGGCTGCCCGTGCGCAGGCTCCACAGTGCGATGGGGCTTTGTGTTTGGCTCAGGAGCCACTGGTGGGCGCGGTCGATGTCGCGCAGCCACTCGCTCCACGAGGTGTCACCGAAGTCGCCCTCGCTGTCGCCGCAGCCATGCAGGTCGATCTGCATCACCAGCCAGCCTTCTTGGGCCAGGCGCTGCGTAGCCAAGGCCACCATCCGCCGCGATCGGTTGAGCTCTTCGCCGAACGCCGGCACATGCAAAAGGGCACCCCGAGGGGTGCCTTCCGGGCGGGTGACGAGGCAAAACCGACGCTCAGCGCCTGCACCCAAAAAGAATGCTTCGCGTTGCGCGGCCATTGGCACTCAGCTCAACTTTTGCTCGATGAAGTCGGCCAGTGTGCCCACGGTGGCGAACACAGAGCCATCGATTTCATCGTCGCCGATCGAAATGCCAAAAGTTTCTTCAATGCCGGTCAACAAAGAGGCCACTGCCATGGAGTCGAGCTCAGGCAGAACGCCCAAAAGCTGGGTTTCCCGGGTGAAATGCGTGGTTTGGCCGTTGAGGCTGAGGCTCTCTTCTAAGAGCGCGAGAACATGGGAGAGATGTTTGGACAAAGTGGCACCTTCGGACACTGTGGCGTTTCTGGCATTCCAGTTGGCAAAACAGCGTCGCCGAGACATTGTGAAGTCTTGTAAAGCTATCATAACCGCGGCCGAAGAACCCCTTGCCCACTCACCCTAGGGGCACGCAAGATGGCCCATGTGTGACGATTGCACGCCAGCCCAGCCCTTAGACAGTTGACGGCTTTATGACGCAAACCCATCTGCTTCACGACTTGCTTTCGGCCTCTGCCGCCTCCCGAGGAAGCGCCACGGCGTTGACCCATGGCGAGCGCCACCTGAGTTACGGCGAACTGCTTCGGCAGGTCAACGGGTTTGCTGCAGCGTTGATTGACTTGGGTGTGGGGCGTTCTGAGCGCGTGGGCGTTTTCCTTGAGAAGCGCTTTGAAACGGTGGTGAGTTGTTTCGGTGCGAGTGCCGCCGGTGCCGTGTTTGTGCCGGTGAACCCGATCCTGCGCCCCTTGCAGATTGGGCACATCTTGCGCGATTGCAATGTGCGCGTGCTGGTGACCTCGCCGCAACGCTTGCCGGCATTGCTCGACACCCTGGCGGAGTGCCCTGATTTGCGGCACGTGATTTTGACCGATGAGCCCGGTGCCATCTCTGTGCCTGATGGACTGAGCTTGAACGGCTTTGACGATTTGGTCAAAACCGGTGTGGGTTCGCCGCACAGGGTGATCGACACCGACGTGGTCTCGATCCTTTACACCTCGGGCAGCACGGGCAAGCCCAAGGGGGTGGTCTTGTCTCACCGCAACATGTTGTTGGGGGCCAAGAGCGTGGCCCAGTACCTTGAGAACGGTCCGCAGGATGTGTTGCTGGCGGCCTTGCCGCTGTCGTTTGATGCGGGGTTTTCTCAGCTGACCACGGCCTTCCATGTGGGCGCGCGCGTGGTGTTGCTCAACCATGTTTTGGCGCAAGACGTGCTCAAGTCCGTGGTGAAAGAGGGCGTGACGGGGCTGACGGCCGTGCCGCCGCTGTGGATCCAGTTGTCGCAGCTGAAGTGGCCAGAGTCGGTGACCGGCCATTTGCGCTACTTCGCCAACACGGGGGGGCGCATGCCGCAAGAAACACTGGGGCAGTTGCGCGCGCATTTCCCCAAGAGCCTGCCTTATCTGATGTATGGCTTGACGGAGGCGTTTCGGGCCACGTACTTGCCGCCTGAGTGGGTTGACCACCGGCCTGATTCGATCGGCAAGGCCATTCCGAACTCTGAGGTGCTGGTGTTGCGCGCCGATGGCTCGCCCTGCGATGCCGATGAGCCAGGTGAGCTGGTGCAGCGAGGCCCCTTGGTGGCCTTGGGCTACTGGAACGACCCTGAGCGCACCGCCGAGCGTTTTCGTCCGCTGCCGGCTGCGGCAGGGGTGCGAGACGCGGGTGTGGTGATCCCCGAAATGGCGGTGTTTTCGGGTGACGTGGTTCGGCGCGATGCCGAGGGCTATCTCTACTTCATTGGCCGGCGTGACGAGATGATCAAGACGTCGGGCTACCGCGTCAGCCCCGCCGAGGTGGAAGAGGGCTTGTATGCCACGGGCTTGATCGCCGAGTGTGCCGCTTTCGGGCAGGCCGATGTGGCACTGGGGCAGGCCATCGTGGCGGTGGTGACGCCGCCGGTTGGCCAGCTTGACGTGGACGTGAACGCCTTGCTGCGTGAGTGCCGCAACCGCCTGCCTGTGTACATGGTGCCGCGCCGCGTGGAGGTGCGAACGGGCAGCTTGCCGCGCAACCCCAACGGCAAGATCGACCGCAAGGTCCTGGCTTCTGAAATCATTCCCGATTGATCATGTCTGACAAAGTCATCACCCCGGTGGCCCATGCCACCATGCGCTACTTCCCTGAAACCGGCGCTGAAATGACGGTGGGGGGCGTGCCCTTGTCTCGCTTGGCGGCCCGCGTGGGAAGCACGCCTTTTTACGCCTATGACCGCAGTGCGATGTCGGCGCGTGTGGCCGAGTTGCGCGCCACTTTGCCCAAGGGCTTGGGCATCAGTTTTGCCATGAAAGCCAACCCGATGCCTGCGGTGGTGCACCACATGGCGGGCTTGCTCGATGGGCTGGATGTGGCCTCCGCGGGCGAGCTGATGGTGGCGCTGGACTCGGGCATGAGCCCTGAGCGCATCACGTTTGCCGGACCGGGCAAGACCGATGCCGAACTGCACCGCGCGGTGGCATCCGGTATTTTGGTCAACCTGGAGTCGTTCCGCGAGGTCGCTGTGTTGCGCCAGGCCTCACAAGCGCTGGGCTTGCCGGCCCGCGTGGCCGTGCGCGTGAACCCCGACTTCGACCTCAAGAGCTCGGGCATGAAGATGGGCGGCGGCCCCAAGCAGTTTGGTGTGGACGCCGAAGAGGTGCCGCAACTGCTGGCCCGCATCGGCGAGGCTGGCTTGGCCTTTGAAGGCTTCCACATTTACGCGGGTTCGCAGAACCTCAACGCGGCCCAGGTGGTGGAGGCCCAGATCAAGTCTTACGAGTTGGCTTTGCGCCTGGCGGCGGATGCGCCGTCGCCGGTTCTGCACCTGAATCTGGGTGGGGGGTTTGGCATCCCGTATTTCCCTGGCGACAAACACCTCGACCTGATCCCCATTGGCGATAACCTGAGCGCGCTGCTGGCCCGCGCGGCCGTGGAGATGCCCCAGGCGCACCTGTCGATCGAGCTGGGGCGCTATTTGGTGGGCGAGTCGGGAGTGTATGTGTGCAAGGTGATCGACCGCAAGGTCTCGCGCGGGCACACCTACCTGGTCACCGATGGTGGGCTGCACCACCACTTGGCGGCGTCGGGCAACTTCGGGCAGGTGATCCGCAAGAACTACCCGGTGCGACTGGGCTCGCGCGGCGTGGGCCCGGACACCGAGCTGGAGTCGGTGTCGGTGGTGGGCCCCTTGTGCACGCCCCTGGACTTGCTGGGCGACCGTTGCCGCCTGCCGCACGCCGAGCCGGGTGACCTGGTGGTGGTGTGTCAATCGGGCGCCTATGGGCCGTCTGCCAGCCCGCAGCGCTTTTTGGGGCACCCAGAGGTGCTAGAGGTGCTGGTCTGATGACCTTGAATGTGCCGCGCTTGCGTCGCACGGTGCGGCGCGCTCTGGCAGGCAAGTCGCCGTCGATGGCCGATGTGGCGGAGCGCAGCTGGACGGTCTGCCCGGCCGCGTCTTCAACGGCGGCGCCTGCGCTGTTTCCGGATGGTGCGCTGGACAAGATCCTCAAGTTGTCGCCGTACCGCGTGCGCGAGGGGGAAGATGCCCTGATACACGGTGGCCCTGTCGCTTTGAAGGCAACGGTGGGACACGTCTTGCGCGATGTCGACATCGTGCGAGGGCATGTACATTGCGGCCCGATGGTGTGGGTGGAGGGCATGGGGGACGCGCCATGGTGGTTGCCGCCGATGCCTGCCGAGCCCGTGCTGCCCAAGGCCAATTTGGTGTCCACCGCGAGTGGCACCGAGTTCTTCGGTTGCCTTTTGTTGGACGACTTTCCCTTGGAGCTGCTGAGTGAGGACCCGTCACTGAACGTGTCATTGCTCGCCAAGCCTTCGGGGCACGAGGCGGGTTACCGCGAGTTGCTCGGGCTCGTGCCCAAAGTGACTGTGCAGCGCACGCGTGTGCGTGAGATGACTTGGTTCATCGACCCGGCTTACAACGAATCGAAGTCTGCGCGCTACCGCGCCTTGCGCGCCAACTTGCGCCAGCACGTCGGGCCCTCGGCCTGCTCGGGGCGCTTGTACATCCGCCGGGGCTTGGCGGGGCAGCGGCGCGTCATGGAGAACGAGGCCGAGTTGGAGGCGGTGCTGCTTCAACACGGCTTCACGGTGATCGATCCCATGAAGCTGTCGGCGCTGGAGATCGCTCGCCTGAGCCTGGATGCCAAGGTAGTGGTGAGCATCGAGGGCAGTCAGATTTCGCACGCCCAGTTCTCGATGGCCGACGAGGCTTCGCTGATCGTGATCCAGCCGCCTGACCGCTTTTGCATGCAATACAAGGAGTTCACCGACGCCTTGGACATGCGCTTTGGCTTTGTGGTGGGTACGCCGGGCACCGAAGGCTTTCGGGTCGACATCGACGAGTTGCTGCGCCTAGTCGACCAGATGGGATCGATGCATCCTTGATGCCCGTGCGCCGGGGTGTCTGCGCGACAGGAGGCATCGTGCGCGAAAAACCCACACAAACCAATGCCCTCAGAGGCTTCAAACATGTTGACAATGATCGTTGTCAAAATTAACTTGGGTGCACCTTGTCTCAACTCAGAAGAAGATGACCATGCGCAGTGCACATGTCGATGTTTTGATCGTGGGCGCCGGCCTCTCTGGCATCGGTGCCGCCCGCCATTTGCAGGACAAATGCCCTGACAAGACCTTCGCCATCGTGGAGGGCCGTGACGCCATCGGCGGCACCTGGGACCTGTTCCGATACCCTGGCATCCGCTCCGACTCGGACATGTACACCCTGGGCTACAACTTCAAGCCTTGGACCGACTCGCAGGTCATCGCCGACGGTGGCCGCATCCGCGACTACATTCGCGAAACGGCCGACGAGGCTGGCCTGCAAAAGCACATCCGCTTTGGCCACAAGGTGGTCAAGGCCACGTGGTCGAGCGAAGACGCCATCTGGACGCTGGAAACCTGCCACAAGGCATCGGGCGAGACGGTCACCATGACCTGCGGCTGGCTGATGATGTGCTCGGGCTATTACAACTACGAACAGGGCTTCACGCCCGAGTTCAAGGACCGCGACAGCTTCCAGGGCCAGGTCATTCACCCCCAGTTCTGGCCCGAAAACCTCGACTACACCGGCAAGCGCGTGGTGGTGATCGGCTCGGGTGCCACGGCCGTGACGCTGGTGCCTTCGATGACGGGCAAGGCCCAGCACGTGACCATGCTGCAGCGCTCGCCCAGCTATGTGATCGCGGTGCCCAAGCGCGATGCGCTGTCTGACTTCTTGCGCAAGTTCTTGCCTGAGATGCTGGTGTACCGCTTGGGCCGCACGCGCAACATCTTGTTGACCGCCACGATGTACCGCCTGTCCAAGACCTTCCCCATGGCGATTCGCAAAATGCTGATGTCGCAGGTGCGTGCGAAGGTGGGCAAAGACGTCGACATGAAGCACTTTGATCCCAAGTACATGCCTTGGGACCAGCGCCTGTGCGCGGTGCCCAGCGGTGACATGTTCCGCGAACTCAAGGCGGGCCGAGCCTCGGTGGTGACCGATCACATTGACAGCTTCACGCCCAAGGGCATCAAACTGAAGTCGGGCGCCGAGTTGCCAGCCGACATCATCGTGACCGCCACGGGCCTGGACTTGCAATTGTTTGGTGGCATGGCAGTCGTCGTGGACGGCAAGGCCGTTCAGATGACGGAGACCATGAACTACAAGGGCATGATGTTCAGCGACCTGCCCAATTTCTCGAACACGTTGGGCTACACCAATGCCTCGTGGACGCTGAAGGCCGACCTGATTGCCGAGTACGTGTGCCGCATGCTCAAGCACATGGACGTGACCGGCACCCGCATCGCCGTGCCTCGCCAGCGTGACCCCTCGGTGGAGGCCGCGCCGTTCTTGGACATGACCTCGGGCTACTTCCAGCGCGCAGCCGATCGCCTGCCCAAGGGTGGCAGCAAGGCGCCTTGGAAGCTGTTCCAGAACTACGTGCTGGACATGAACCTGCTGCGCCGCGGCGATGTGGTCGACGGTGTGATGGAGTTCGCCAAGGCGGGCAAGCCTCAGGCTCAAACCCAGGCTGAAGGCCACAAGGTCGCGGCGTAACCTTGACTGCAGCCTGCAGCGCGCCGGGCCTCGGGATGGGGCTCAGGCGCCGGCCAACAAGTCCACATTGCCGCCGGCTGCGGCGGTGTTGACGCTCAGGGTTTGCTCACCGCAAAAGCGCACCAGGTAGTGCGGACCGCCGGCTTTCGGGCCGGTGCCACTCAGCCCTTCACCGCCAAAGGGTTGCACGCCCACCACCGCACCGATCATGTTGCGGTTCACGTAGACATTGCCCACGCGGGCGCGCTGCGCCATTTGTTGTGCACGGCTGTCGATGCGCGTCTGGATGCCCAGCGTCAGGCCGTATCCCAAGGCGTTGATCTGGTCGATCAAGGCCAGCGGGTCGCCCGACCAGCGCACGATGTGCAGCACGGGGCCAAACACCTCTTGGCGCAGGTCACTCACCTTCGTCAGCTCGAAGGCTTGCGGCGGGATCAGCGTGCTTTGTTGACTTGGTGCGGGCAGCAGGGGGCGGGCCGTGTCACGCAACTGGTGCAGGTGCTGGTGGATGCCTTGGGCGGCTTCGGCGTCGATCACGGGGCCCACGTCGGTAGACAGCAGGGCCGGAGCGCCACAGCTCAGCTCTGTGGCGGCGCCTTGGATCATCTCGATTAAACGGTCGGCAATGGCTTCGTGCACGCACAGCAGGCGCAGGGCCGAGCAGCGCTGACCAGCCGAGCGGAAGGCGCTTTGCACCACGGCGTCCGCCACCTGTTCGGGCAGGGCACTGGAGTCCACGATCATGGCGTTGAGGCCGCCGGTCTCGGCAATCAGCGGCACGATGGGGCCGTCTTTGGCGGCCAGGCTGCGCTGGATGAGCTTGGCCACTTGCGTGGAGCCGGTGAAGGCCACGCCTGCCACCTCGGGCTGCGTCACCAGGGCCGCGCCCACCGTGTCACCGGGGCCATGCAGCAGTTGCAGCGCGTCGTGCGGCACGCCGTGGCGGTGCAGCAGCGCCACGAAGGCCTGCGCCACGCCGGGTGTCTGCTCGGCTGGCTTGGCCAGCACGGTGTTGCCGGTGACCAGGGCGGCAGCCACCTGCCCAGCAAAGATGGCCAGCGGGAAGTTCCAGGGGCTGATGCAGACCCACGCGCCGCGGCCGTGCAGGCGCAGCTCGTTGGTTTCGCCCGTCACGCCCGGGCCTTCTACGGGCAGGCTTTGTGCGGCCATCAAGGTGCTTGCTTGCAGGGCGTAGTAGCGCAAGAAGTCGATGGCTTCGCGCACCTCGGCCACCGCATCCCCCCAGGTCTTATGGGCCTCTTTGACCAGCAGGGCGGCGTAGGTCGGCAGTTGCGCTTGCAGGGCGTCGGCCGTGTCTTGCAGGGCTTGGGCGCGTTGGGCCACGGGCGTGTCGTTCCATTTGCGTTGGGCGTCACAAGCGCGTTGCACCGCTGCTCGCACCTGGGCCACATCGCACTGAGGCACTACCGGCACCTGGGTGTGAGGCAAGGCGGCCAGCAGCGCGGCGGCGTCGGTGTCGATGCTCAGCTCGATGCCTTGGCTGTTGGGGCGACGTGGCCCGAACAGATTCGCAGGCAAGGGCAGGAAGGGCGTGCTGTCAAAGTGCAGTGGCGACGAGAGCAGGGCGGCCATGCCCAGGGACTCGTCGGCCAGTTGGTGCACGAACGAGGTGTTGGCACCGTTTTCCAGCAGGCGTCGAACGAGATAGGCCAGCAGGTCGCGGTGCTGCCCCACGGGGGCGTAGACACGGCAGCTGAGGTGCGGGTGTTGCAGCACCTCGCGGTACAGGCCTTCGCCCATGCCGTGCAGGCGTTGCAGCTCGAAGCGCGAGCCCAGGCGGTCTGCCATTTGCACGATGGCGGCCACGGTGCCGGCGTTGTGCGTGGCGAACTGCGGGAAGACGGCGTCGGGCGCGGCCAGCAGAGCGCGGGCGCAGGCCAGGTAGCTGATGTCGGTGTGGTGCTTGTGCGTGAACACGGGGTAGGCGCTCAAGCCGCCTTCTTGGGCGCGTTTGATCTCGGCGTCCCAGTAAGCGCCTTTGACCAGGCGGCACATGAGGCGAACCCGGTGCTTGCGCGCCAGTTCGATCACATGGTCGACCAACTCGAGCGAGCGGGTTTGGTAGGCCTGCAAGGCCATGCCAAAGCCCTGCCATTGCGGGTGGTGTGCGGCCACATGGGTCAGCACGGCTTCGAACACATCAAGCGAAAGCTCCAGGCGGTCGCATTCTTCGGCGTCGATGGTGAGGTTGATGTCGGCTTCGGCGGCCAGGTCACACAAGCCCATCAGCGCGGGCACCAGCTCGCGCAACACGCGTTCTCGCTGGGCGTGCTCGTAGCGGGGGTGCAGGGCGCTGAGCTTGATCGAGATGCCGTCGCGCTGGGTGCAGTCGCCCGGGCCGGTGTTGGCCGCGGCGATGTGGGTCAGCGCGTCGGTGTAGCTGTGCAGGTAGCGGGTGGCTTGGGCTTGGGTGCGGGCGCCTTCGCCCAGCATGTCGAAGCTGAAGCGCACATTGGGCTGCTGCGCATGCGTGCGGCCCGACTCGCGCAGGGCCGCTTCGATGGTTTCGCCCAGCACGAACTGGCGGCCCAGCAGCTGCACGGCGCGCACGGTGGCGGCCACGACGGCCTTGGCACCCAGGCGCGCCGCCAAGCCGGGGTGGCTGCCGGCGTCGGGCAAGAACTTCTTGGACAGGGCAATGGCTGTGTTGGACAGGCGGGCCAGGGTCGAGTCGCCCGCCTGGGTGAAGTCGGCCCGACTGAGCTGGTCGGCCGTCAGCGCGACGGCGGTTTCGGCATCCGGCACCCGCAGCAGGGCCTCGGCCAGGCGCATCAAGGCCAAGCCTTCGCTGCTGGAGATGGGGTACTCCTTGAGCAGCGTTTCCATGGCCCAAAAGGGCGGCGGGTTGTCGCGCACGGCCTGCACCCAGGGCATGGCCATCTGGGCAGCTTCGGCCCAGTTCAAGGCGCCTTGCAAGCTTTGCAGGCGGTGCTCGACGACCTCTTGTTCAGGGCGATGGGGGTGGGGCAGGCGCATGGCTTCAGAGATGTGTGGACGCAGTCCGCATCAGGGTGCTTTTGCCAAACAGGCTTTCGATCAAGTCCACGGCGAGCTCGGCCGTTTGGTTGCGCACGTCCAGCGCCGGATTCAGTTCGACCACGTCGAGCGACGCCAGCCGACCGGTGTCGGCGATCATCTCCATGC
>CANCFV010000042.1 GCA_947377275.1 Burkholderiales bacterium | reverse complement strand
CGTGGCGCCACCCGCATGGACGACCGCACGTCCGAGGCCTCGATGGAGCGCCGCAAGAAGGAAGGCTATTTCTGATGAGCACCGCAGTTGAGAACAACATGAAAGACGAACTCGCTCACAAGGCCCTGCGCTTTTTGACCGCAGGCAGCGTTGACGACGGCAAGAG
Organism: Burkholderiales bacterium; assembly: GCA_947377275.1. Lineage (GTDB taxonomy): Bacteria > Pseudomonadota > Gammaproteobacteria > Burkholderiales > Burkholderiaceae_C > Aquabacterium. Next base: position 24,959 of record CANCFV010000042.1, on the reverse strand, counting down.
CACCCTGATCGGCCGCCTGCTGTTTGACAGCCGCGCCATCCTGGCCGACCAACTCGACGCGCTCGAAAAACGCGCCGCTGGTGCGCCCATCGACCTGTCTTTGTTGACCGACGGCCTGGAGGCCGAACGCGAACAAGGCATCACGATTGACGTCGCCTACCGCTACTTCGCCACCAAGACGCGCAAGTTCATCATTGCCGACGCACCCGGCCACGAGCAGTACACCCGCAACATGGTGACGGCTGCCGCTGGCTCGGATGCAGCTGTTGTGCTGGTCGACATCACCAAGATCGACTGGAAAGCCTCGCCCGTGCCTTTGCTGGCGCAAACGCGTCGTCACAGCCTGCTGGCCCAGTTGCTGCGCGTGCCCTCCATCGTGTTCGCCATCAACAAGCTGGACGCGATCGAAGAAGACACTGAAACGGCCTTCAACAACGTCAAAGCTTCGTTGGAAGCCTTTGCCGAGCAAGCCGGCATCGTCAGCAAGGGCGTGATCCCCGTGTCGGCCCTGCGTGGTGACAACGTGACCACACCGAGCGCCAACTGGCCCTGGTACCAAGGCCCGACGCTGCTGCAAGTGCTCGAAGAGCTGCCTGCGACCGACGAACGCCATGACGGCGCCTTGCTGCATCCCGTGCAGTACGTGACGCGTGACAGCGTGGGCGAAGGCGAGGCCACGGCTTCGGGCACCGGTCATCAATACCGCGCCTTCTGGGGCCGCATCGCCCACGGTGCGGTCAAGGCCGGCGACGAAGTGCAGATCTTCCCTTCGGGCGAAAACGCCATCGTGGCCGAAGTGCGCTGCGCCGCTGAAGTCGTTGCTTCATGTGAAGCAGGCCAATCGGCCGGCATCGTGCTGGACCGCCAGGTCGACATCTCGCGCGGCGACTGGATCGCAACGCCTGGCAGCATGAAGCCCACCGACACCTTCACGGGCACCTTGGCCTGGTTGGACACCGAGCCCGCCGTGCTGGGCCGCAAGTACTGGGTGCGCCATGGCAACCGCTGGGTGCAAGCCCGCATCACCGCCATCGACAGCCGCCTCGACATCCACACCCTGGCCGACCAAGACGCTTCTGAGCTGGCTGTGAACGAGATCGGCCGCGTGCAGATCCAGACGCAGCAGCCTCTGCCGGTTGAGGCTTACCTCGACAACCGCATCAGCGGCGCCTTGATCGTGGTCGACCCAACGACCAATCGCACCAGCGGCGCGCTGCTGGTCAAGGCCTGAGCTTGGGCAGCATGAGCGCAGTACCCGATCACGTCATTGCCGCCCGCGTTGTGTTCATCGGCGCGGGCCCCGGCGAATCCGACCTGATCACGGTGCGCGGCGCTCGCACCTTGGCTCAAGCCAAGGTCGTGCTGTTTGACGCTCTGGCCGACCCCACCCTGCAAGACTTGGCGCCCAGCGCTGAATGGGTGGACGTTGGCAAACGTGGGTTCTCGGGCAAGCCTGGCAGCGACTTCAATGGCCAAACGCGCATCAACCACTTGCTGGTTGAACATGCACGAGCGGTCGGTGCGCAGCATGGCGAACAGGCCATCGTGGCGCGACTCAAAGGGGGCGACCCCAGCTTGTTTGGCCGCCTCGAAGAAGAGCTGCATGCCTTGCGCGAAGCGGGCGTCGCCTGCGACGTGATCCCTGGCGTCACATCGGCCTTGGCAGCCGCCGCCGCCACGCAGCGCCCTTTGACCCGTCGTGGCACGGGTCGCAGCGTGAGCTTCACCACCGCCATGACTCGCACCGGCGACCTGCAGTGCGGCATGGGCCCAGGCCAGCGCGCCGACACCGAAGTCTTTTACATGGCCGGGCGCCAGTTGGCGCCGCTGTGTAAAGGCCTTTTGGATGCTGGCTGGCCAGCGTCCACCGAAGTGAGCGTTGTTTCGCGTGCCGGCTGGCCTGACATGCGGCATACCACTCACACCGTGGCCACCTTGGACGAAGCCAGCGTCGTCCATGCTGGCCGCCCGACCCTCGTCATCGTGGGCGCCGGTGCAACGGATTTGCCGCTGCAGCCGATGTCCCACATGCCCCTTTGCGGTGAAGGCCAGTGAGCCACAGCGCCCTGAGCCAGCTAAAATCCGCCGTTCAACCTTTTTGACTCAAGAGACCTGACCATGACCCACGTCGTCACCGAAGCCTGCATCCAGTGCAAATACACGGACTGTGTGGACGTGTGCCCTGTGGACTGCTTCCGCGAAGGCCCCAATTTTCTGGTCATCGACCCCGATGAATGCATTGACTGCGCCGTGTGCATCCCCGAATGCCCCGTGAACGCGATCGTGCCCGAAGAAGACGTGCCCGGCGATCAACAGCAGTACATCAAGATCAACGCCGATCTGGCCAAGAACTGGCCCAGCATCACCAAGCGCAAGCAGCCGATGCCTGACGCCGACGAGTGGAAAGACAAGACCGGCAAGCTCGACAAGCTGGTTCGCTGAGCCCTGCCCTGATGCCCAACGTGATCGACACCGACGCCATCGTCATCGGCGCGGGCCCCGTTGGGCTGTTTCAGGTTTTCCAGCTTGGCTTGTTGGGCGTTCAAGCCCATGTGGTCGACGTGCTGCCCCAGGCCGGCGGCCAGTGCATCGCTCTCTACCCTGACAAGCCCATTTACGACGTGCCCGGTGTGCCTCGCTGCACGGGCCGTGAACTCGTGGCGCAACTGCTTGAGCAGGCTGCGCCTTTTTTGCGCCTGCATGACGAAGGCGCCTTGAGCCACAACGTGCACCTGGGGCACTTGGTGGCGCGGCTGACGCCACAGGATGGCTGCTATGAGCTCACCACCGATCGCGGCTTGGCCTTGTGCGCGCCCTTGGTGTTCGTGGCGGCCGGTGCCGGTGCCTTTGTGCCCAAAACCTTGAACATCGAGGCCTTGCAAGGTGCCCCTACACCACCCACGGGGCTTTACCATCACCTGCCCGAAGCTGGCGTGATGCCGCCTTGGGCCGGGGCTGATCTGGTGGTCCATGGCGGCGGCGATGAGGCCTTGTCGGCGGTGCTGTCGGTGCTACATGCGCCTGATGAGCACCGCCCTGCGCGCCTGTGCTTGCTGCATCGCCGGGATCAATTCCAGGCAGATGCCGCGATGAACGAGCAGGTGCGTGAGGCCATGGCACAAGGCCGCCTTGAGCTGATCATCGGGATGCCGGTCGATGCCGGCGTTGCCGATGGCGCTTTGCAGTGGCTCGATGTGCTCGGGCCCGATGGCCAGACACAGCGCCCCCCCGTGCAGCACCTGCTGATCCAATTGGGCATGAGCCCCAAGCTGGGCCCGTTGACGCAGTGGGGCATGGACCTGGCTCGCAAACAAGTGACCGTGTCAGCAGCCACCTTTGAAAGCAGCTTGGCCGGCGTGTACGCCGTGGGCGACATCAACACATACCCGGGCAAGAAGCGCCTGCTGCTGTGCGGCTTCCACGAGGCCACGCTGGCTGCCCACGATGCGGCAGCCAAGCTGCACCCAGATGCGCCCCAGCATCTGCTCTACACCACAACAAGCCCCCTGCTCCACACGCGGCTGGGCGTCTCGTCGTAAAATCACGGCTTCGCTAGGGGTGTGACGCGGCCACAGGCCGTGCTCACTGAGAGAGTCCCTTTGAACCTGACCGAGGTCGTGCTCGCGTAGGGAAGCAATGCCAGTGGTGTGCGGCCGTCCTTTCATGAAGGCGAGCGGCGCGTCATGGGCTCCTTCTTTGGCGCGCGATCTGTTTGCCGCCACCGGAGCCCTGTCTACATGAACACCCTGTCCCCTCGCCTGAGCCCCACGGCCCTGGCCGCGTCACTGCTGATGGCCACCGCTTCTGGCACCACGCTGGCCGCTGACCAAGATGCAAGCAGTGCCTTGCCCGCGGTGGTCGTCACCGCCCCTGCCGCGCGTGCAGCCAAAGCCAGCATCACCGGGCTGGGCGATTTGGCTGGCTGGGAGGCCCCCGCCCAGGCACAGACCTACACCGAGAGCACCTTGCGTGATGCTCAGGTGAGCCGACTGGCTGACCTCAGCAAGCTGGACGCCAGCGTGAGCGATGCTTACAACACCGTGGGCTATTGGGACTACCTGACCGTGCGCGGCTTCGTGCTGGACAACGCCTACAACTACCGTCGCGAAGGCCTCCCCATCAACGCCGAGACACGCATCGCGTTGGACAACAAGGCCGCCGTCGAACTGCTCAAAGGCACCAGCGGCATCCAATCGGGCGTGAGCGCACCTGGTGGCTTGGTCAACTTCTTGGTCAAACGCCCACAGACTGGTGTTCGACAGGCCGAGTTTGCTGTGACCAGCGCTGGCGGTCAGCTGGCATCGGTCGATCTGAGCGATCGGTTTGGCGAGCTCAATGCATTTGGCGTGCGCGTCAACGCCGCCATTGAAAAGCTGAACACGCCGATCGACAACACCAAAGGACACCGTCGCTTGCTGGCGCTTGCCACCGATTGGCAAGTGGCACCCGGCACCCTGCTCGAAGCCGAAATCGAGCACAGCTGGCACAGCCAACCCAGCGTGCCCGGCCTCAGCACCCTGGGGCAACGTTTGCCATCGGCGAGGGAGTTCAGCCCTGACCTGAACCTGAACAAGCAGCCCTGGACCACGCCTGTCCAACTGCAAGGTGACACGGGCACGCTGCGCTGGAAGCAAGCGCTGGCCGACGGCTGGAAATCGACGGTGACTTACGGTGAACAGCACCTCAAGTCCAACGACCGAGCGGCGTTTCCGTTTGGGTACACAGAGGGCGGCAACACGGTCTACACCAACTACGGCCCTAACGGCGAATTCGACCTGTATGACTACCGCTCGGACAACGAACTGCGCATCACCCGCTCGCTGCTGGGCCAGTTAGAGGGCACCGTTCAAACGGGCTCGATCAAGCACGACCTGCGCTTTGCCTTGTTGCGCTCACTCTTCCACACCGAGATCGCGCCGCAGGCCTACAACCCTGTCGGTACAGGCAACTTGGCAACACCGTATGCGCCTTTGCCTGAATCACCCGCGATGGGCGTTGCCAGCACCAATCGCCAAGAAAGCAGCACCGAGCTGTCCTTGCAAGACAGCGTGAGCTTCAACGCACAGTGGCAGGCTTGGGTGGGCTTGCGCCACACCAGCTTGCGTCGGCACAGCGTCAAGACCGACGGCACAGACGACACTTTGCTGAACCAAAGCGTCAACACACCTTGGGCGGCACTGGCTTACACCTTTGCGCCGCAAACGCGCGCCTATGTCAGCTGGGGCGAAGGTGCGGAGGCCAAAGCCGCGCCCACCAACGCGACGACCAGTGTGAGCAACCCCGGCCAGGTGTTGCCGGTGCTCAAAAGCAGGCAGGTTGAAGCGGGCGTGAAGGGACAATACGCCGCGAGCCGCTTGAGCGCGCAGTGGGGCGTGAACCTGTTCCGCGTCAAGCGCCCTGAAACCGGCACCGTCAACGACGTCTTTGGCTTTGACGGCAACTCGGTGCACCAAGGCACCGAGGGCTACTGGCAAGGCCGCGTCGGCGCTTGGGGCCTGGGAGCCACGGGCATGGTGCTCGACGCCACACGCAGCGGCAGCGCCACCACCAACGGCAAAGCACCCACCAACGTGCCCACGCACGCGGTGACGCTGTCTGGCAGCCACACCTGGGGCGGCGCTTGGCCCACCACGCTGCAGTTGGACGTGGTTCGCCAAGGCCAGCGTTGGGTCGACAGCGACAACACCATCCGCCTGCCCGCCTGGACCCGCGTGGACACCGCCTTGCGCACCACACAAACCCTCAGCGAGGGCCGCAGCGTGACCTGGCAGTTGGGCATCATCAACCTGCTCGACACACGTGCTTGGAAAGAGTCGCCGACCGTGTTCGGTGGCCACATCTACCTGTTCCCCATGCAGCGCCGAACCGCCACGCTGTCGGCACAGTTGGCGTTTTGATGACCGACGCGAGCGTGACGACAAAGCGGCGTTGCGTTTGCTTCACAGCCCGTCAGTCAGCCCGCCGCCTTGCGATTTCGCCACAAAACATGGTATAGTAGCGGTCTCGGTTGATTGCAGCGACGCATCTGTTGAAGCAGCCAACTGATCCGATATATTCCTCGATAGCTCAGTTGGTAGAGCGCCGGACTGTTAATCCGTAGGTCCCTGGTTCGAGCCCAGGTCGAGGAGCCAAAATTCACAGCCACGGCGCGTGCGCGCGGTGGTGACAAGTTGATCCGACATATTCCTCGATAGCTCAGTCGGTAGAGCGCCGGACTGTTAATCCGTAGGTCCCTGGTTCGAGCCCAGGTCGAGGAGCCAAACATCAAGGACCCAGTCAAACGACTGGGTCCTTTTTTGTTGCCTGAAGCCTCAAAAAAGCATGCCTGCCTCAGTCTCGCAACGCGCCCCTCATTCAAGGGTCGCCCCCTCGGGTCGGGTGGCGTGGTGCCCACCGGCGTGGCTAGACTCGCCTCACATCTCGCAACTCGCACACAGGAAACACATGGGCTTGCTCAAACAGGTGATGAGCACTTGGCTCACGGCTTCGTGTCTGGCGATCACTTGCGCGAATGCCGCCACCCCAGCGAATGAAGCCCAGGTCACACTGGATTTCGACGACATCGCGTGCGCCCAATCGCAAACGCAGTGCGACGTGGGCGAGGCTTACCTCAGCCAGGGCTACGCCTTGCGCTACACCCCCACGCTGGACGACCCCTCGCCAGGCGGGCTCTCGGCGGTTGGTAAGTCGTGGCGATTCAATGCCAAAGGCAGCACGGCCATGCAAATCAACAGCTGCAACGGCAATGTCACGCTGATGGCCAACGACAACAGCGCGTTCACGCCCGTGTCCATCGACCTGGCTGAGATGGATGGTGAGGGCCCCGTGAGCATCGAGTTCAGCGCGCAGCGTGAAGACGGAGGCACTGTGCGCTTTGTGTCAAAGCTCTCGGGCAAAACAGGTTGGCGCCGCCAGGCTTTCCCGGCCTCGTTCAAAGACGTGACTTCGCTGGCCTGGAGCCAAGGCGATTGCGTCAACAACCGCGCCCACATGTTCGACCGCATCGTCTTGCATGCGCGCGCGCCAAGCAGCGCCGCGAAGTAAGCCGCTCAGAGCGTGATCACGCTGCTGACACCGGCGCGGCTTGAATGGCGCTCCAACGCGCTGAATCGAGACACCTCCACAGCGGCCGCGCGGCCTTTGTAGACACTCTGCTTGAGCCACGCGCACTCCGCGTCCAAAGCCTCAGCGTTCGACACCTGGGTGTGCCAGACCTTGCGATCGGCATCCCAACGGTATCCACGCGCGCGCAGCACATCCTTCGATTCAAAGGGCGAGCCCGTGGCGCTGACCCGGTGGCTGTCGGTTTGCGCCGCCTGAATCAGGTGAGCCAAGCCGGTGATGCCCGCCACGGGCAAGGGCTGCGCCAGCACCGCCAGCAAGGCATGGCAGTCCATCTCGGCACGGTGCGCGTCATAAAACAGGCCCAACTCATGGGCCAAGAATTCAAGCTTGGCTGAACCTCGCCCTTGTGACGACCAGTCCAGGTCGGCCAAAGAGCAGGCCCAGGGCACGGCTGCAAACAGCGGCAAACGTTGCTCTACGAAGCCACGGTCAAACCGGGCGTTGTGCGCCACCACCAGCTGCACGCCTTGCATCAAGGCCGCAATGCGCTCGTCATCCAGCCGCTTGCCGCGCACCATGTCGTCGGTGATGCCCGTCACCCGTCCCGCTTCAGGTGGAATGGGTTTACCTGGGTCTTCCAACTCGTCATAGACCGCGCTGATGCGCAAGGGCAGGCCTGTGCCCAGGTCCACGTCAACCACCAGCAAGGCCAGCTCAATGATGCGCTCCTTGCTGGCGTCAAGCCCTGTGGTCTCGGTGTCGAGCACCGCCATTTTGAAGACGTCGCCGGAGGCCTTGCGGCCGAAATCAAGCGAGGGCTTCAGCCTGCGCAAAACACGGTAGTCAGGGTGCGCTTCCAGCACCCTGGCCATGGCTTCGGGCTCGCCAAAGCTGGGGTCCAAGAGCATGCTCGGGTCGGCAGAGGTGTGTTTGGCCATGGCTCATTCACCTTGCATCAAAGAGTCCAGCGTCAAGTCAAACGCCGGCGCAAAGTGGTCCAGGAAATAGCGCAGCTCGGGTGTCATGGTTTCGTCGATCTTGGATTTGACCTGTTTGATCGCTTGTTCAAACTCCCGATTGCCATAACGCAATTCGGCGCAGCATTTGAGCCAAGCGGCCAGGCGATCAGCGGCCTTGACCAGACGGGCCTCGTGCTCGGGCCATTCGTGGTGGTCCATCACGCTGCGCAGGCTGGGGATCAGCGCGGCAGGCAAGAGGCTGAGCATCTCGTCGCAGACTTCGCCTTCCAGGTTCTGGGTGGCATGGCGCATGGCGGGCGAGTACTTCACCGGGGTGGGCAAGTCGCCGGTGATGGCTTCGGTGGCGTCGTGGAACAAAGCGCGCGTGGCCACGGCGTTGGGGTCGACGCTGGTGCCAAACACATCGCGGCTGATGACCGCCAGTGCGTGGGCCAGCACGGCCACGTCCCAGCTGTGCTGGGCCACGTCCTCTTCAACGGCGTTGCGCATCAAGCCCCAACGCTTGATGAAGCGCAGGCGCGAGAGGTGGGCATAAAACGGGCTGTGCGTGTCAGCACTGGCCGCGCTGGGCATGGTGGAGGTCGTGGACATGGTCGGGCGAAGCAATCGATGGGGGCGCCGTGCGCAAGTGCGGCATCTTCGCCCAAAATGCCGCTGAGTAGACTGGTACAACACCGAGATTCACCGACCTCAAGCCACACACATGTCAGACGATTTTGGCAAATACATCTTTGCGGCGTTACTGCTGGTTTTCGCCGTGCTGGTTTGGCGCGCCTGGCAGGTCAAACAGGCCAGCCCACATTGGCCCACGGTGCAAGGCCAGGTCGTGGCATCCCGGGCGTTTGCGCGCAACGAGACGGGTGACCAGCGTGGCACACCCACGCATGAATGGCTGACCGAAGTGCGCTACGACTACACCGTCGATGGCGTTCGCTACAGCGGCAACACCTTGCGTGCGTTTGGTCTGCATCACTTCAACGAAGAACAAGCCCTGGCCGAAATCGCGCCATTTGGCACAGGCAAGACCGTGCCGGTTTACTACGACCCGGCCAACCCTTCGCGCAGCGTGCTGATCCCTGGCTGACCAAGGAGCCAGCTGGCCTGCGTTGAATTCGACACATTCGGCGCCAACCGTCAGCACAAACCCCAGCTGTGCGCGCTGACAGGGAGGCCAAGCCAGGGACGACAGGCTTTAGGATGGCGAAACAGCCCACCCCGCACACGAGAACATGAGCTCAAGCCTGCACCCCGCCCTGCCCCCTGACGATGGCCTCAGAGGGGTGTTGCACAACGAGGTGCACGCACGCCCCACGGCCCGCATTCGCTTGCCTGCTCTGGTGGTTTATGTGGCGGTCCTCAACGAAGGCATCTCGCGCGACGATGAGCTCAAGCACTTGCGCGAGCTGCCCGGTCAAGAGGGCTTGGCCGCGTCCCAGCTGAGCGGCAACTTCCTGCGGCTGCGCTTTGGCACCCACACCTTGAAATGGGAGCGCCACACCGAGTTCACTCGCTACTCCATCGTGCAGGCCTTGCCTGAGGCGGCCATGGCCGGTGGCGACGAGGATGAATTGCTCCGATCCCTGGTCGTTGAACCGGCTTGGTTGGCACGCATCCCCGGTCGAACCGTGGCAGCCATCTTGATGGCCATGGTCAATGGTGATGTGGAAAACCCCAGCGGGTTGAATGCCATGGCGGCGCCCTGGTTCGATCATCAACCGACACTGACTTCTTTGCTTGGCATCCGGCGCGCGTGCGCCATGACCGACTTCCGGCTGCGCGACAGCGGGTTCGAACGCCTGCTGGTGATAGCGCCCCCCAACACCTCAGAGATGCGCGCAGGACGCACCTCGCAGCGCCTGCTGGAGATGGAAACCTACCGCTTGATGGCCTTGCGTGGGCTGCCGGCCGTCAAAGAACTGGCGCCCATGTTGCTGGAATCTGAAGCGCAACTGGCCGACATCACCGCACGGATGGAAAACGCCCAGGCCTCGGACCAGGAGCTGCTCAACACCCTCATCAGCCTCGCCGCCCGGGTGGAAAGGGCCACAGCCACACACATGTACCGCTTTTCGGCCACGAGGGCCTATCACGAGCTGGTGGAGCAACGCATTGCGCAGATGCGAGAAGCGCCCATCCCGGGCACACAAATGATTGGCGAGTTTTTGCAACGCCGACTCGCACCGGCCATGACCACGGTGCACGCCACCGCCCAGCGCTTGTCTTCGCTGTCACAGCGTGTGGAGCGGGCCAGTGCCCTGTTGCGAACGCGCGTGGACATCGCCACCGAGTCTCAAAACCAGATGCTGCTGGAAAAACTCACCCGTGGCCAAGAGTTGCAACTGCGCTTGCAGGCCACGGTGGAAGGCCTGTCGATCGCGGCCATTGCGTACTACGTGATCAGCTTGATCCTGTACGCGGGCAAAGCGGGCAAAGCGGCGGGCTTGCCCGTCAACCCAGAGATGCTGGCGGGCGCCATGATCCCCGTGGTCCTGGGGGTGATCTGGTGGGGCACGCGCCAGATCCACAAGAAGCTCACGGTGGAGTGAAGCCTCAATCCCAGCGCCAGGACCAGATGAAGTCAACCGCGTTGTCGACACCGGCTTGCGCGCGCAAGGTGAAGCGCTGTGCCAGGCGATAGATCATTTGCCAGTTGCCACCCGTGGCGGTGAGGTTGCGCTCGTAGCCCACATACCAGTACTTCGACACCTGTTTGCCCACGTTGACCACGGTGTCGCGCACCGTGCCGTCGGTTTGCTTGACGCTGAGTTCGTCCAGTCCCAGCATGCCAATCAGGTTGTCGGTAGGCGAGGTGCCTTCGCCAGACAACAAGGCCACGGCGGCCGACTGCAGCAGGCCGAGGTCAGCGCCACCGAGCCCCGTTGGCGCGCGCCCCAGGACCAGCCACGACAGCTTCTCGGTCTCGGACATGCTGGGTTCCGAATACAGCCGCACGCGCGGGTCCAGCGCGGTGCCCGTGATGGTGACGCCCACTTTGACATCCGATGACGAGGCCGTGGCCGACTGAGCACGCATGGCCAAGAGATCCAGCCGCGGGTTTTCAATCGAGCCCGTGAAGGCGATGCTGCCTCGGTCGATCAGCAGCTTCTGCCCGTATGCCGCATACGTGCCGCGGGTCACCTGGATGCTGCCATTCAAGGCCGGTTTGTTGTTGGGCGTGGTGAGCTTGAGCAAGCCGCCCAAGGTGGCGTCCAGACCGCGCCCTTTGAGGCGCAGGGCATTGCCCAAGTCCACCGCCACATTGACATGGGCTTTGCGCTTGGTGGCCGGTGGCTCCGGGGCTTCATTGGCATCGGCGTCAAGCTCACCAGGGCGGTGCAGCACGTTGACGTCATCGCCAATGGTCGGCGCATCGAAGCGACTGATGTCAATCAAGCCCTCGTCGATGCGAATCTGCCCGTCAGCCTTCATGTCGTCTTGGCCCAGGCTCAGCTGGGTCTGGCCGCTGATCACGACGCGACGGTCCACACGCTGCAACAGCGCAAACCGATCTGCCTGGACCTGGAGCGTCGCGGTCGGCGACTCCCCAAAGCTGACCTCGCCTTGCGCGCTGACTTGCCCCCCCTGGTTGGCACCTTTGGCGGTGAAACGGGTGAGCTTGGCCACAGGTCCCTGCAGGGAGGCATCCAGCAGCCCGTCGGTCAGGTTGACACCCAACAAGGCCTGCCCCAAACCCAAGGCCTCGCCGTGCACTTCGCCGCGGTACTCAGGCGCGGCCAATGTGCCGGCCAACTGGGCTTTCGCCATCAACTGCCCGCTCACACGCCAACCCGCGGGCATCCAAGCGCCCCAAGGACGCAGGCTGCTGATCTGCAGGTCAAGCTCGCCCGACAAGGGGTCGCCGCCAGCAGGCCACTGGTCTTTGTCGCGCGCCTGAACCACCTGACGGCCATTGACCACACCCAGCAAGCGCCCATTGAATGCCTCGGTCAGGGTCCAGACACCATCCCGGGCCTGCAAGGCAAAGGTGGCCTGGCTGATGCCCAACTTTTGCGCGCTGTTGCCTTCGATGGTGGGCTCTGACAGGCTCACATCTCCCGACTCACGGCTCACGCGGGCATCCACCCTCCACGGCTTGCTCAAGCTGTGCTGCAGTCGCACTTGGCCCGCCACCACCATGTCGCCACCCCACCCTGCCTGGGGCTGCCAGGTCGCCAGCAATTTGGGCACATTCAGGGGCAGCAAACGCAGGTCGACGTCGACGGTGCCAAGCACATCGTTGGTGCGGTCAGGCCACATCCACAGCATTTTCTCAAGTGCCAGCTCGGTGCCCATGACGGTCAGCCGCGTGGGCATGACCTGCAAGAGCTCACCTCCCTGAGCCTGACCACCTTGCTGCCACACCACTTCGCTGGCGGGCGCCATCAGGATGGTCTTGGCCGACGGCCCTGTAGAGCGCAGCACCATGTCGTGCAGTTGCCCACGCCAACGGCGCGGCGCGGCCGCATCGGCCAAGTTGCCCGTCAGCGCACCCTCCAGATCGACGCGCAAAGACAGGGGCTCTGAGGCCGCCTGGTCCTTGCTGGCCGTCTTGTGGCCCTGGCCCGACACCTGCAAACGGTGCTGGCCGACGCTGCCTTGAAGTTGGGTCTGCCACTGCTCAAGCACCAGGGTGCCGCGCTGCAATTGGCGCAGGTTGACGTCCATCTGCACCGGGGTTTGGGCACTGCGGGTGTCCACCTGCCATCGGGCATCCAGAGATGCCAGGCTCACCACGCCACTGCCCTCACCCACCGGCACCCATTGCAAGCCGGTTGCCTGCAAAGAACCATCGGTCTGCAACGTGGGCCACTGGCCGGCCCCCTGGACGCGCCCCTCAAGGGTCCCCTGAATCTGTCGAGCCCCCAGCAACGGGGCCATGGCCTGCAGCGCCTTCAAAGCCGGTGCATGCACCTCGCCTCGCCATCGCGCCGGCCCACGCAACTGCCACTGGCCTTGTGCGCCCGTGCCCCATGGCACATCGGCTTGTGCCTGCAGGCGGTTGCCGGCAAGCTCCAGTTGCATGTCCACGCTCATGCGGCTCGTGGCCTTGGGCGAGCGCCATTGCAAGCCGCCTTGCACAGGCAACCCTGCGATCAGGCTCGGCGCCAACTTGGCTTGCAATTGACCGCGCCACTGCCCATCGATCTGCCCCTCCACTGCGCCAGACAATCGATTTCGCCCGGTCACCGCCGAGGGCCAAGGCAACCAGACCTGCGGATCAAAGGCCGCCAGATCGGCTCGCCCCTGCGCGCGCCAAGGCTGCCCCTGTGGCCACGCCACCAAGGCCTTGCTGAGCGATGCGCTGGCATCGCCTGCACTCAGTGCCAAGCGCTCGACAAACGCTTGGTGCAAGCCGACCTTGCCTTGCATCACCAAGGCAACTGGTGTGGTCGTGGCCGTCGCCACATAAAGCCCTTGTAGATTGGCGGCGACCTCGGCCAGCCAATCGACGGATGCCGCTCGCGGCAAGTCTGCCCAACGAGGCAACACGGTGACCTTGCCAGTCAGTCGCAAAGGGGGTGCTTGGGCATGCAGGGCCTGAGGCTCCAGGCCGCTCATCGTGATGTCGATGGGATGGCTGGCGCCCCACGTGCCCGTCATGGTCACAGTGCCCGGTGCACTTGCCGACATGGCGGGCAAACTGCCGGTGAGTCTGAGCGAAGCGCCTTGGAACCAAGCGTCAGCCCCGGCGGTCTGAGGCGTCAACGCGGCCATCAGCTGCCGAGCCCGAGGCCAGTGCAAGGCCCCCTCCAGGCTGCGGATTGGCAAGCGGTTGGCGTCCCATGCGCCTGCTTGGGCGTTGTTGAATTGGACCTTGGCTGACAAGCCAGAAGCCCCTTCTGGCAAGGCACTCAACTCACCCGTGATGTGGGTTTGCGGCAAGCCCGGCCAGGCGTTGGCCAGGTCCAAGGCATCGGCTTTGATGTGCAACTGGCTCAAGGGCCACGGCGCAAAGGCCTGCACCTGGGCGCGCAGGGCCAGTGACGCAGCAGCCCCAGCGGGCGCCGGCGTGCCGATGGCCAGCTCGGACGGCGCCGCGGCACGCCACTGGGCGTGGCCATCCAAGAGCAGGTCGCTCAGGGGTCCTTGCGCGCTCAACACCGCACTGGCCTGCGCAACACCTTGAGCCTGACCATCGGCCTGCAAATGCAAGCTCACAGGCAGGGGGGCACGCTCGCCCACAGTGGCTGAGCCTTGGAGTTGCCAGCCAGACCACGCCAAGTGGCTCAGTTGCACGCGGTGCTGCTGACGGCTCGCGCCGAGGAAGAGGCTCGCGCTCAATGCGGTCAAGGGCTGCTCACCCCACCACGGCGCATGGGCCTCGTCAACCTGCAAGACGCCCACCTCCAGCGACACCGGCAGGATCAAATCTACGGGCGCCCGCAAGGGCTTGGTGTCCGTCGGATCAGCCACCCACCGCACGTCAAGCCGACGCACGTGCAACTGGCCCAGCGCGACGCCCACATGCCAAGCGGCTTGCGGATCAAGCCGCAGGTGCAGCCCTTGCCAGCTGGGGCTGATCAAGGTCAGGCGCCCCCCTCTGGGCAAAGCCAGGGTCATCTTGTCGGCCACAAAGTCGCCCAAGACCGAGCCCCTCTGCCCCTCGATCTGCAACCCAGGCACTTGCGCCAGCATGCGCTGGCAAGCCCACTCGTTGTGCGCCAAGGCCCACACCAGCAAGGGCAGCAAGGCGACCAGCAACGCCAGCCCAAGCCCCAGCCGAATCCCCCAGCCCATCAAGCGCAAAGCCCAGGTCGTCATCGCCCTCATAGGCTGATGCCCACACTGAAATGCAAGCGCCACCGCTGGACTTCGGTGCCGTAGGCCACGTCAAGCCGCAAGGGCCCCACGGGGCTGCGCCAACGCACGCCGGCGCCGTAGCCCACCTTGGGCCGCAAATTGCCAAAGCGCTCGGCCGCATCACCCACATCGACAAACAAAGCGCCCCACAGGCTGGGAATGCGCGCTGTCAAAGGGTGCGCCACCTCGATGCTGCTGGTGGCCATGGCCCGGCCACCGATGACCACCCCGTCTTGCGTCACGCCCAACGATCGGTAGGCGTAGCCGCGCACCGAGTCATCGCCGCCTGCGCGGAACAGCAGCGTGTCGGGCACGCTGACGGCGTCGCGCGCAAACACCTGCCCGGCCTCGCCACGGGCCGTGAGGTACCAGTGCCAGGGCAAGGGCTGGTACCAGGTGACCCGGGCATAGGCCCGCGAGAAGTAGCCCTCCTCATCCAGCGCCGAGTAAGTCCTGCCCAGCGTCAACTGCCCCAGGCTGGTCGAGCCCTTGGTGGGGAGTATCTGGCTGTCCACATCTCGGAAGATCAGCTGCGTGGTTGCACTGGCCGCAGATGCGTTGGCGACGACCAAACCGTCTTGTGATCGCACCTCCGCGCGTTGGAACTCGATGTAGTTGGTGCGCTCCAGCCGATCGCCCTCGCGCAATTCGCCCACACGCAGGCGCTGGCTGGTGCTGATCGAGTCGTCGGCATCCACAAGGTAAGACGCTTGTGTCGACACCAATCCACGCCGGCGCCCTGGCCATGGGTGCGATGTGAGGTCGATCGTGCCGCTGGACTCCTTTCGGCCCAATTGCACCTTGGTCTTGGCTTGCCAGTCCGTGCCCCAGAGGTTGCGGTGCAGGTGTTCGCCCGACACCCGCGGCCCCGTGTCGCTGCTCACGCCAATGCCGGCGGTGGCCGTCTGCAGCGGCAGCTCGCGCAACTGCACCACAACCGGCGTGCTTTGCGGCTGGGTGAGGTCCGGCTCGGCCGACACGAAAATGCTGTCGAACAGGTTGAGCTTTTGGATGCGTTCCTGCCAATCGAGCAGTTGCCCCTCGCGGTAGGGGTCGCCCTTTTGAAACGGAGCCAAGTTGATCACCGCAGAGGCAGGCTGGCGAGACAGCCCTTCCACACGCACATCGCCAAAGGCAAAACCATCGCCGGTGTCTGCCACCAAAAACAACTTGGCCTGCTGCGTGCGCGCGTCCACCGTGACCGAGGTGCCGCTCCAAGTGGCCGTGGGGTACCCGTCGGCACGCAAGCGCGCCAATGTGGCGTTCTTGGCGCCCGACCAATCGGCTTGCCGAAACGCGGCCCCCTCAGGCAAGGCCCATAGACTCTGTAAGGACGCGGCCAAGGTCTTGGCACGCTCGTCGCCCTGGCTCAAACGGTTGTCGAGCTCACCTTCGAACATCAACTGCACCTGACTGATGACCGCTGTGGGTCCTGGCTCGACTTCGATGGTGACCACCACGGGCTGACCATCGACGTCGTCGCTGACGCGCGTGGTGATTTGCGCTGAAAAATGCCCTTCGGCCTCCAGCAAGCCGCGCGCTTGCTCCGGTGCAGAAGCCACCAGGCGCCGCAACTCGCTGCGGCTGATCCGCAGTTGCGCGTCCTGCGCCGACTCCCGCTGGAAGCGAGACAAATCCAGGTACTGGATCAGCAGCTGCTCAAAAGGCTCGGGCGCCAGGATGCGCAACTGCCACACCAGCGGCGCGCGACGGGCCGCTGGCGTCACGGCCGACGCCTCGGCGGACGGCTCCCCGGTCAAAGGCGCGCCCTGCCCCCAGGCGCCCCCACTCAGCGCCATGCAACACAGCGCCCATGCCCAACGCACAGTCAGCTGCCCACTCATTTGCTCAGCAAGCGCATCGCACCTTCGAGCCCTTGCAAGCTGAGCGGGAACATGCGCCCACCCACCAGCTGCTGCATGATCGACACGCTTTGGCGATAGCCCCAAACCCCCTGTGGTTCAGGGTTGATCCAGGCATGGCTCGGGAAGGCATTCGTGAGCCGGCTGATCCATTCGGCTCCGGGCTCCTCGTTCATGTACTCGACGCTGCCGCCAGCCTGCAAGATCTCGTAGGGACTCATGGTGGCGTCTCCCACAAAGATGAGCTTGTAGTCCTTGTTGTACTTGCGGACGATGTCCCAGGTGGGGATTTTTTCGGTGTAGCGACGGTGGTTGTTCTTCCACATGAAGTCATAGACGCAGTTGTGGAAGTAATAGAACTCGATGTGCTTGAACTCTGACTTGGCAGCAGAGAACAGTTCTTGAACGCGCTGGATGTGGTCGTCCATTGAACCTCCCACGTCCATCATCAGCAGCACTTTGACCGCGTTGTGTCGCTCGGGCACCATCTTGATGTCCAGCATGCCGGCGTTGGCTGCCGTGGCATGGATGGTGTGGTCAAGGTCCAACTCGTCAGCGGCACCCAGGCGGGCGAACTTGCGCAGCCGGCGCAGCGCCACCTTGATGTTGCGAGTGTCCAACTCGATCGAGTCGTCGTAGTCCTTGAATTCGCGCTTGTCCCACACCTTGACGGCTTTGCGGTGACGGCTATTGTCTTGCCCGATGCGGATGCCTTCGGGGTTGAAGCCATGTGCGCCGAACGGCGAGGTGCCGCCAGTGCCGATCCACTTGTTGCCACCTTCATGCCGCTCTTTTTGCTCTTCGAGCAGGTCTTTGATGCGGTCCATGAGCTTATCCCAGCCCATGGCTTCGATTTTGGCTCGGTCTTCCGGGGTGAGTTCACGCTCGAATTGCTTGCGCAGCCAATCCAGCGGAATCTCTTTCGTGAAGTCAATGCCCTCAGTCACGCCCCTGAAATAGCTTGAAAACGCGCGATCAAATTTATCAAAATGAGCTTCATTCTTGACCAGCGTCATGCGTGACAGATGGTAGAACTCGTCCAACGACGGACCAATCACGTCGCCCTTGATCGCCTCAAGCAGACTGAGGTATTCCGGGATGGTGACGGGCAACCGGGCCGAGCGCAAAGCGAAAAAGAAATCGATGAGCATGTGCATTCCTGCGAATCAACCTCCATTTTGGCCCCTCACCGCCGACAACGTACGATCAAGCCCATTTTCCCGACAGACTTTTCCGTGCTGATCCAAACCCGCCCCTCGCACTGAACACCCATGGAACCGCGCCATTTGTTGCTGGCTTTCATCGTGCTGAACCACAGCCTGACCACCGTGATGTGGTGGGTGGGAGGCACGTGGATGGGTCTGTCACGACGCGCGGCCATGCACTGGATGCTGGCCAGCCTGGCAAACGGGCTGGCGTTGGTACTGGCCGTGCTGGATGGCGGCCTCAGTGAGGTTGGCGTGCTGGGCAGTTGCTCGCTGGCATGCCTGGGTGCCGTTTCACTGCGCAGAGGCTTGCAGGCCTTTGTCAAAATCCCGCCCAATGAATGGGCCCACCGGGCCACGGCCTGGGGCGTGTTCGCATTCAACCTGGGCGTGGCGTGGCCGTTTGGCTTTGGCAGCGTGGGCATCGTCGTGAGCTGTGCTGCCGTGGCTGGGGTGCTGCTGCGCACGGCACGCGAGAACTTTGCCCCGTTCAAGACCGAGTTCTCGAAAACAACGGCGATCGTGCATGCGGCCACCTTGGGCACTGGGGCCCTGCTGATGGGACTCGTGGGCGCGACGGTGGCGACACGCCACTGGCAATGGCCGTGGCTGCAACTCGACCCGGCCTGGACACGGTTCATCCTGGTCTTTGCCAGCCAGGCACTCTCGATCATCTGCAACTTTGTCCTGGGCTACATCGTGGTGATGCGGCTGGTGCGGCGACTCGAGCACCTCTCACACCACGACGCCCTGACGGGCCTGCTCAACCGCCGCGCGATCGAGTACCTGCTGGACCGCGAAGACCAACGCCTGCAACGGTTCAGCGACCCCTACTCCGTGCTGCTGGTTGACGTCGACCACTTCAAGCGCGTCAACGACCGCATCGGGCATGGTGCGGGCGACACCGTGCTGTGCGCCGTGGCGCGCACGTTGCAAGCCCACGCCCGCGAGGTGGACCGCGTGGCGCGCTATGGCGGCGAAGAGTTCTGCGTCTTGCTTCCTCACACCCTGCACGAGGGTGCCGAACAGGCAGCCGAGCGGCTGCGCGAAGCCGTGTCCCTGGTGCGGGTGCCCTGGGACGATGAATTGATCACCGTCTCTGTCAGCGTTGGGGTGGCGTGTGCGAGCGAATCGGGCGAATCTTTGCAATCGCTGCTTCGCCGGGCAGACGAGGCCTTGTACCAGGCCAAGGCCGAAGGCAGAAACCGGGTTTCGGCCGCGGCCGCTTGGCGAAACCCGGGAGCCAAATCGGCCTGATGCCGCTGACTCAGCGGTTGTGGCGGGCCATGTTGACCAGCTTCTCGAACAGGCTGAGGTCTTGCTCGTTCTTGAGCAAAGCGCCCACGAGCGGCGGCACGCTGACCTTGTCATCCTTGCTTTGCAGCGCTTCGAGCGGGATGTCTTCAGCGACCAGCAGCTTGAGCCAATCGATGAGCTCAGACGTGCTGGGCTTTTTCTTCAAGCCAGGCAGGTTGCGCACTTCGTAGAAGTGACGCATGGCCGCAGCCAGCAAGTCTTGCTTGATGTGGGGAAAGTGCACGTCCACTATTTGCTTCATCGTCACCGCATCTGGGAAGCGGATGTAGTGGAAGAAGCATCGGCGCAAGAACGCGTCGGGGAGGTCTTTTTCGTTGTTCGACGTGATGATCACCAAGGGGCGGTGCTTGGCCTTGATCAACTGACGGGTCTCGTACACGTAGAACTCCATGCGGTCGATTTCGCGCAGGAGGTCATTGGGGAACTCGATGTCGGCTTTGTCGATTTCGTCGATCAGCAGGGCCACGGGTTGGTCGGCTTCAAAGGCCTGCCACAACACACCTTTGACGATGTAGTTGTGGATGTCCTTGACCTTCTCGTCACCCAACTGGCTGTCGCGCAGGCGACTGACCGCGTCGTACTCATACAGGCCTTGCTGCGCCTTGGTCGTCGACTTGATGTGCCACTGCAGCAGAGGCAAGCCCAGCGCGGCAGAGACCTCTTCGGCGAGCATGGTCTTGCCCGTACCCGGTTCTCCCTTGACAAGCAAGGGGCGCTGTAGTTTCAACGCTGCATTGACGGCCAGTTTCAGGTCGTCTGTGGCCACATATTGCTCAGTACCTTGGAATTTCATGCGCAGGCTCAACCGGGTTGTTACTGTGTACGAGTATAGGCGCTGCCCCAATAATGGGTTTGCTCTCGTGTTTTTCCTGCCAGCCACACAACCACGCTTGTCACATGAAAACACCGTCTTTGAATCTCGCTCGAATCAACCCGATTGCCCGGGTTTCGCAATGGGGTCTGCTCGCTGCATCGGTCGTGATCGCCCAAGGTGCATGGGCCGCTGCGGCCGTCAGCCAACCGATCGAATCCAAGGTGGCGATGTGCACTGGCTGCCATGGCATCGTGGGCTACCAAGCCAGCTTCCCTGAAGTGCACAAGGTGCCCAAGATCTCGGGGCAAAGCGCCAAGTACATCGCCTCGGCCTTGACCGCGTACCGCAAGGGCGACCGCAAGCACCCATCGATGAAGGGCATTGCGGCGCCGCTGAGTGACCAAGACATCACCGAGATCGCCGACTATTACGCTGCCAATGGGAAGGCCCTTGCGCCTGAACCCGCCAAGGGCGGTGCGGCCAACGCAGATGTTCAAGCCTTGCTGACCAAGGGCAACTGCACGACTTGCCATGGCGCAGACCTCAACAAGCCGATTGACCCGAGCTATCCGAAACTGGCTGGCCAGCACCCCGACTACCTGTACGTGGCGCTCAAGTCTTATCAAACAGACAAGAACCCGCAGATCGGCCGCAGCAACGCCATCATGGGTCCGCAGGCCAAGATGTTCACGCACGCAGAACTCAAACTCCTGGCAAACCACATTGGCGGGTTGGCTGGCGACTTGAAAACGGTGCCGCAACGCAAGCTTCGCTGAGACCACCTACAACGCAACACACGCACAAAGAAAAGCCCGCTCATTGAGCGGGCTTTTTTGTTGGTGGGTGCACTGACCAAGGCCAGTGCACCCCTGTCGTCACGTCAAGGGTTGTCGATCAACAACTGACCTTGCGAGATCAACTTGGCAATGACGGTGGCATCGCTTGCCCCAGCCAGACCCAAGGCGGTGCGCACGTTCACCTGATCGAGCACGATGCGCTGTGTTTCAGCCGCGTTGTTGCCCAAGCCAAAGAAGGCGCCGAAATCACCCGCAGGGCTGACCTTGATGATGGTGTTGGCCGTGCTGGTGTCCACCAAGAGGTACTTGCCAATGTTGGCGCCAGTCTCGCCCTGAAGCAGGTCACGCAGGTCGAGCACATCGCCGCCATTGGCCAGCGTGCCGACGGCAAAGCCCTTGATGGTGTCCACAGCGCGCGTGTTGGCGTCGGCACCCGCATCGGCGAATTGCCACTTGAACACATCAGAGCCTGCGCCGCCGGTCAAGGTGTCGCTGCCGGCGCCGCCGATGAGCAGGTCATTGCCCAAGCCACCATCAAGGCGGTCGTTGCCAGCACCGCCGTGCAACAGGTCGTTGCCTGCACCACCCACCAGCACGTCATCGCCACCATCGCCATACAAGCGGTCTGCAGAGGCGCCGCCCGTCAAGACGTCAGCACCTTCGCCACCGGTGTACACAACGGCCTGGCTGCCGGCGGTCAAGGTGTCAGCGCCTGCACCACCATGAACCACTTGCGTGGCCTCAAAGTTGATGCGCAAGCTGGAAGCAGCGGTGTCACCGTCTTTGTCCGCCAAGCTGTAGCCGAACTCGTCGAAAGTGGCCGTGCTGGACTGCCCTGGCGCACCGTAGGTGTAGTTGCCAGTGCTCATGTCGACCGTCAGGTCGCCACCCTTTTGCGTGTGGATTTGAACGACGGTTTTGAGCGGGTCATAGTGATAGACCGTGCCATCAACCGTGATGCTGTCCACATAGCCAAAACCGTCGGCACCCATCTGCGCGGTCAGACCGCCTGCGGACAACAAGCTGCCCTTGAGCGGCGATGCCGATGTCGCGGACAAGGCAGCGTCCAGTTGAGCGAACGTGGTGGTCACCGTGCCACCGATGTTGGCGACTGCCGCACCGTCGTAGGCAACTGGGTCGAGGTAAGTGTTGGTCACCCCCGTGCCCAGGCCGTAGGCGTAGCTGGTGATGTGGTTCAGCGTGAGGAAATCGGTCCAGGTCTTCTCTTCGCCGGTGCTGATGCCATCACCCAAGTTCGTTTGGGTCGTCCCCCCGTCTTGTCCGTTGACACCCGGGGTCGGGTTGTCACTGGAGAGGGTCGGGTTGCCATCCGAGAAGAAGTAGGACACGTTTTGGGCGTTACCCAAGCGGCCATCGGTGGTGTTGAAGGCGTCTTGCGCCGATTTCAGCGCCGCGTCGTAGTTGGTCCCGTCAACGGCAGTGATGCCTTTCAGCAGGGCCTTGGCATCGGCCGCTGACAACCAACCCGTGCCCAGCGATTGAGCCGTGTTGGAGAAGGTGACCAAACGAACAGCCACGGCACCCGATCCGTCGTAGTTGTCGATCAAGGTGTTGATCGACTGAACGGCTGCGGCCAAGCGTGTGAGCCCATTGATGCCGCTGGCTTCGTTCATGCTGCCGGAAGTGTCCAGGACCACCATGAGGTTGGTGTCCAACGTGGTGGTCACCGACGCTGCGACAGGCGACGCGACAGGCGAGTCGTCTTCGATGTGAACGACGATGCTGCCCGCTCCCACCTTGTTGCTGGCGTCGAGCGCCTTCACCCCGAAGGTGACATCCAACACGTCTTCGCCCGACCCGGCATGCTTGACCGCTTGCGACAAGGTCGCCGTGTAGCCGCCTCCGGTGGTGACGGTCACAGTCATGACCACCGCAGCATCTGCCGCGGTGCCATCCTTGCCAATCAAGCCACCCGCACCGTCGCTGCTCCACACGACGGTTTTGCCGGTGCTGGTTTGCAAAGCTGTGGCCGGTGCTTCCAGCACATAGGCCTTGATGGCCGCGCCCGTCGGCGAGATGGCCGTGATCTGGCCACTGCCGAAGTTGTTGTTCGTGGTGTCAGGGCTGCCTTGCGTGTCCTTGATGCCTGTGGCGAGGCCCTCTTCCGAGACCGAGGCTGCCGTGCTGGTCACCACAGACCCACCCAGGTCGGGTGCGTTGCGCACGATGTTCAGCACGAGGTTCGAGGACGCGATGTCGCCGTCTCGGTCGATCACGGTGTAAGCGATCGGCTCTTGCTGGCCGTTGGCCGCATTGTCAGACGCGGCATAGCTGTAAGCACCTGTCAGCCAGTTCAAGGTCAGCTTGGCACCCGCCGCCGTGGTCACGACCAAGGTCGGATTCTGGGCGTCGTAAGAGAACGTGCGACCGTCGATCGTGACGGTGTTGAGGTGCCCGCCGTCGGCACCGATCGCGCCACTGTCGACATTGCCGTTGGCGAAGATGGTGCCCGAGATCGACCCGCGCAGCGTGCCCGACAAAATGCTGTCGAGCTGGCTGAGGTTGGTGACCACAACGCCATCTTGGTTGGTTGCGAACTGACCGTTGTGCGCAACTGGGTTGAGGTAGGTCTGGGCCACGCCAGAGCCCAAGCCCACAGCGAACGAATTGATGGTGTTGTCGTTGAGGAACTTGACCCAAGAGGCTTCTTCGGTGGCATCAATGCCATCCCCCAACTCGGGTTGCGTGGTCGCGCCGTTCTGGGTGTTGCTGGGGTCGGGGTTCGTGCTCGACAGGGTGGGATCACCGTCCGAGAAGAAATAGGACACGTTTTGCGCACCAAGGATCTTGCCGGGCAAGGTATCGAAAGCGGTACGTGCGGAGGCCAAAGCCGCGTCGTAGTTGGTGCCGCCATCGGCCACGATGGACTTCAGTGCGGTGCGCGCCTCGTCGATGGTCAGCCACTTCTGGCCGATGTCGTTGCCAACACCAGAGAAGGTGACCAAGCGAACAGCCACCTTGCCAAAACCGTCGTACTGGTCGATCAAGGTGTTGATCGACTTGACGGCTGCGGCCAAGCGGGTCAAGCCATCGATGCCGCTGGCTTGGTTCATGCTGCCGGAGATGTCCAGCACCACCATCAGGTTGGTGTCCAGCACCGAAACGGTGTTGGACTGTGACGCGGGGGCTGTGGGCGCATCGTCTTCGATGACCACCGTGATGCGGCCTGTGGTGACCGCGCTGCCATCGTTGACGCGGACATCAAAGCCAAGCGACAAGGAGTCTTCACCCTGGCCGCTGTGCTTGACCGGCGCCAGCAAGGTGACGGTGTACTGGCCCGTGATCGGGTCGATGGTGCTGATGGTCAGCACGGGGGTCGATCCGGCCTTGCCGACCAGCATGCCCTGGGCATCGTAGGACCAGTCGACCTTCGTGCCATCGTTGGTGAACAGCGGCGTGGCGGGCGCCAAAACGGTGACCGTTGCCTTGCTGGGCTCCACCGCGTTGACGTTCCACAAGCCCTTGAACACGGCGCTGTCGGTGGTGTCGGGCGATCCGATGGTGTCTTTCACGCCGCCAGACAAACCTTCTTCCGAAACATTCGCGGTGGCATCGTCGATCAAGCCAGTGGCAGAGACCTGTGTCGTGTTGACCGCCGTGCTGGCACTCAACAGCACCGACTCCGCGGGCTCGACGACGGAGTCACTCAGCGTTGGTACGCGAACGATCACCTGGTTGACCGGTGTGTTGGCCGGAACCATGATGGTGACCAGGCCTGTGTTCACATCCACCGTGATGGGGACGAAGTTCTTGCCACCGTCATATGACACCAGAGGTGCGCCAGTGTCCGAGCCCAAGGCGGCCGGGTTGGTGCTGCCTGGGGACAACTTGAGCGTCAGGGATGTGTCTGTCACGCTGGGGTGTGTCAGCGTGATGCGGAAGTCCAGCGGAGAGCCTTCAGAGACCTTCATCGCGGTGATGGACTGCACGGCTGGACGGTCGTCGTCCGGTGTGCCGCCGTTGGGCAGGCTGCCCGTGCCGTCGTCGCGGATGGTGGTCTCGGCTGTGCCGGTGGTGATGGCCGCGCCCGTGGCGTTGCTCAGCTTGACTTGGAAGGCTTCAGGTCCTTCGAAGGTGCCATCGTTGTTGATGCTCAC
>CANCFV010000041.1 GCA_947377275.1 Burkholderiales bacterium | reverse complement strand
GGACAAGCCGTGCACGCGGACGATGCCGTCGGTCACGGAGATGACGGTACCTTGGTTGCGAATGTCGGCAGCCGCGCCGAGACCTTCGATGCGGCTCTTGATCAGTTCGGAAATTTCTGCGGGATTCAGTTGCATTGCTTTGCTCCCAGGCTGGTCAAGGGCTGCACATCGGCAGACCGCGTTGACAACAACCGGTGGCGCAATACCACCGGCAGGGTTGGGCGACTATTCGTGGTTGAGGCCGGGCTCCGGATCACGCCAGGAGGGCCGACTTCATGCGTTCCAGGCGGGCTTTGATCGAAGTGTCGAGCACTTCGTCGCCAACCACCACGCGCACGCCACCAATGAGGTCGGGTTCGACTTCGACTTTGGCTTCCAGCTTGCGACCGAAGCGCTTTTCCAACGGTGCCACGATGTCGGCCACTTGTGCAGCAGAGATCGGGTAGGCACTGAAGATGAGCGCTTCAGACACGCCCTGGCGGGCTTGCACGAGGACCTGGTACTGCTCGGCCATCAGCGGCAAAGCCGCCAGACGACCGTTCTCCAGAACGGTGCGCAGAAAATTGGCCACGGCCGGCGACAGAGCCACCTTGGCAGCCCCAGTGATGACTTCAGACACTTGCTCTGCGGTCACACGGGGGTTGTCAGCAAAGGCACCCAGCGCTGGGTCGCGAGCGACCTGAGCGAGAGCGCCCACTTGCTCTACCCAAGCAGACTGGTCTGCCTCCGAGGTGGCCTTGAACAAGGCTTCGGCGTAAGGACGGGCGATGGTGGCAAGCTCGGCCATGATCAAAGCTCCGACTTCAAGCGGCTCAGCAGGTCAGCATGGACCTCAGCTGACACCTCACGACGCAGGATTTGCTCAGCGCCCTTGACGGCCAGACCGGCGACCTGCTCACGCAGGGCCTCACGGGCTTGAACCACCAATTGACCGGCTTCTGCCTTGGCATCGGCGACGATCTTTGCACCTTCGTCAGAAGCGCGCTTTTTAGCGTCTTCAACGATGGCGGCTGCGCGCTTTTCAGCGTCAGCGATGCGTTGAGCGATTTCGTCGCGGGACTGGCTGAGCTGTTCCTGGACGCTTTTGTTTGCGTTTACCAGTTCCAGCTTGGCCTTGTCAGCCGCAGCCAGACCGTCCGCGATCTTTGTGACGCGCTCGTCGAGGGCCTTCGTGATCGGGGGCCACACGAATTTCATCGTGAACCACCACAGGATCCCGAAAACCACGATCTGCGCGAACAGCGTTGCGTTCAGATTCACGGCTCGGACCTTTCTCGGTTAAATGAATGTTCAGTCGAGAAGGGACCGATTACTTGGCCAGAGGCGCGATGAAGGGGTTGGCGAATGCGAACAGCATCGCGATACCAACACCGATCAGGAAGGCGGCGTCGATCAGACCAGCCAACAGGAACATTTTCGTTTGCAGTTCGTTCATCAGCTCAGGCTGACGAGCGGTGGCTTCGAAGTACTTGCCGCCCATCAAGGCGATACCGATACAAGCACCGATGGCGCCCAGGGCGATGATCAGACCACAAGCCAGAGCGACGTTTGCCAACACCAATTCCATGATTGCTCCTAAAAGAAAGGTTGGTTAGAAAAAAGAAAAACAGGGAAAGAAAAAACTGAACGGATCAGTGACCTTCGTGGGCCTGACCGATGTAAACCAGGGTCAACATCATGAAGATGAACGCTTGCAGCGCAATGATCATGATGTGGAAGATGGCCCAGGCGGAACCCGCCAGAACGCCGGTCAGCCAGAGGCCAACACTACCCAACGAAGACAGACCAGCTGCGCCCAACAAGGCGATCAGCATGAAAACGAGTTCACCGGCGTACATGTTGCCCCACAACCGCATCCCGTGAGAGATGGTTTTGGCGCCGAACTCGACGATGTTCAAGAAGAAGTTGGCAGGCGCCAGGACGATCGTGCCGACCAAGCTGTGCGCATGGAAAGGCGCGGTGAACAGCTCTTTGATCCAGCCGCCCACGCCCTTGACCTTCATGTTGTAGTACAGGCAGATCAGCAAGACAGAGATGGACATGCCCAGGGTGACCGACAAGTCGGCGGTCGGCACCACACGCATGTAAGCGTGGTGAGGATCGTGGCCGGCAACCTTGTAGTACTCCTCCCAGAGGCGGGGCAGCAGGTCGACGGGCAACAAGTCCATCGCGTTCATGAAGAAGATCCACACGAACACGGTCAGAGCCACAGGCGCAACGGCCTTGCGGGATTCGGCGTTGTGCACGATGCCCTTGGCTTGCGTGTCGACCATCTCAACGAGGATCTCGACGGCAGCCTGGAAGCGGGTGGGCACACCAGCGGTGGCCTTGCGAGCCGCGCGCCACAACAGGAACAGACCGACGGCGCCCATCACGAACGACCAGAAGATCGAGTCGTAGTTGATGTAGTTCCAGTCAACAATGGCCTGCTTCTCCGTGAAATTCTGGAGATGGCGCAGGTGGTGCCCGATGTATTCGGGCGCGGTGACCGCGTGTTCTACGGCGTGAGCTTCAGCAGACATCAGCAACTCTCGTCAAACGATTTCTTTTCGCGGCGCTGCCAAACCAGCAACGCCACCCCAATCACTTTCAAGCACAACACCATGGTCACCAGCAGGGCCACCCAATTCAAAGGGTGAACCAGCCGAGGCGCCAGCACCAACAAGGCGCAGGTCAGACCCAGTTTGGCAACCTCCCACACAAGGAGGCCGCCCACCCCACCGCCAGCGCTTCGCCCGAACACCCCACGCGCCATCAGCGCGCTGGGCAAAACCACAACCAACGCACCGTACAGGGACGAAGTTGCAGCGCTCAGGCTTTGCGAGAGCACCCCCCATGCCAGCGCGACCAACACCCCAGTTGCAGCTTGCGAGGCAAGCACTTGCCACACGCTCATGGAGGGGTGCTTAACGAGAAGGGCTTGCGCTTCTTCTCGCGTCAGCGGCCGGACTGGCGGGTCGGCGTCTTGTGACCAGTCGGAATCTTCAAACAGCGAGTCGCGCAACGTACCGCGTTGCCCTGGCTTGCCGCGAGGCTGATCACTCTGAGGTGCTTGCATCGTGGCGCGCTGATGACCAGCTGTGAGACTTGTCTTGGCAAGCCAGGCTTTTGCACCCAACCCACCACATCCAACAAAAAACAAAACGCCAACACTGGTGTCGGCAAAACCTAAAGATTATACGCAGTTACCCAAGGGCAGCCAAGCCCTCGTCGCTGCGTGGACCGAAAACCCCCCATGCACGGGTGGGGACCCAGGGCAGGGTATTCACCAGCGCGCGTTACACACCCCCCATTCAGGGGATCACCTCGGGCAAGCCCGATGCAAGGAGCGACTCCGGCCCGGCATGCTTGGCACACAGTTAACGCAAACGCCGCCCCTGCTGTGAGCCACAAGCGCTGGGGGAGTCGTTCATTTTCTGCCTCCCTCCAGGGGGGGCAGCCGGAGTTGAAGATGTCCTCATCTGCCAAAAAAGAGAAAGTCAGCACGTACTTCCGCCCCATCAAGGCGGTGACCGTGTCCAACATCAAGCAGATGTACGACATTTACGCCAGCTATTACGAGAACACGTCTCTGGACATCTTCCTCGATGACTTGAGCAAGAAGTCAGGTGTGATCCTGGTGTCTCGCAAGGCCGACGACAAGATCGTGGGCTTTTCGACGCAGACCTTCTTCGACATCAAGGTCGATGGCAAGCGCGTGCGTGGCATCTTCAGTGGTGACACCATCATTGAGCAAGCGTACTGGGGCAACAATGCCCTGGCCAACACCTTCTATCGTCGCCTGATCATCGAGCGCATCAAGCGTCCGTTCACGCCCTTCTATTGGTTCTTGATCTCCAAGGGCTACAAGACGTATTTGTTGCTGACCAACAACTTCTACAACTACTACCCCAACGTGAACGGCAAGGACGAGAAGTACCGCCGTATCACGGAGCAGTACTGCGAGCAGCTGTTCCCCGAGTATTTTGACAAGGACAAGATGCTGCTGGACTTTGGCCAGAGCTATGTGCGCCTCAAGGGTGATGTGGCCCAGATCACGCCCGAGCTGAAGGCCACCAGCAAGCACATCGCTTTCTTCGAAAAGGTGAACCCCTCGTGGCGCCGTGGCACCGAGGTGCCTTGCATCGGCGCCTGCGATTACGAAAGCCTGTTCCGCTCGATCGTGGACGTGCCTTGGAAGTGGATCAAGAAGCACATGCTGGGCACGCACAAGCCAGCAGGGCTGGACGTGGCCGGCCAAGGCGCCGGACAGCAGCGTTCGCAGTCGTGGTCTGATGCGGGCGCGGGTGACGCGCTTGAGCAGACCAAGGCGTCCTGAGCATGGGTGGCAGTACAACCCTCGGACACCACCTCCTCAAGCTGCTCGTCGCCCCAGGGCGCAGGCGTTTTGAACAGCACCTCGGTGAACTGGAATCGGTTCAGCGGGCTCGCTTGGCGCGTTGGTTGTCGGCCGTGTCGCGCTCGCACGAAGGTCAGCGCCGCGGCATCCGCGCCGACTGGTCGTGGGAAGAATTCACCCGCCAGATGCCCGTGACGGGCTATCAGGATTACGCCGAGGCGATCAACACCCAACGCGCGCGCAAGCAGTCGCTGCTGATCGACTCGCCGGTGGCGCGCTACCAACCCACCAGTGGCTCGACCTCTGCAGTGAAGTGGGTGCCCTACACGAAGATGTTCCTGGACGAGTTGGACCAGGTCATCACGGCATGGGTGGGTGACTTGTATCGCCAATACCCGGGCCAAGGCGACGGCACGCATTACTGGTCGCTGTCGTGGATCCCGACCGAGATGCGGGGACAGACGGCGGGCGACATCAACGACGACATGAAGATGTTGTCGTGGGGCAAGCGCTTGCTGGCTTACCTGACGCAAGCGGCGCCGCAAGAGATCGCTCTGGCGCAGACCTCGGACGATTCGCTGTTCGCCACAATTGCGTATTTGGCTGCGGACACGCAGCTGGGTTTCATTTCGGTGTGGAGCCCCACGTTTGGCTTGGGCCTGCTGGAGCAGATGTCGGCTTGGCGCATGGAGTTGGCGCAGGCCTTGCGCAGCGGGCAATGGGGCGAGCGACGCAGCCGCATGGCAGAGCTGCCCTGCCCTCGCTCGGCGCGTGCTGCCGACCTGCTGGGTGCGTGGGACGGTCAGCTCAACGCGGCGTTCTTTGAGCGCCTGTGGCCGCAGTTGGCGGTGTTGAGCGCGTGGGACACCGCGGCGGCTGCGCCGTGGGCCAACAAGCTCAAGGGCTTGCTGCCGCATGCCAGCTTCCAGGGCAAAGGC
Organism: Burkholderiales bacterium; assembly: GCA_947377275.1. Taxonomy (GTDB): domain Bacteria; phylum Pseudomonadota; class Gammaproteobacteria; order Burkholderiales; family Burkholderiaceae_C; genus Aquabacterium. The sequence continues at coordinate 20,194 of CANCFV010000041.1, read as the reverse complement.
CTGTGGGCCACCGAGGGCGTGGTGACCTTCCCATTCAAAGGGCGCTACCCCCTGGCCTACCTGAGCCATTTTTATGAGTTCGCCGACGCCCATGATGGCAAGGTGATGGCCGCCTGGCAATTGCGCGAAGGCCAAGACGTGATCCCGATCATGACCACGGGCAGCGGCTTTGGGCGCTACCAGATGAGTGACGTGATCCGGGTGGAAGCACCGCTGGGGCAAGTCCCCTGCTTCACCTTCTTGGGCCGCAACGATGGCGTCGACTTGGTGGGCGAGAAAACCAGCGCGACCACCGCACAGGCCGTTCAAGACGGCTTGGCGCTGCAAGGCGCGATGCCCGTGACGCTGCTGGCCTTGGACGAAGCGCGCAAAGGCACGCCGGGGTATGTGTTGCTGGTGGAGTGCGCGCCAGAAGCGCCGCGCCAAGCCATGCAGCTGGCCTTGGCCGAGCAGGTTGAGCGCGCCCTGCAAGCGAACTTCCACTACAAGCTGGCGCGCGAGTTGGGCCAATTGCAACCCGCAGCCTGCATCGCCCTGCCGCACATGCGCGCCATCTACCTCGACCAATGCCGTGAGCGCGGCATGATCGAAGGCAACATCAAGATCGAACCCTTGCGCCATTGGCGAGGCCAGTTGCCCGCCGTGCTGCGTGACGTGCTGGACGCCTGAGCGGCCCCTGCGCCGCATTGTTGTATCAACCTGATTTGAAGCCGATCACACCATGACCATCACCGTTCGCCTGGGCACGCCCGCCGACAACGCCAAGATCCAGGACCTGGTGACCAAGATCACCATGCCCGGCGTGGCGCAGATGTGCTTTCAACGCGCGCCTGACTTCTTCACCGGCGCCAAGGTCATTGGCGACGAGTTCGTCTTGATGGTGGCCGATGACGATGAGCGCCCCGATGTGCTGGCCGGCTTGACGGTGATCTCGGGCCGCGAGTTGTTCATCAGTGGGCAAAAGCGCCGCGTGTATTACTCGGGCGACACGCGCGTGGACCCGTTCTACCGCCGCCGCGGCATCGCGTCGAACTTGTTCATCGAGCAAAAGAAATTCCGCACGGGCCAAGACCTGCTGCAAGGCATTGTGCTCAAAGAAAACACGGCGCCATTGGATGCGGCTGCCAAGACGGCCGACGGGGTGTTGTTCAGTTACTGGATCAGCCACGCGATCGAGACCAGCTTCGTCTTCACCCGCAAGATCACACCGCGCGTTCCGCAAGGTGTGCAGATGCGCGCCGCCACCGCGGCCGATGTGCCCGGTATGCAAGCGTTCTTTGACCGCGAGGCCCCACGCCGCAATGGTTACCCGGTGTACGACTTCGCCAAGCTGCTGTCCGGTGATCCGTATTACGCGGGCTTGACCATTGGCGACTATGTGCTGGCCACGCGCAACGGCCAGATCATCGGCATGCTGGCGGGCTGGAACCAGAAGGCCTACAAGCAAACACGCATCGTGGGCTTCAAGCCCATCGTCAAGCTGCTGCGCCCGCTCTACAACCTGTACGTCGGCATGGGCGGCGGCTTCAAGTTGCCGCCGGTGGGTGGCGTGTTGAACTACCTGACGATCTACAACATCGTGGTTGAAAAAGACGACAAGGCCGTGTTCCAAGGCCTGATCGACTGGCTGATGGTGCACCAAGGCCAGAAATACGACGCACTGGCCATGGGCCTGACGCATGGCGACCCCCTGGAAGAGGTGCCGCGCGGCTACAAGCGTCAGAAACTGTTCTCCAGCCACTTCTGGCTGAGCTACGGCGATGACCCTCGCCCCAGCATCGATGACCGCCCGCTGTATGTGGAGCTGGGCCGCCTGTAAAGCGTCCTCACGCCCGCGAAAGGCCCACGCAGCGCTGGCAGCCGTGGGCTTTTTTCATGTCAAGCGTGTTGCACCATGCGCGCAATGACGTCGTTGAAGCGCGCGTGGAAGGTGCCCACATCGTCCATGCTGGTTTCGCTCAGTTGCCAAGAGGTGGGCATGGTCAGGCGGCCATCGAGCTCGGTGAGCACAGGCAGCAAAGAGATGCTGTTGACGCTGGCGGCGAGCTGATCGATGCGCACACGCGCATCGGGCGGGTTGATGGCCCCCACATCGCCCAGGCTGGTGGCGTGCGTGCTGATGCGCGGGAACTTGTCGGCCCGTTTGAGCTTGACGCCAATGTGGCCGATCAAGGTGCGACCCAGCAAAGGCATGAGTTCGTCAAAGAGGTAGGTCCAAGCCATCTCGCGGCGGGCGTAGCGGGCCTGCCCTTCTTTGATGGCGGCGTCCACGTCGCGCACGCGTTGCGCCAGCGGCTTGTTTGCGTCTTGCTCGATGACCAGGAAGGCGCCCACGTGGTTGCCCCACAACGGGCCGTGTCCAGCCGAAGCCGGGTAGTAGCGGCGCAGGTTCACCGAGATGCGGATGACGGCGGCGGCCTTGGGGTCATCGCATGCCTGGTCCAAAAAGGTCTGCGCCAGGGCAGCGATCAAAAAACTGTTGAGCGAGACGCCCAAAGCCCGCGCGCTGCGGCGCATGTCGGCCGTGCCTGTGGGCACTTCGTGGTGACGCAAGGCGGTGGTGGTGAAGTGCGGGCCCCATTGCGTGGGCACTTGCAAGATGCGCAGCCCTTTGAGGCGCCGTGACTCGGCCACCTTGTGCGCGCGCGAGCGCCAGACCTGGCGCGGCCACTGCCACCAGCGCTCCGGGGCAATGGCGCCGATCATGGCCGGGGCCTCGATGGGCATGGGCTCGATGGGGCCGCCGTTGAGCCCACGCATGATCTGCGTGAGCAACTGCACCATGGTCATGCCATCGCCAAAGATGTGGGGCACCGCGAACATCAAGGCCGGGCGCTGAGGGTGCGGCACAAACCGGGCACGCAGGCCGAGGCCGCGCTCCAGCGGCACCACCTCGTTGACCGCCTGGGTGTGCCAGGCCTGCCAGGCCTGCGGGTCGTCGATGTCGATGTGGGCCTCGACCCTGAAGGCCAGGTCAAAAAGCTGATCGATCAAAGGCCCGTCAGGCAGGATGCGGAAGTGGTACTGATGCAAACCGGGCTCGATGCACGCGCGCAGCTTGGGGTAGGCCGTGACCAGCCCACGCAGGACGCGGCGCACCTCGGTGGCATCCACCGGCGCATCAAAACGCATGGCGTAAGGCTGCAGCATGGTGGCCGCGAGCCCCTCCAAGGCCACATAGCCATGCTCGGTGCGGTTGAGTGGGACGACGTCGTCTGTGATGAAAGCCATGAACGGATGCTGCCACGCACATGTCCTGAGGCAGATCATGGCTTGTGCGGGGCTCCCCCTCAAATGAGAGGGGCCGACTGCCTACAATGTGCAGATGACCGCAGCCTCGCCCTCCCCTTCCCACGTGGCACTGCCACCGCTGGCCAACGACACCTTTTTGCGCGCCTGCTTGCGCCTGCCCACCACGCACACGCCCGTGTGGCTGATGCGTCAGGCGGGTCGCTACTTGCCCGAGTACCGCGCCACGCGCGACAAGGCTGGCAGCTTCATGGGCCTGGCCACCAACAAGGAAGCCGCTTGTGAAGTGACGCTGCAACCGCTGGACCGCTACGCGCTAGACGCGTCCATCTTGTTCAGCGACATCCTGACTGTGCCCGACGCCATGGGCTTGGGCTTGAGCTTTGCGGCCGGTGAAGGCCCCAAGTTCGCCTCGCCCGTGCGCGACGAAGCGGCCGTGGCCAAACTGGCGGTGCCCGACATGGCCAAGCTGCAGTACGTGTTCGACGCCGTTGGCACCATCCGCAAGGCTTTGTCTGACGCCAATGGCATGGGCCGCGTGCCATTGATTGGTTTCTCCGGCAGCCCGTGGACGCTGGCTTGCTACATGGTGGAAGGCGGCGGCTCGGACGACTACCGCCTGGTCAAGTCGATGATGTACTCGCGCCCTGACCTGATGCACCGCATCTTGGCCGTGAACGCCGATTCGGTGGCGCTCTACCTGAACACGCAGATCGAAGCCGGCGCACAGGCCGTGATGGTGTTTGACTCGTGGGGCGGCGTGCTGGCCGATGGCGCGTTCCAAGAATTCAGCCTGGCTTACACCAAACGCGTGCTGAGCCAGCTCAAGCGCGAGCACAACGGTTACCGCATCCCACACATCGTGTTCACCAAGGGCGGCGGCCTGTGGCTGAGCGAGATCGCTGACAGCGGCGCCGACGTGGTCGGCCTGGACTGGACGGTGAACCTGAGCAAGGCCCGCGCCCAGGTGGGCGATCGTGTCGCCCTGCAAGGCAACCTCGACCCCAACGTGTTGTTCGCCCCACCCGAGGCCATCCGCGCTGAGGTCATCAAGACGCTGGACAGCTTTGGCGTGCCAACCGAGGGCTCGGGCCACGTGTTCAACCTGGGGCATGGCATCAGCCAGTTCACGCCGCCTGAGAACGTCAGCGTGCTGGTGGACACCGTGCACGAGCACAGCCGCAAGCTGCGAGCGTGAAGCACCGCTCAGGCGCTCAGTGAGCGTCGCGCGTGGCCAGCAAGGCCGCGGTCAAGATCAAGGCGCCACCGGCCACCACGGGCCAGGTCAGCACCGCCCCACCCCAGGCCACCGACGAGGCCGTGGCAAACACGATCTCGGTCAGCATGATCACTGACGTGATGTGCACAGGCACGCGCACCGCGCTGTACTGCAGCGCCATGTTCGAGGCAAAAAAGGCCAGGCCCAAGCCCAGCGCCATCCAGGTCCAGCTGGCATCAGGTTGTGGCCACGCAGGCACCATGCCCTGTGCCCACAACACCGCCCCCAACAGGCCGGGCAAGATCACCCCGCCCATGAACATGGCCAGCGCGCGTGCGCCAAAGGGCATGGCCATCTGCTTGCGCAAGACCACGTTGTTGAGCGCAAAACCCATGCCGCCCAGCAGAGCCAGCCAATCGGCCAGGCCATCGAAGCGCGGCCAGCCGCCATCGGCCGGCTTGAGCACCAACACCGCCCCAGCCAGCGCCAGCAGCACGCGCAGAGCGCCCGCGCGGTTGATGCGCTCACCCAGCAGCCACCAAGCAAACAACACCGCCCACAAAGGCATGAGGTAGAACAACAGCACGACGCGGACCACGTCGCCCACGCTCACGGCCCAGTTGAAGGCTGCGTTGGTGCCGCCGGCGGCCAATGCCAGCGCCCACAAAGCCGGCGTGCGGCGCACCAAGGCCCAAGCCTGAGGCTGCCAAGCCCCAATCAACAGGGCGCCCAGGCCGAAAAACAGCATGGTCGCCCACAGAGGATGCAGGCCGTTGTGCTGCAGTTCGCGCATGGGCCACCAAGACAGGCCCCACACAAGTGCGTTGAAAATCAATCCGAGGTACGGCATGTCTGCTCAAGGCCCGTTGAAGGACGCGTAGGCGTCCAGGGCGGTGATTGTGCCTGCGCGGCGCGACGGCGCTCAGCGGCGCTGCAGGACCATGGGCGAGATCTGCAACGCGTCTCGCACCTGACGGGCCGCGGCGTGGGCCTCGTCCTTGGAGGCAAAGGGACCCAACTGGAGCTTGAACAACGGCATCTCGTGGAACACCGCCATCATCGGGGTAAGCGCACTCAATTCACCCGCCATGCGCTGCTGCAGACGCTCAACGCCCTCGCGCTTGGACAGCGCCGCGACCTGAACCCAATAGCCTTGCGCCGGTGTGGTGTAAGCGCGAGCCACCGCAGGCGAGGCCTCTGCCACGCGATCGGTCGCACTGGGCGTCAAAGGCAATGGCGCCGATGCCGAACCCGAAGTCCCCGAAGGCAAGGGCAGTGCAGCCAAGGCATCAGCAGGGGCCACCGGCTGGGCCACCGGGGCATCGATGGCCACGGCGTCGTCGGTGCCATTCTTGCGCCAAGCGCCGCTGCGGATCTCATCGAACGTCAGGCGCTCCACCTCGACGGTGGCGCTGCCTGTGGAAATGACGCCCAACTTCAACGCCGCGGCATAGCTCAAATCCAGCACCCGGCTGGAATGGAAGGGGCCGCGGTCATTGACCCGCACGATGACTTCCTTGCCATTGGCCACGTTGCGCACCCGCGCGTAGCTCGGGATGGGCAAGGTGCGGTGGGCAGCCGTCATGCTGTACATGCTAAACAACTCGCCACTGGCGGTTTTGCGACCATGGAACTTGGTGCCATACCAAGATGCAACGCCCCGCTCTTTCAAGGGAAGGTCTTGCACCACCGGCTCATACGACTGGCCCAGCACGGTGTAAGGCTTGTTGGGGCCACCGGGTTTGATCGGCTCGACCTGCGGCACAGCATCGGGCTGACCGATCAGGTCGGGTGGCGCATCAGAGGGCGGACCGTCGCGATCCGCGTTGCGCGGCACCTGGCCGGTGGGCGCCGAGGCCACACGCCCGCCGGGGCCCGAGGCACACCCGGCCACAAGTAGAAAAAGGCACGCCGCAGCGGCCAGGGGCCCGACACGGGCAAGGTTCAATCGCGTCCACATGGTGCGCACCTTACCCGATGACGCCGGCCGACAAAAGACGGTGTGCCACGGAGGCACGGCTTGTGCATGAGGGCTCAACATCACTGCACAATGGAGGCCGATGTTGCTGCCTCACTGTCTCTGACTCACCCACGCCTGCGCTAACCATGTCCAACCTCCCGGAATCCGCTTTCGATCACCCCTTTGAGCGCGGCATGCGCAACCGACGCGCAGCACTGGGCGATGCCTGGGTAGACAAATCCGTGGCCAAGGCCAATGCCTTCAACGCCGAGTTCCAGCACTTCATCACCGACTACGCTTGGCATGGCGTCTGGGGGCGCCCAGGATTGGAGTGGAAGACACGCCGCATCCTGGTCCTGGCCGTCACATCGGCCCTGGGCCGCTGGGATGAATTCGAGATCCACCTGCGGGGCGCCTTGACGCCAGGCAACGCCCACACCCTGACGCCCGAAGAGGTCCGCGAAGCCCTGATCCAGATCGCCATCTACGCGGGCGTGCCAGCGGCCAACACGGGCTTTGCCCGCGCCCTTGGGGTGATGCGCGAACTGGGGATCGAGCCGCCTTTGAGACCGGCCGACCTGTCATGGCACCCCGGCGTGGGGCGCTCGGTGTTCACCAGCACTCGCCCCAAGCTGCACGCCACGGTGCGCGAGGCGCGCTGCGGGTTGCCCGCTCATACCATCGTGCTAAGCCATGCCTTGGGCCAAGACGGCTCGATGTGGGACAGCGTGGCCAACGAATTGGCGGGTACCTGCCGCGTCATTTGCCCGGACACGCGTGGCCATGGTCGCTCAAACATCCCGTCAGACCCCTTGACCATGGCCGAACTGGCCGCAGACGCTGCGCGCCTCATTGACGAGCTGGCCGACGGTGAAAGCGTGATCTGGGTGGGCCTGTCCATGGGCGGTCTCATCGGCCAGGAGCTGGCCATTCGCCATCCGGACAAGGTCAAGGCTCTGGTGCTGGCCAACACCACCAGCGGCTACAACGCCGCGGGTCGTGAGGCCATTGCCCAGCGCATCGCCACCGTCGAATCCCATGGCATGGGTGCCATCAGCACGGGTACCATGACGCGCTTTTTCAGCGAACGCTTCCGTCAGGAACAAACCGCCGCCGTGGCGCGCCACCAGCGCTTGCTCGAAGCCACCGACCCCGAAGGCTATGCCGCCTGCGCGGCCGCCTTGTGCGAAGCCAGCACCGCGGCCCGCTTGCACCAGATCCGCGTGCCCACCCTGGTGATCAGTGGCTCGGCCGACGAAAGCGTGCCGGCAGACGCCACTCAAGCCCTGGCCCGTGGCATTGCGCAAGCGCAGTTGATCACCCTGCAAGGGTGCGCGCACCTCAGCGCGGTCGAACAGCCCTTTGCCTTTGCCGAGGTGCTCGGCGAATTCGTGGCCAGCATCTGAGCGAACAGCGCTGCCCATGAAAAAACCCCGCCGTGGCGGGGTTTTTCGTCATCGCAACCCTGAGGCGCCGAGGGCGCGTCAGGGACTGCGTGCTGCCATCAAGCCGAGCGGCGACGACGAGCAACCAAGCTCAGGCCGACCAAGCCCAAGCCCATCATCAGATAGGTGCCAGGCTCAGGCACAGCGACCAGCTTGCCCAGGAAGTGCACGTTCGAGCTGAACAGGCCGTTGTAAGGGGAGCCCACATTGATCAGGTTGATCATGGGGGTGCCTTTAGCGAATGCGGCGGCGGTGACGCCCGTGCCCTTGATGGTCAAGACCTCAGACTTGCCTTCAGAGAACGAGTTCGCGGCAAACGAGATGTTCCAGGGGTAGTTGTAACCCAGCTCGCGCGACGTCAGGCTGTTCAAGATCGAATAGCCAGCGCCAGACGCCAACGCGGGGCCGCTGGTGCTCTTGATCGTGCCATTGGGGCCGGTGATGTACAGGGCGTCAAGGAAGGTGCCGGCCGTGGTCTTTGCGGGGAAAGCATTGACTGGCTGGGCCAGCGACATTTGTACGCCACCGGTGATGTCGGTGATGGTCAGCGACGCGACCGAGTACGCCAAAGTCTTGGTGTCGAACAAGTCGAGCGCAGTGGACGTATCAAAGAACGTGCTGAAGTTGTAGGTGTAGCTGGCGGCCGAAGCGGCCGTGGAGGCCAAGGCCGCGGCGGCAATGCCGGCTGCCAAGGCCACTTGGCGAATGACGTGTTTCATGAAAGCTCCTCTGTTGCAAATGTGCGTTGAGGGCAGTCGCAAACAACGCAATCGTGACCGTTTGCTCAACGTGTCGCCGATCGTATGAATTTAACGCAGACCATCCAAGAGGGATTGACCGGCCGCTCATTCAGGGGGTGATCAGCAATAGCCCCATTGGCGAACCGGTGCAAGTAGCACTCCAAGCGTGATTCAGGCCGCCGGAAATCACCATGTGAAATATGCGGGGCCGCCAGCGTTCAAAACCGTGCCCAGCCTCGAAGATACCGCACACTGCAGTCCCTCTTGCCAGCGTCGCATTGCACTCCCTCGCTTTCACATGTCGTCTTCTGCCTCGCCCCCCCCGTCCATGAACCCCGCCCAGATGGAGGCGGTTCAGCACCTTCACAGTCCCTGCTTGGTGCTGGCCGGTGCGGGGTCGGGCAAAACGCGGGTGATCACTCACAAAATCGCCCGGCTCTTGCAGCCAGGCGAGGGTGCAGATCTGGCCCCTTCACAAATTGGCGCCATCACCTTCACCAACAAGGCGGCCGCCGAAATGCGAGAACGGGTGAAGGCCTTGATTGGGGCGAAGGCCGCCAGCAAGCTGTTGGTGTGCACCTTCCACTCCCTGGGCGTGAAGCTGCTGCGCGAAGACGGCGCTGCGCTGGGCCTCAAGCCCGAGTTCTCCATCATGGACAGCGACGACGTCACCAGCATCTTGCGCGATGCCGGCGCCACCACCGACGCCAAACTGGCACGCAGCTGGCAGTGGACGATCAGCCTGTGGAAGAACCAAGGCTTCAACAGCAGCCAGGCCATCAACCATTGCAAGACCGACAACGACGTGATTGCCGCGCGGGTGATGAAGCTCTACGAAGAGCGCCTGCAGGCCTACCAGGCCGTGGACTTTGACGACCTCATCGGCCTGCCACTCAAGCTGCTGTCGGAGCACGAGCACGTGGCGCACAAGTGGCAGTGCCAGCTCAAGCACGTCCTGGTCGACGAATACCAAGACACCAACGCCACGCAATACGAGCTGCTCAAGCTGCTGGTGGGCCCCGAGGGCATCTTCACGGCCGTGGGCGACGACGACCAGTCCATCTACGGCTGGCGGGGCGCCACGCTGGACAACCTCAAGCGCCTGCCTCAGGACTACCCCACGCTCAAGGTCATCCCCCTGGAGCAGAACTACCGCTCGACCAGCGCCATCTTGCGCGCGGCCAACAACGTGATCGGCCTGAACCCCAAGCTGTTCGCCAAGACGCTGTGGTCTGACCTGGGCGAGGGCGATGCGGTCAAGCTGCTGGAATGCGACAACGAAGAGCACGAGGCCGAGCGCACGGTCGCCCGCTTCCAGGTGATCCGCACGCAGATGCTGGCCAACAACCCGGCCAACCCCGAGCTGGCCGACTGGAACAACTTCGCCGTCCTTTACCGCGCCAACCACCAGGCCCGCCCGTTCGAGGCGGCGCTGCGCAAGGCCAACATCCCTTACAAGGTGTCGGGCGGACAAAGCTTTTTCGACAAGGCCGAGATCAAAGACCTGTGCGCCTGGCTGCGACTGCTGCTCAACAACGACGATGACCCGGCCTTCCTGCGCGCCATCACCACGCCCAAACGCGGCATTGGGCACCAGACCCTGGGCGCCTTGGGTGAGTTCGCCGGCAAGTGGAAAGTCAGCCTGTTCGAGGCCTTGTTTGCCGAGTCCCTGGCCGCTGCGGTGCCCAAGCGCGCGCTGGATGGCCTGCACGAGTTTGGTCGTTACGTGAATGACTTCGAACACCGCGCACGCCAGACCTACGGCAACGAAGCGGCAAAGGCGCTGCTGCTCGACTGGCTCAAAGACATTGGCTACGAGCAGCACCTCTACGACAACGAAGAGAACGAGAAGGTGGCCGCGGCGCGCTGGAACAACGTGCTCGACTTCATCGACTGGGTGGCCAAGCGCTGCGGTGGCGAGATCGACAACGATGGCCTGGCCATCACCGAGTCAGAGAAGAAGAGCGTGATCGAGATCGCGCAGCTCATCTCGCTGATCACCAGCTTGGGTGAGCGCGAGAAAGAACAAAAAATGCTGACGCTGTCGACCCTGCACGCATCCAAGGGGCTGGAGTGGCCACACGTGGTGATGGGCGGCGTCAACGAAGGCACCCTCCCATTCTCGCGCGAGGAAAGCGACATCACGGCCGCGCACATCGAAGAAGAGCGACGGTTGATGTACGTGGGCATCACCCGCGCGCGGCTGACGCTGGGCGTGAGCGTGCTCAAGCGCCGCAAAAAGGGCCGCGAGTATGTACAGGCCATGCCCAGCCGCTTCGTGGCTGAAATGAAGCTGGGCGAAGGCGGCGGCCCCAAAGAAGACCCGCGGGAAAAGCTCAAGCGCCTGCGCGAAGAAATGGCTGCCCAAGCCAAGGCGCGCGCGGCGCAGACGCCGCCGGCACACTGAGCCCCCTCCATTGAGGTGAGGGGACTCCCCCTGGCTTGACGGGCGGCGACGGCTTTGGTCGAATCGGCGGACGAGCAGCCTCACCATGAAGGCGGCAGCAACCACAGGGAACGCCACCGTGAAACCAACGCTTCAACTGGCCGCCTTGGCCATGTCCGCGGGCCTGGCCTGCGCGTCCGCTCAGGCCGCCCCCACGCTCTCAGCGTTCGACCTGGGCCTCGTCAGTGGCGTCGACCTGAATGCCTCAGGACAGGTCGTTGGCAGCTTCGTCAACAGCAGCGGCTTGACCCGGGGCTTTTTCACCGGCGCCAACGGCCAGGGCCTCACCGAACTGGGCACCCTGGGCGGAAGCAGCAGCAGCGCGGTGGCCATCAACAATGCCGGGCTCATTGTGGGCAATGCCACCACGGCCAGCGGTGCGGGCACGGCCTTTGTGAGCAACACCTCGGGCGCAGGACTCACCTCGCTGGCGGCAGGCTCAGCAGCAGGTGTCAACAGCAGCGGTCAGATCGTGGTCAACGCTGCGGGACCGTCCGGCAGCACGCAGATCTTGCGCTACGACTCGGCCACGTCAGCGCCTCAGAACATCACACCCACTTACTTGCAAGGTCAATACGTCAGATCGCGCAGCGGTGTTGCCACCGGTCTGAATGATGCTGGCTCGGTCGTGGGCACGCTGGTCGAGACCTGCAACTGCTCTGCGAACCTGCGCCTCATCAGCGGCCCAGGAAGCATTGGTTACTACACGCCTTCGTCTGGCTTTTTGTCCAACTCAACTGCGGCGAGCATCAACAACGCGGGCGTCGTCGTGGGTAGCGCGGGTGTGTATGAGCCGCCGCCTGTGGGCCGTGGCTCCAGCCAGGCCGTTGCCGTGAACAGCCTCACCGGCGAGTGGCAGAACCTGGGTAACCTGGGTGGCTACAACGCCTGGGCCTACGACATCAACAACCTGGGATGGGTGGTGGGCGAGTCGACCACCGCCGACGGCGCCAGCCACGCCTTCATGGTCAACATCTCGGGTGGCCCCATGCTCGACCTGAACAACCTGATCGACCTCCCCACCGGCGTCGCCATGAGCCGGGCTTTGGCCATCAACGATGTGGGGCAAGTCTTGGCCCTGGGCACGAACGCGCACACCTACCTCTTGAGCGCGGTGCCCGAACCCTCCACGCTGGCCACATGGCTGCTCGGCCTGGTGGGCGTGAGCGCCGTGGCCCGCCGCCGCCAAGCCACAAAGCTTTGAGCCTGCGCGCCAAAGAAAAAACCCGGGGTCATCGCTGACACCGGGTTTGCAAACCCTCTTCACCTGAAGAGGGTGAGGGGGAAACATGAAACAAGCCCGGGTGTGAGGCGGCGCGACGCACAAAGTTCCCGCCCCTGCTCGCAGGTTGTCGCCATTTGTCAAAATTCATTCCATTGGGGCTTCGCAGGCACAATGAGCGCCTCTGAAGCGCGCCGTTGACGACACCGCCGGCGCGCGTGCGTCACCGATGAACGGCTCGCGGCCGTGGAGTTTTTTGCAATGGAATGCACCATCAACTGGCAGCCCTCGTCGGGCATGGCCTTCATGGCCGAAACGGGCAGCGGCCACATCATCAACATGGATGGCGCCCCCGAGGGCGGCGGCCGCAACCTGGCGCCTCGCCCGATGGAAACGGTGCTGGCCGGCACGGGCGGCTGCACCGCTTATGACGTGGTGCTGATCCTCAAGCGCGGTCGCCACGACATCCGCGGCTGCCAAGTCAAGATCACGGCAGACCGCGCCGAGACCGACCCCAAGGTGTTCACCAAAATCAACATGCACTTCGTGGTGACCGGCGTGAACCTGAGCGAAGGCCCCGTTCAGCGCGCCATCCAGATGTCGCACGAAAAGTATTGCTCGGCCTCGATCATGATCGGCAAGACCGCCGAGATCACCACCAGCTTCGAGATCGTGGCCGCCTGACACCTCGGGCAGCGCGCGCCTTGCTCAAGCGCCGCGTCAGATGCGGTGAGCGGCGGTGGTCATGACTTTGGCCACTGCCTTCATCAGGCCTTTAACGACCTTGGGCAACTCCACGGCGCCAGCTTGCTGGGCTGCCTTGGCATGGGCGACCTCGTCGTCGCGCATTTGCGCCACGATGGCGCGTGAGGCCAGGTCGCCCGCAGGCAGGCGGTCCATGTGGGTGTTGAGGTGGTGCTCGACCTGGCGTTCGGTCTCAACGACGAAACCCAGGCTGGTCTTGTCACCCGAGTTGGCCGCGATCAGGCCAATGGCGAACGAGCCGGCGTACCACAGTGGGTTGAGCAAACTGGTGCGCCCGCCCAGCTCTTTCAGGCGCTGCTCGGTCCACGCCAAATGATCGGTTTCTTCTCGGGCGGCCTCTTCGAACTGCGCTTTCAACGCCGGGTCATTGGTGCCCCAGGCCTGCGAGGCGTAAAGCGCTTGTGCGCAGACCTCGCCCACATGGTTCACCCGCATCAGGGCTGCCGATTCGCGCTTTTGTTCGGCATCCAATGGCGCGCCCTCCACCAAGGGCTGCGGGCAGGCTCGCGACGCTTTGTGCTGAGCAAACACCGTGCGCAAGGCCGTGTCCACGGACATCAGCAGGCGGTCTACGCCATCATGGCGAATGGGATGGGAGGAGGCGTTGGCAGGGGTGCTCATGGCGAGAGACTATCGCAATCGGTCAGACCAGGATCAGCGCTGCATCAAACCCCGGCTCTTGGCAATGGACATCAAGATGCCCAGGCCCAAGCCGAGAGACACCATGGCGGTGCCGCCGTAGCTGATGAAGGGCAAAGGCACGCCCACCACCGGCAAGATGCCGCTGACCATGCCCATGTTCACAAAGGCATAGGTGAAGAAGCTCAAGGAAATGGCGCCGGCCAGCAAGCGCGAAAACATCGTGGGCGCTTGCGAGGCGATGTAGAGCCCCCGGAAGATCAGCACCGTGAAGCCGGCGATGAGCGTCAAGCAGCCGATCAGCCCAAACTCCTCCGAGTAGGCGGCAAAGACAAAGTCGGTGGTGCGCTCAGGGATGAACTCCAGGTGCGTTTGCGTGCCCTGCATGTAGCCCTTGCCCGTGACACCGCCCGAGCCGATGGCGATCATGCCTTGGATGATGTGGAAGCCCTTGCCCAGCGGGTCGGTGGTGGGGTCCAGCAAGGTGCACACCCGGTTCTTTTGGTAGTCGTGCAGGCCTGGCCATTGCACACCCGCCTGACACAGCTGAGCCTCGTAAGACACGATCAGCGTCACGCCCACCGCCGCCACCAGGATCACAGGCACGATCAAGCGCCAGCTCAAACCGGCAAAGAAGATCACGTACAGCCCGGATGACAACACCAGCATGGCGGTGCCCAGGTCGGGCTGCTTGAGGACCAAGGCCACCGGCAGCAAGAGCAAGCCACCGGCCACCGCAAAGTCCAAGGCACGGAGCTGCCCTTCGCGGCGCTGAAACCACCACGCCAACAACAGCGGCATCGCGATCTTGAGCACCTCAGAGGGCTGGATCACCATGCCCACATTGAGCCAACGCGTTGCGCCCTTCTTGGTGATGCCCACGTGTGGGATGGCAACCAAGATCAACAAGATCACACCGAGGACGTAGAGCGGCACAGCCAAAGCCATCAGCTTTTGGGGCGGAATCTGCGCCACGGTGAACAACACCAAGGCCGCCAACAGCATGTTGCGCGACTGGTCCACAAAGCGTGTGCCGTTGTCATAGCCGGCCGAATACATCGTGACCAGGCCGATCGCGCACATGGCCATCACCACCAAAATCAAGGGCAGATCGAAGCCCTCGAACACGGGCTTGATGCGCTGCCACCACGATGGCTTGTCAAAAGCAACGCTCATGGCGAGGCCTCCCGGTTGGGGCTGGACGAGGAAGGGGCAGGACCAGGCGACGCTGGCACCAAGGGCGGCCTGGCCGGCGCGATCGGCTTGGGCGCAGATGGGACACGCGCGGCAGGCACCGCTGGGGCCTGCGCACTGGCGCTCAATGCCACCGCGGCCACAGAGGCGGCACGCACGGCGGATGCTGGGATGGGGGCCTGCCCAGCGGAGGCCGCCGCCGCAGGTGCCGAGGCCCCGGAGGCAACGGGGCCTGCCTCCATCGCGCCAGAGGCACCGGACGCCGCTGCACTGGCTGCACTGGCAGCCGCCGATACCCCAACGAGAGGCACGTCACCGCCGAAGGCGTCCAAGCCGCGGGGCAGAGGCATGGTCGAGGCCTTGCGAGGCGTGCCGATCGGGCTGGCCGCCTTGCCAATTTGCACCGCGGCGATGTCTTCCTCACTGGGGTAGGCATCGGCCAGCAGGTAGTCGAGCACGCGTCGCGCAATGGGCGCGGCAGCCTCGGCACCGAAGCCCGCGTTCTCCACGATGATGGCCAGCGCCACACGCGGCGACTGCACTGGCGCGAACGCCTCGTACAAAGAGTGGTCGCGCTTGTACTCGTCGACCTTCGATGCCACGTACTTTTCGTTCTGGCGCAGGCCCACCGCCTGGGCCGTGCCGGTCTTGCCGCCGCTTTGGTAGGGCGCACCGGCGAACACGCGGGCCGAAGTGCCGTCTTGCGTCACGCCAAACATGGCCTCGCGGATGAAGGCGGTGTGCTCGGGCTTGTAGGCCAGTGGCGTGATCGCCTGGCTGGAGCTGACGCGGCGCTCGCGCGTCACCACGTCTTCGATCTCGCGCACCACGCGAGGCTCAAAGCGCTTGCCGTCAGAGGCCAGCGTGGCCATGGCCGTGGCCACCTGCAGCATGGTGAAGTTGTTATAGCCCTGACCGATGCCCAAGGAGATGGTCTCCCCGGCA
Organism: Burkholderiales bacterium; assembly: GCA_947377275.1. GTDB lineage: Bacteria > Pseudomonadota > Gammaproteobacteria > Burkholderiales > Burkholderiaceae_C > Aquabacterium. Next base: position 4,370 of record CANCFV010000041.1, on the reverse strand, counting down.
TACCACTTCTTCGCCTCTGGGCGCTTGTAGGCGTTGCGCTTCCATTGTGTCGAGGGCAAGATGCCCGTGAGCTCGCCCTTGAGGTCAATGCCTGTCAGTCGCCCAAAGCCCAGGGGCGACATCTGCTCATGGATAAGGTCCACGCCCAGCTCGTTGGCCAGCGAGTAAAAGTAAACGTTGCTCGATTTGACGATGGCGCGGCGCATGTCCATCGCCCCGCCCTGCTCGTTCTCCGGGCTGCGGAACTTGTGTCCCCCAAACATGAAGACGCCGTTGTCCATGATGACGGCGCTCTGGCTGCGCTTGCCGGCGTTCAAGGACGCCAAGGCCATGAAAGGCTTGTAGGTCGAACCCGGTGGGTAGGTGCCGCGCAAAGCCCGGTTGAGCAACGGCTTGTCGGGCGACTCGTTGAGCTCTTTCCAGTTCTCGCTGTCGATGCCATCGACGAACAGGTTGGGATCGAATGTGGGCTTGCTGACAAAGGCCAGCACTTCCCCATTGCGTGGGTCGATCGCCACCAGCGCACCGCGGCGGGTGCCGAACAGGCGCTCGATCAAGGCCTGCAGCTTGATGTCGATCGACAGGTGCACGGTGTTGCCCGGCGTGGCCGAGGTGGACCTCAAGCGGCGCACCGCACGACCACCCGCGCTGGTCTCGACCTCTTCCACGCCCGTGATGCCATGCAGCTCACGCTCGTAGCTTTGCTCGATGCCCAGCTTGCCGATGTGCTCGGTGCCGCGGTAGTTGGCCTGATCCTCGTCGGGCCAATCGTCCATCGCCTCGGCTTCGCGCTGGTTGATGCGCCCGATGTAGCCCAGCACATGGCTCGCCAGCTCACCGTAGGGGTAGTGGCGGAACAAGCGCGCCTGGATGTCGACACCGGGAAAGCGGTAGCGTTGCACGGTGAAGCGAGCCACTTCCTTGTCGGTCAGGCGGGTGCGGATCGGGATGGACTCGAAGCTTTTGGACTCTTCGCGCAGGCGCTTGAAGCGGCGGCGATCACGCGGCTGGATGTCGACGATCTTGGACAAGGCGTCGATGGTCTCTTCGACGTCGTCCACTTTGGACGGGGTGATCTCCAGCGTGTAGGCCGAGTAGTTGTTGGCCAGCACCACGCCATGGCGGTCGACGATGAGCCCGCGGTTGGGCACGATGGGCACCACCGCGATGCGGTTGTTTTCGGCTTGGGTGGACAGGGCTTCATGCCGCACGACTTGCAACACGTGCAGACGGAACAGCAGCAGTCCGAAGCAGAACAGCACGAAGCCTGCCGCAGCCCACAAACGGGCCCGGAAGCGGCTGAGCTCGGCTTCGAGGTTCTTGATTTCGGTCATGCGCGGCTTGCGGGGCTCGGTGGCCTCACAACGGACGGTTCTTGTCGCGATCGGGCGGACGGCGTTGTGGCGCCAGCAGCACCAGTGACGCCATGGGCCACAACAGCGCCTCCAGGAAGGGCGCAATCAACAGGCCCCAACCCGGAAAGCCCGCCCCGGCCAGCATGCGCACCAGCAGGGACACCACATGGGCGGCAACGAACAAAGGCACGATCTGCACAGCCTGCGAGGCGACCGTGAACCACAACAGGCGACGGTGCACCGTGATCGCGAAAAAGCTGAGCAGCGTGTAGGCCAAGGCGTGCTGGCCCAGCAGGGCCCCTTGGTGCACGTCCATCAGCAAGCCAAACACGAAGGCGGCGCCCACGCCCACACGGCGCGGCTGGTGCACGTTCCAGAACACCAGCACCACGGCCAGCACGTCGGGCACGCCAGCCCATCGACCCCAAGGCAACATGTCGATCATCAGCGCCGCCAACAGCGAGAGCCAGATGAAGACCGGGTTGACCGGCATGAGCAGCTCATTGCCACGGGGCATCATGGGCGGCCTCCCGTCTCTTTGGGTGCGTCTTTGGCGGGCTCTTTGCCCTTGCCAGCGTGGTGCGCGGCTTTCGCCTTGCGCGCAGCCAAGTCGGGCGCCGACGATGCAGAGGCCGCGCCTTCAGGACGCTCTGGCAACTTGGCCGACTCGGGCTCAAGCAGCAGCACGTGGCGGGTGTTGTCGGGGTGCGCCACCGGCGTCAGGCTGATGCGGGCAAAGGCCGAATCGGCGCGGCGGTCGACGCGCGCCACTTTGGCCACCGGCAAACCGGCGGGGTAGATGCCGTCCAGGCCAGAGGTCTGGAGCACGTCGCCCACCTGCACATCGGCGTTGGCTGCCATGAAGCGCAGCTCCATGCCACGCGCCTGCGGTGTCCCATAGGCCACGCCACGCTGCTGCGTTCGCACATTGACCACGGGCACGGCCGCGTCCTTGTCGGTCACCAAGGTGACTTCAGACGTGAGTGGATAGGCGCGGGTGACCTGCCCCAACACCCCAGACTCATCGACCACCGGCGCGCCGGTGATGACGCCATGGGTCGTGCCTTGGTCGATCACCACCTTGCGGGTGAAGGGATCGGGGGCGTCGTACAGGATCTCGGCCGAGAGCGTTTTGACTTCGATGCGCGGGCGCAGGGCAAGCAGTTCGCGCAGGCGTTCGTTCTCGCGCTCAAGCTGGTCCATGCGCATGACGCGCTCGGACTGGGCCGTGACCATGCGCTGGGCTCGCACCTGAATTGCACGGGCCTCGTCGATGCCGTAGAAATAGTGCGTCACCGATTCCCAACCACGAGCGGGGGCCAGCAACAGCTCTTGCAAAGGGTGCAAGGCCGTGGCCATGACGGCGCGCGCCGGGTGGGTGAGCTTCCATCGGCCATCGGCCACCATCAAGAACACCGCCAGCGCCGAGAAAAACATCAGGCGCGTGAACGCCGATGGCCCTTGCTTGAAGAAGGGCGGGGGCGATCGGTCGAGCGTGGCCAGCGGCATGGTGGCGGGTCTGCTTCGCAAATCAAATGCAAAAGGGGGCACAAGGCCCCCCGCTCACTTGGGAAAGGCTTATTCCGAGGTGAAGATGCTGCCCAGGCGCTCCATGCGCTCCAGGGCCATGCCGCAACCGCGCACCACGCAGGTCAGCGGGTCTTCGGCCACGAGCACCGGCAGGCCGGTTTCTTCGGCCAGCAAGCGATCGAGGTCGCGCAGCAAAGCTCCACCACCGGTCAACATCATGCCGCGTTCGGCGATGTCGGCGCCCAGCTCTGGCGGGGTTTGCTCCAGCGCGTTCTTGACGGCAGACACGATCTGGTTGAGCGGGTCAGTCAGGGCTTCGAGGATTTCGTTGCTGGAGATGGTGAAGCTGCGGGGCACGCCTTCGGACAGGTTGCGGCCCTTGACTTCCATTTCCTTGACTTCAGAGCCTGGGAAGGCCGAGCCGATGTGCTTCTTGATGGCTTCGGCGGTGGGCTCACCAATCAGCATGCCGTAGTTGCGGCGGATGTAGTTGATGATGGACTCGTCGAACTTGTCGCCACCCACGCGCACAGAGCCCTTGTAGACCATGCCGCCCAGCGAGATCACGCCCACTTCGGTCGTGCCGCCGCCAATGTCGACCACCATCGAGCCCGAGGCTTCAGACACGGGCAGACCGGCACCGATGGCCGCGGCCATGGGTTCTTCAATCAGGTAGACCTCAGAGGCGCCAGCACCCAAGGCCGACTCGCGGATGGCGCGTCGCTCAACCTGCGTCGAGCCGCAAGGCACGCAGATGATGATGCGCGGGCTGGGCTTGAGCACCGAGCGCGGATGCACCATCTTGATGAACTGCTTGAGCATTTGCTCGGTGACCGTGAAGTCAGCGATCACGCCGTCTTTCATCGGGCGGATGGCCTCGATGTTGCCGGGGACCTTGCCCAGCATGGCCTTGGCCTCAGAGCCCACGGCCTGGATGGTTTTCTTGCCATTGGGGCCACCTTCGTGGCGGATGGACACGACCGAAGGCTCGTCGAGCACGATGCCTTTGTCACGCACGTAAATCAGCGTGTTGGCGGTGCCCAGGTCGATGGCCAGGTCAGTAGAAAAATACTTGCGAAACATTCCGTACATGCGGCGAACTCCGGCGTGGACCCTCTGTGGTGCGGCGAGCAACAATCTCAGCCACCACCAAAAGGCCATGAAACAACGCCTGCAGCGAGGCCCGAACAACGACGCCCGGGCGGGGCTGCATGGCAAAAAAGGGATCCAGTCTTGCGTGCACGCAATGTGTGCATTCTTGACTTGTGGATAACCTAAGATAATACCCCAAGGCCCTGCCTTTTCCCGCGATCGCGGGAGCGTTCACACGAGTGCTTTGCACTTCGAAACGTCGGGCAAAGCCCCCTGTTTGCCACCCCTCGGATCCCACCATGGCCCTGACCCCCAACGACGTCAGCCGCATTGCCCAACTCGCGCGCCTTGAGCTGCGCGACGACGAGCAAGCCGCGATGCTGACCCAGCTCA
>CANCFV010000040.1 GCA_947377275.1 Burkholderiales bacterium | reverse complement strand
AGATGTCGATGTGGCCCAGACGGGCGATGGCCTCGGCGGCCAGGCGCTGGATGTCTTCTTCCTTGCCGGCGTCGGCCGCGATGTAGCTGGCGTCGATGCCGGCCGCCTTCAAGGTGGCCACGGCCACTTCGAGGTCGGCCGCCTTGCGCGAGTTGACGATGACCTTGGCGCCGGCCTCGCCCAAGGCGTGGGCCATCTGCAGGCCCAATCCGCGCGAACCACCCGTGACCAAGGCCGTTTTGCCGGTCAGATCAAACAGTTGTTGAACCTTGCGTGCCGAGCTCATGTGGGGTCCGTCAGATCAGGTAATCGACCACGTGGCGGCCAGCGGCCATCTCGCGGATCTGCGCGACCACACCTTGGTGGTGCGGGTGAGGTTGGTAAGCGGCCAGTGCGCCGGCGTCCACAAAGGTGGACACCAAGACGACGTCGGCGTTGGCCTCCAGACCTTCGGTTTTGATGCCGACTTCGAACTCGTGCATGCCGGGGACGAGGTCTTTGCAGGAGTCGAGCAGGGCTTTGACCTTGGGCGCGTCTTCCGCGCGCTTGAGGTTGAACATGACGATGTGTCGCAGCATGGTGGTGTGTGTGTTTGTTGGTCAGTGAAAGCTTGGATGGTGTGAGAGCCGCAAGCCCGATCAGAACCAGTCGGCCTGGGCTTGGGCGCAGCTCATGTCGCGGCGCGAGACCACGCCCAGCCAGGCGTCGATCTTGGGCAGCTCAAACCCGAAGAAGTAGTCGGCGCACGCCAGCTTGCCTTGCAAGAACCCGCAGCCTAAGGGGCTTTGATCCCACTGACCTTGGGCCTGTGCTGCCTTGGCCGCCAATGCCAGCTCCAACCAGATCCAAGCCAGCACCGTGTGCCCAAAAGCCTGCAGGTAGGGCGTGGCGTTGGCCAGCGCCTCTTCAGGCACACCGGTGGACCAAGCGGCCTTGGTGGTGGCACCCAGTTTTTGCAAAGCGGCGGCCAGCGCATTGGCGTGCAGCGCCAAGCCGTCCACCTGGCCAGCTCGCGTGACCGTCTCGCTGATGCGCTCGGCCAGCACCAGCAAGGCCTTGCCGCCGTTCATCACGACCTTGCGGCCCAGCAGGTCCAGGCCCTGGATGCCATGCGTGCCTTCGTGGATCATGTTGAGGCGGTTGTCGCGCCAGTGCTGTTCAACCGGGAAGTCGCGCGTGTAGCCGTAGCCGCCCAGGATCTGGATGGCCAGCGAGTTGGCTTCTTGCGCCCACTCTGAAGGCCAGCTCTTGGCGATGGGGGTGAGCAGCTCCAGCAGCAAGCCTGCCTTTTCGGCCTCGTCACCCGTGCCTGTTTGCTCGTCGTCCAGCAGCTGGGCACACAGCAGGCCCAAGGCCAAGCCGCCTTCCACGATCGCCTTTTGCATCATGAGCATGCGCTTGACGTCGGTGTGCGCAATGATCGGGATCTGCGGGGCGCTGTGGTCTTTGCCGCCAGCGCCCATCAACCGACCTTGTGGACGCTGCTTGGCGTAATCGAGCGAAGCCTCATAGCCGGCATAGCCCAGCATGGTGGCGCCCAAGCCCACGCTGGTGCGGGCCTCGTTCATCAGCGTGAACATGCACTTGAGGCCCTCACCGGGTTTGCCGATCAGGTAGCCCACGGCACCGGCTTGCCCATGGACCGGGAACTGGCCTTCGCCGAAGTTCAGCAAGGTGTTCACGGTGCCACGGTAGCCGCACTTGTGGTTCAGGCCCGCCAAGGCCACGTCGTTGCGTTGCGCCGTGATGCTGCCGTCTTGCTTGACCAGCTTGCGTGGCACGATGAAGAGCGAGATGCCCTTGACGCCCGCAATGGTCTTGCCATCGGCACCAGGGATCTTGGCCAGCACCAGATGCACGATGTTCTCGCCCATCTCGTGCTCACCGCCCGAGATCCACATCTTGTTGCCCGTGAGGCGGTGGCGGGGGCCCAGGCTATCTTGCGCCCAATCGATGCCGCTGCCATCGCCCTGCACATCGGGCACGGCCTTGGTGACGATGTCCGACAGACTCGAGCCCGCCTGTGGCTCGCTCAAGCACATGGTGCCAAAGGTGCGGCCATCAAAGCCGCCTTGGGCGAACACCTCGATCTGCTTGGGGGTGCCATGCGCCAAGATGGTGTTGGCGTTGCCACGCGTCAGCATGGGGTAAGCCGCCAAGCCCACACTGGCTTTGTAGAAAAAGCTCATCGAAGCGATTTCAACCACGGTGGGCAACTGCATGCCGCCCAGCTCGGCGTCTTTGCTGGCGGCCAGCAAGCCCGCATCTTTGAAGGCCTGCAAGGCCACCGGCGTTTCTTTGGGCAAGGTCACCGCGACGCCATCGAACTCGGGTTCGTGGATGTCGATCAGGCGGTTGATGGGCGCGAACTGCTCAAGGGCGATCTTCTCGCTCAGGTCCAGCACCGCATCGAAGGTTTCGCGGCTGTGCTCGGTGTGGCGCTTGCGCTGGCAAAGCTGTTCGGCCTTCAACCAGTCGTAAAGCAAGAAATCCAGGGTGGCACGGTGGGTCATGGTCTTGTGTCCATCACATCAAAAAGGCCCGCTGAGCAAACGCTGAGCGGGCCTTGGGAGTCATGGGCTGGCGGCCACTGGCACACCATCCACTTACCGGCCGATCAGCAGAAGGTCTTGCCCTCGGCCGCCAGCTTGGCCAGCAGCGGTGCGGGTGTCCAAAAGGCCTGGTCGTCGTTCGGGTTGGCCTGAAACTGCTTCATCAGCTCGACCACTTTGGGCAAGCCCAGCATGTCGGCGTACAGCATGGGGCCACCACGGTACACAGGGAAGCCATAGCCGGTCAGGTAGACCATGTCGATGTCGGAGGCCTTGCTGGCAATGCCTTCTGCCAGGATCAAGGCACCTTCGTTGACCATGGCCAGCGTCAAGCGCTGCACGATCTCTTCGTCGCTGATGGCGCGGGCGGTGATGCCCTTGTCAAGGCGGACTTTGTCGATGGCGGCTTGCACTTCGGCCGAGGGCACAGGCTCGCGCTTGCCCACTTCGTAGTCGTACCAGCCCTTGCCCACCTTCTGGCCAAAGCGGCCCAGCTCGCAAATGGCGTCGCCCACCTTGCTGTAGATCACATCGGGCTTTTCAAGGTAGCGGCGCTTGCGGATGGCAAAGCCGATGTCGTTGCCAGCCAAGTCGCCCACGCGGAAGGGGCCCATGGCCCAGCCGAAAGCCTCAGCAGCCTTGTCGACTTGCTGAACGGTGGCGCCCTCTTCGACCAGGAAGAAGCCTTGTCGCACGTATTGCTCGAACATGCGGTTGCCGATGAAGCCATCGCACACGCCCGAGACCACCGCCACCTTCTTGATCTTCTTGGCCACTTGCATGACCGTGGCCATGACGTCTTTGGCGGTGTGCTTGGAGCGCACCACTTCGAGCAAGCGCATCACGTTGGCGGGGCTGAAGAAGTGCAGGCCCACGACATCGCCTGGGCGCTGCGTGACTTCGGCGATCTTGTCCACGTCCAGCGTCGAGGTGTTCGAGGCCAAGATGGCGCCGGGCTTCATGACCGCGTCGAGCTTGGTGAACACCTGCGACTTCACGCCCAGGTCTTCGAACACCGCTTCGATGACCATGTCGGCTTGGGCGATATCGTCGTAGCTCAGCGTGGTGGTGAGCAGGGCCATGCGCTGCTCGTACTTGTCTTGCGCCAGCTTGCCTTTGCTCACTTGCGATTCGTAATTCTTGCGGATGATGCCCAGGCCACGGTCAATGGCCTCTTGCTTCATTTCCAGCAAGATGACGGGCACGCCGGCGTTCAAGAAGCACATGGCAATGCCACCGCCCATGGTGCCAGCGCCGATCACGGCGACCTTCTCAACCTTGCGGGTGGTCGTGCTGTCGGGCACATCGGGGATCTTGCTGGCCGCGCGTTCGCCAAAGAAGGCGTGGCGCAAGGCGCGAGCTTGGTCAGACGTGACCAGGCCATTAAAGACCTCAAGCTCGAAAGCGATGCCGGCATCCAAGTCCAGCTTGGTGGCGGCTTCAACGCAGTCGACACAGCGCTGCGGCGCGATCAGGTTGCGGCGGGTCTTGGCCAGCTCGGCACGGGCCTTGGCAAAAGCCTCGGCATCGGCGAGGGCGCTGACGCTCAGGTCGCGCACCGAAGGCAATGGGCGAACGGCTGCAACGCCCTTGGCGAAGGCCACTGCGGCAGCCAGCAAATCGCCGTCAACCAGCTGGTTGAACAACTTTTGGCCTGGGGCTTTGAACAGCTTGTCGCTGGGCACCGAAGCGCCCGTGGTGATCATCTGCAGCGCGGCTTCGACGCCCAAGACGCGAGGCAAGCGTTGCGTGCCACCGGCACCTGGCACGATGCCGATGTTCACTTCGGGCAGCGCGATTTGCGTGCCGGGCGACACAACGCGGTAGTGGCAACCGAGCGCCAGCTCCAGGCCACCGCCCATGGCCACGCCATGGATGGCCGCGACCACGGGCTTGCTCGACTGCTCGACGGCCGAGATGGTGACGTGCAGGTCGGGCGCAGCCGACGCCTTGGGCGAGCCGAACTCTTTGATGTCAGCGCCACCGCAGAACACCTTGCCCGAGCCAATGATGACCACGGCCGTGACGGCGGCGTCCGACTGCGCCTTATGGATGCCGTCAACAATGCCCGCCCGGGTGCTCTGGCCCAAGCCATTGACCGGTGGGTTTGCAAGGGTGATGACGGCCACGCCGTCGGTGACTTGATAAGAGGTGCTCATGGCGATCTCAAAAAGGTGTTCGTTGGCCAAGCTTGGCACGCGCAGCCGCTCTTGGAAAGCAGGCTTGAGCGCGGTCCGCAGATCCTGAAAATCAATTCTGACAAGAATCCTTTTAAGAATACAAGAGGATTGCAAAACTTGGCTGACAGGGGTCAATGGCTGCCCCGGTGAAAACATCGAGGCCGCGTGTCAAAGGCCACACTCGGGGCCCTTGCCTCACACTTCCAGCCACTCTCGGCGGACGTTCTGATCGGCCCGAAGCTCGTCGGGCGTGCCCTCAAAAACAACCTCGCCGTGCCCCATCACGTAGCAACGCTGCGAGATGTCCAAGGCGATGGTCAGCTTTTGCTCTACCAGCAGCACAGCCAGACCGCGTCGCTTGAGCTCTTTGAGGTACTCGCCCACCAGCTCCACGATCTTGGGCGCCAAGCCCTCGGTGGGCTCATCGATCATGATCAAGTCAGGGTCGCCCATCAAGGTGCGGCACAGCGTCAGCATCTGCTGCTCGCCGCCCGACATCACGCCAGCTTCGGTGTGCTGCCGCTCTTTGAGCCGGGGGAACATCTGGTACATGTCGTCCAGGCTCCAGCGGCCGTTCTTTCCCGCCTTCTTCTGGCCCAGCAACAGGTTTTGCTCGACCGTCAGCTTGGGGAAGACATCGCGGCTTTCAGGCACATAGCCCAGGCCTTGGCGGGCGATGTCGTAAGTCTTGCTGCCCAGCAGGTCTTTGCCATTCCACTGGATGGTGCCCTCGCCTTCGACCAAGCCCATGATGGTCTTGATCGTGGTCGAACGCCCCGAGCCATTGCGACCCAACAGGGCCACGATCTCGCCAGGCTTCACTTGCATGTCAACCCCATGCAGGATGTGGCTCTTGCCGTAAAAGGCGTGCAGGTTTTGGATGTTCAGCATGCTTCAAGCTCCTGCGTGAGCCGAATCGGCCACGGCGTGGGCCACCGCTTCGGCCTCGGTGCGCTGGCTTTCTGCCAGCACCGAGCCCAGGTAGGCCTCTTTCACGCGGTCGTTGGCGCGCACGTTCTCAGGGGTGTCAAAGGCGATGACCTCGCCATACACCAGCACCGCAATGCGGTCGGCCAGGCCGAAGACCACACCCATGTCGTGCTCGACCGTCAGCAGGGTTTTGCCCTCGGTGACCTCGCGGATCATCTTGACGAAGTTGGCCGTCTCGGACTTGCTCATGCCCGCCGTGGGCTCGTCCAGCAAGATGACATTGCCACCGCCGGCAATGGTGACGCCCACCTCTAAAGCGCGCTGCTCGGCGTAGGTCAGGCTGGCGACATTGACGTCGCGCTTGCGGCGCAGGCGGATCATGTCGAGCACCTCTTCAGCACGGCGGTTGACCTCGTGCAGGTTGCTCAGAAAGCGCCAGAAGGCATAGCCCTCGCCCATGGACCACAGCACCGCGCAGCGGATGTTTTCGAACACGCTCAAGCGCGGAAACAGGTTAGACACCTGGAAGCTGCGCGCCAGACCGCGGCGGTTGATGTCGTAAGGCTGGTGCCCATGGATGGGCTGGCCGTTGAGCAAAATCTCGCCGCTGGTGGGCGCCATGCGGCCACTGATCAGGTTGAACAGCGTGGACTTGCCCGCACCGTTGGGGCCAATCAAGGCGACGCGCTCGCCGGCTTTGACGGCCAGGTCGGCGCCGCGGATGATTTCGGTTTTGCCGAAGGACTTTCTGACCTGACGCAACTCGAGCGCCAGACCTTGGGGGGAAGCGTTGTGCTTGCTCATGGTCTTGCTTTCAAAGGGCTTGGCGGCGCAGGTTTTCGGCCTCGATGGCCTCTTGGATGTGACCCCACTGGCGCATGAACTCGCGCCGAGCCACCTCGAACAGGCCAATGCCCGTCACCAGCACCAGCCCGGCCCCCACCCAGGCGTCCAGGCCTCGGGTGTTGAGCGTGGCGCCGGCATAGCCCATGGTGGGCCCGAGTGCCTCGTTGAGCTTGATGTGATAAATCATCTCAACCATGACAGACGCCCCCACCACGATGGCCAGCGCCGTGCCCGCCAGCGCCAGATAGGCGGTCGAGAGCTTGCGCAAAAGGCCGTAGCTGGCAATGCGCAGGTTCAGCATCAACAAGCTGGCGATGCCACCGGGCGCGAACATCACCATGAACAGGAAGGTCAAGCCCAGGTACAGCAGCCAGGCCTTGGTCATCTCAGACAGCATGACCATCGCCAGCACCATCAGCACCGCACCGATGATCGGCCCGAAGAAGAACATCGAGCCACCCAAGAAGGTGAACAGCAGGTAGGCGCCTGAGCGGTGCGCACCGACCACTTCGGCCGTCACGATCTCGAAGTTGATGGCATACAAGCCCCCGCCAACACCCGCGAAAAAGCCAGCGATCATGAAGGCGTAGTAGCGCACGCGCTGCGTGTCGTAGCCAATGAACTCGACGCGCTCGGGGTTGTCGCGCACGGCATTGAGCATGCGCCCCAACGGCGTCTGCGTGAAGGCGAACATCAAGACCGTACACACAAAGCAATAGACGGCGATCAGGTAGTACACCTGGATCTGCGGACCAAAGGTGACGCCCATGAAAGGCTGCCCCACCACGCGGTTGCTGGAGACCCCGCCTTCACCGCCGAAGAACTCCGGCAGCATCAGCGACATCGACCACACCAACTCGCCCACACCCAGCGTGATCATGGCGAAGGTGTTGCCCGATTTTTTGGTGCTGACCGCGCCCAGCAGCGCCGCCATGAGCAAGCCCGCCACGCCACCCACCAAGGGGATCAGGCTGACCGGGATGCCCCAACTGCCATCGCCCACTTTGTTGAGCGTATGGATGGCCGCAAAGGCACCCAGCCCGGAATAGACCGCGTGCCCGAAGCTGAGCATGCCCCCCTGCCCCAGCAACATGTTGTACGACAGACAAACGATGATGGCCGTGCCCATTTGCGTGAGCATGGTCATCGACAGGCTGCTGGTGAACACCTTGGGCGCGACCCACAAGACCACTGCAAAAAGCAACCAAAGCACCGCGCGGCCCACGTTGTAGGGCTTGAATTGATAGACGTTTTTGGACATGTGGGTTTACTCCTCGCGTGTGCCCAACAAGCCCTTGGGCCTGAAGATCAGGATCAGCACCAAGAGGAGGTACGGCAGGATCGGCGCCATCTGCGACACCGAAATCTTCAAAATGGGATACGCCCAGTGCTCGAAGTTGACCGGGTGACCGAGGCTTTGCATGACCGACACGGCCGAGACGTCGATGACCACAGCAAAGGTCTGCAACAAGCCGATCAGCAGCGAGGCCAGGAAGGCTCCGGCCAGCGAGCCCATGCCACCCACCACCACCACCACGAAGATGATGGCGCCCACTGACGTGGCCATGTTGGGCTCAGTCACGAAGGCGTTGCCGCCGATCACACCTGCCAAGCCGGCCAGTGCACAACCGCCCCCAAAGACGCCCATCATCACGCGCGGCACGTTGTGCCCCAATGCCTGAGCCATGTCTGGGTGCGTCAAAGCAGCCTGGATGATCAAGCCGATGCGGGTGCGCGTGAGCAGCAACCAGAGCGAGCCCAGCATGAACAAGGCCACCAAAGCCATGAAGCCTCGGTACAGCGGGAACTGGGTGCAGGTGTTGCCGGTGTCAGTCGCGCACAAGGCTGCGGCGCCACCCCAAGCCAGGCTCAAGCCTTGTCCCTTGACATTGGCCAGCGTGAACAAGGGGCCACTGAGGGCTTCTGGAACGCGGTAGTCGACGTTGGCAGGGCCCCAGATCAGGCGCACCACTTCGAGCACCACGTACGACAGGCCAAAGGTGATCAGCAGCTCAGGCACATGGCCGTAGACGTGAACGCGGCGCAGGCAGTAGCGCTCGAACGCTGCCCCCATGGCACCCACGAGCAGCGGGGCCACGATCAGCGCGGGGAAAAACCCGATCACGCCGGTCAGCGCATAGGCCACGTAGGCCCCGATCATGTAGAAGCTGGTGTGCGCGAAATTGAGCACACCCATCATGCTGAAGATCAGCGTCAGCCCAGAGCTGAGCATGAACAGCAGCAAGCCGTAGCTGATGCCGTTCAAGAAGAAAACGAGGAAGGTTTCCATGACAGGCCAAGGTGGCTGAACGCGTGGTCGGGGTGCGCGACCGGCGCAAGCGTTACCGGCACATCGCGATCGAATGGGGATGAGCTGCCGGCCACGCAGACCGGCGGCTCAAACCACCATCAAGACGGACGCTTCATCTGGCACGAGGTGGGCGTGCTCGACACATAGGCGTCAAACGCCTTGACCGAGTTGAAAGTCATGCCCGTGCCTTCCACGTCGTAGTTGTTCTTGCCTTCGGTCTTTTGCCATTGGGCAATGAACAGGGGCTGCTGCAACTGGTGGTCGGTCTTGCGCATCTCGACGTCGCCGTTGAAGCTCTTGAACTTGATGCCTTCCATGGCGAAGGCCACCTTCACGGGGTCGGTCGTTTTGGCTTGGGCCATGCCTGCCGCCAGCATCGTCAGCGCATGGAAGGTCGCACCAGAGTAGTAGTCGTCGTTGAAGCGCTTCTTGAAGTCAGCCACCAAAGTGCCGTACACGCCACCCATGTTGTAGTGGCTGTAGCCCACTTGGTAGACGCGGCCATCGGCCTGCTTGCCCAGCGCGGTGGGCGTGCCACCGAAGTTGGCGTAGTAGGTGTAGAACTTGGCGGTCAGGCCCGCCTCGTTGGCCGCCTTGACCAGCAAGGCCAGGTCCGAGCCCCAATTGCCGGTGATCACGGTATCGGCGCCCGATGCCTTGATCTTGGCCACATAAGGCGCGAAGTCACGCACCTGCGCCAATGGGTGCAGGTCGTCGCCCACGATCTGGATGTCAGGGCGCTTGCGGCCCAGGTTCGCTTTGGCGAACTTCGAGACTTGTTGGCCGTGCGCGTAGTTCTGGTTGATCAGGTAGACCTTGTGCACATCCTTCTGGTCTTTGATGAAGGTGGTCAGGGCTTCCATCTTCATGGAGGTGTCGGCGTCCAGACGGAAGTGCCAGAAGCTGCACTTGCTGTTGGTCAGGTCGGGATCAACCGCGGCGTAGTTCAAGAACACAACCTCTTTGCCCGGGTTGCGTTCGTTGTGCTTGTTGATGGCATCGACCAGCGCCAGCGCAGAGCCAGAGCCCAAGCCCTGCACCACATAGCGCACACCTTGGTCAACGGCCGACTTCAAAGCGTTGAGCGATTCAGCGGGGCTCAGTTTGTTGTCGATGCTGACGATTTCAAACTTGACGCCCGCCGGGTTGCCGGCGTTGAGCTTCTCAGCCACGTACTGGAAGCTTTTGAGCTGGTTCTGCCCCACGTTGGCCATCAAGCCCGACAAGGGATCGATCCAGGCCACCTTGACGGTCTCGCCTTTTTGCGCCATGGCCACGCTGGCGCTCAATGACGCTGCCACCAACACGCTCAGTGCTCGAACTGGGAATTGCATTGCGATCTCCTCGTCGTTGTCGTCAGAAATTGTTACCTCGCCCCAATTTACCCCCCCGAAACGCGGGGGCGAGTCAGGGAGTTCCCGCAAAGCGCCCAGGGATCAACCCGACCCCATTGATGCCCATTGAACATGCAAGAAAAAAGGCACCCGAAGGTGCCTTTGTGTGTGTTGCCAGCGTGCGATCAGATCGTGGGCAGCTTGTGGTCCTTGAAGGACTCACGCAGCTTGAGTTTGTAGATCTTGCCGGTGGCCGTGTGCGGGATTTCGTCGACAAACACGACGTCATCGGGCGTTTGCCACTTGGGGATCTTGCCGTCGTAGAAGGCGATCAGCTCGGCCGCAGTCACTTCGACGCCAGGCTTCTTGACCACCACCATCAGCGGGCGCTCGTCCCACTTGGGGTGAGCGCAAGCAATGGCTGCGGCCTCGTGCACGGCAGGGTGACCCATCAGCACGTTTTCCAGGTCGATGGAGCTGATCCACTCGCCGCCCGACTTGATCACGTCCTTAGAGCGATCGGTGATCTGCATGTAGCCATCGGCATCGATGGTGGCCACGTCGCCCGTGGGAAACCAGCCATCGTGCAGCGGCGACTTGTCGATGTTGTAGTAGCCGCTGACCACCCAGTGGCCCTTGACCTCCAAGTCGCCGGCCGCCTTGCCGTCCCATGGCAACACCTTGCCATCGGCATCGACGATGCGCATGTCGATGCCAAACACCGACTTGCCTTGCTTTTCAAGCAGCTTTTGCTTGTCGTCCAAAGACCAGTCCGCGTGCTTGGCCTTGAGGCGCCCCAAGGTGCCGATGGGCGACAACTCGGTCATGCCCCAGGCGTGGATCACGTCAACGTTGTAGTCGTTCTCAAAGGTCCGGATCATGGCGGGTGGGCAAGCCGCGCCACCGATGATCGTGGTCTTGAAGGTGCTGAACTTCAGGTTGTTGGACTTGACGTGGTTCAACAGGCCCAACCAGATCGTGGGCACGCCCGCGCTCATGGTGACTTTCTCTTCTTCGAAGAGGTTGTACAGCGAGGCGCCATCGAGGTGATGACCCGGCATCACCAGCTTGCAGCCGACCATGGCCGCGGCGTAGGGGATGCCCCAGGCGTTGACGTGGAACATGGGCACCACGGGCAACACCGTGTCGGTGGCCTTGAGGCTCATGGCGTCTGGCAAAGCGGCGGCCAGCGCGTGCAGCACGGTCGAGCGGTGCGTGTAAATGGCGCCCTTGGGGTTGCCGGTCGTGCCCGAGGTGTAGCAGATCGAGGCCGCTGCGTTCTCGTCAAACGAAGGCCACTGGTAGTTGCCGTCTTCAGCAGCGATCAGGTCTTCGTAGCACAGCAGGTTGGTCAGCGTGGTTTCTTTGGGCATGCTTTCGCGTGCGCCCATCAGCACCACGTGCTTGACCGAAGCCAGCATGGGGGCGAGCTTTTCAACCAGGGGGAAGATGTTGATGTCGACGAAGATGACCTTGTCTTGGGCATCGTTGACGATCCAGGCCACTTGCTGAGGGACCAGGCGTGGGTTGATCGTGTGGCAAACCAGCTGCGCGCCCGACACACCGTAATAGATTTCGAGGTGGCGGTAGCCGTTCCAGGCCAGCGTGCCCACGCGATCACCGGCTTGAAGGCCCAGGCGAGCCAGGGCTTGGGCCAGCTTGCGCGAACGCAGCTCGATCTCGGACCAGTTGGTGCGGTGCATGTCGCCTTCGACACGCTTGGACACGATCTCAACGTCGCCGTTGTGACGAGCCGCGTGCGTGAGCAACGACGAGATCGTCAAGGGCATGTGCATCATTTGGCCCATCAGGCTCATGGAACTAACCTCCGGAAAAAAATCGGGACCCACGGTGGGCCAAACGCCAGCAAATCTGGAAACATCAAAAACCAGATGCCACAAAATCATAGACGCGTTTGGCCGCTGTCCGCCGCAGCACCATTAGGTGAAGACCCTTGGTTTCACATCAAAAACCCGACTCATTCTGTGTTTTGGCTGGCACCCGTTTCAAGCTGCACCAATGCCATCAAGCCAGGAAACGGGCAAAGCCAGATACAGGTTCGCGCTCCGTGAGCAAGGTGTTTTCAATGGCGGCCGGGTCGGCATGTCCCAAGGCCATGCCGCAAACCATCATGTCGGTGTCCGGGTTGAGGCCCAGGTGCTCGAAGATGACGCAGTGAAAGTGGTTCCAGGCCGCTTGAGGGCAGGTGTCCAGCCCCCGGGCGCGGGCCGCCACCATGATGCTTTGCAAAAACATGCCGTAGTCCAGCAAGCTGCCGCGCCCCATGACGCGCGGAATGGTGAAGACCATGCCCACGGGCGCGTCGAAGAACATGAAATTGCGCGCCTGCTGCAGCTGCATGCCCATGCGGTTGGTCTTCTCCAGGCCCAAAAGGCCATAGAGGTCCCAGCCCACCTTGCGTCTGCGGTCAATGAAGGGCGAAACCCATTCGGCCGGGTAGTAGTCGTATTGCTCTTTGTAGCGCGTGGTCGAGTCCACCTGCATGCCTGCGGCCAACACCTTGTCGACCAGGCCTTGGCGGCTGGCCCCGGTCAGCACGTGCACCTGCCATGGCTGGGTGTTGGTGCCAGAGGGCGATCGGGCGGCCACCTGCAAGATGGCCTCGATGGTTTCGCGGGGCACCTCGGTGGGCAGGAAGCGCCGCATGGATCGGCGCGAGGTGATGGCATGGTCCACCGCCGCCACGCCCTCGGGCGTCACGTCAAAGGGCTCGCGGGGGCTGGAGGCTGGGTGGGTCATGGTTTTAGTCCGGGGTGACTTGCAGTTGCGCGAGGGCCTGCAGGAAGGCCGCGGGCAAAGGCGCGGGGCGGCGCGTGTGGCGGTCCACGTATACGTGCACGAAATGGCCGCTGGCAGCAGACAGGGGCTCGCCGTGTTCAAAGAGACCGATCTCGTAGCGAACGCTGCTGGTGCCGATGTGCGCCACCCGGATGCCCGCCTCGACGTTGCGCGGGAAGGCCAGTGGCGCGAAGTAGTTGCAATGCGTCTCGATGACCAAGCCGATGGTCTCGCCCGCATGGATGTCCAGCACCCCCGCTTCGATAAGATAGCGGTTCACCGCCGTGTCGAAGTAGCTGTAGTAGGTCACGTTGTTGACATGGCCGTAGATGTCGTTGTCCATCCAGCGCGTGGTGATGGGGCTGAAGTGGGCGTAGGCCGCCCGGTCCTGGGGTTGGGGTCTGCTCATGCGGACGATTATTCCCGAATCACCCCCAGGATTGACCACCCGGAGCGCGCGCCGCTACATTACTGACCGAACAGTCATTAGGTGCGCCATTTGTGAGCCGTTCCCCGTCCCCAGCCCTGTCGCCCAACGAGCCTTTGCAGGAAGCGTCTTCCTCGTGCCCGCTGGCGGCCGCCGTGGCCGCGTTGGCGCCACGCATGCCAGGGGTCAGGCAACGTCGCAAAGCGGCCCGCCCGCAAGAGCTGCTGGAAGCGGCTTTGAGCCTGTTCGTTGAGAAAGGCCTGGCGGCCACGCGCGCCGAAGACGTGGCCAAGCTGGCCGGAGTCTCCAAGGGCACGCTCTACCTCTACTACCCCAGCAAAGACGAGCTGTTCAAGGCCGTGGTTCGCGCCTACCTGACGCAGGTGATCGTGGAGGGCAGCGAGATGGTGGACCAGGCCGAGGGCAGCACCTCCGCCTTGCTCAACCAGCTGGCGCAAACCTGGTGGCTGCGAGTCGGCGCGTCGAAAGCCGCCGGCCTGCTGGTGCTGATCATGAGCGAGGCCAAAGCCTTCCCAGAGCTGGCCCAGTTTTATGTGGACGAGGTCGTGGCGCCCAGCCACGCCTTGCTGGCACGGGCGGTAGAGCGCGGCGTGGCCCGGGGTGAGTTCAGGCCGCTGGACGTCACCTCGGTGGTGCACGCCCTGATCGCCCCTGTGCAGTTCTTGATTTTGTACCGCCAGTGCACATCGGTGTGCACCGCCAACCCGGTGCCGCTGGACCCCGAGCGGTTCATGGCCACCCAGATCGAATTGCTGCTGCGGGGTCTGGAAACCCGCCCTGCGCAGCCTCACTCCGCAGCCCTATGAAAACCTCTGTGAAATGGACGGCCGCGTTGGCCGGCGCGCTGCTGATCGCCCTGGGCATTGGCCGCGCCATCGTGGCCCGCAAGGCGCAGCAAGGCGAGTTGGCACAAACCGCAGCCAGCACGCAAGCCAAGGCCATCAACCTGGGTGTGCAAGATGTTCACACCGTGGGTGTGCAGGCCTTGCAGCGCAGCGTGCCAGTGTCGGGCAGCTTGGTGGCGCAACGCAGCGCCGTGGTCAAAGCCAAAGTGGCCGCCGAAGTGGTGACCCTGAAGGTGCGTGAAGGCCAAGCCGTGCGCCAAGGCGAGGTGATCGCCACGCTCGACCCACAAGAGTTCAACATCAAAGTCAAGCAGGCCAAACAGCAAGCCGCCTCCAGCAAAGCACAGTGGCAAATCACCCAGCAGACGCTGGACAACAACCAGGCGCTGGTTCAGCAGGGCTTCATCTCGAAAAATACACTCGATGCATCCGTGTCCAATGCGGCCGCCGCGCGAGCGCTGTACGAGGCTTCGCAATCGGCGGTCGAGCTGAGCCAAAAGGCTTTGAAAGATGCCACCGTGCGCGCCCCATTGAGTGGCCTGATCTCACAACGCTTCACCCAGGTGGGTGAGCGCGTGGCCGTGGACGGCCGCATCGTCGAGGTGATCGACCTAAACAGCCTTGAGCTGCAAGCGGCCGTGAGCCCACAAGACCTGGCGCAAGTGAGCGTGGGCTCGCTCGCCCTGCTGCAAGTCGATGGCGTGAACGCGCCAGTGCAAGCCCGGGTGGCCCGCATCAACCCGGCCGCCGCCAACGACACACGTGCCGTGACCGTGTACCTGTCGCTGCCCGTGCAGGCCAGCCTGCGCCAAGGCCTTTTTGCCAAGGGCGAGGTGCAACTGCCCACCGCGCAGGGCTTGGCCGTGCCTTTGACCGCCGTGGCGCGCGATGCGGGCGTGGACCAGGTGCTACGTGTGCGCGCTGGCCGCGTCGAACGCGTGGGTGTGCAGCTTGGGGCCAGGGGGCGCACCGCAGGCAATGACGCTCGCGCATGGATCGAGGTGCGCTCGGGCTTGCAAGCCGGCGACACGGTGTTGAGCGACGCCACCGGCACGGTGCGTGAAGGCGCCGTGGTTCAGTTGCCAGCGGCCAGCGCCGCGCGCTGAAAGGACCACGCCCCATGTGGTTCACGCGCCTGTCCATCCACAACCCGGTCATGGCCACGATGGCCATGATGGCCCTGGTCGTTCTGGGCCTGTTCTCGTACCAGCGGCTCAAGGTCGATCAGTTCCCTGACATCGAGTTCCCGACGCTGGCCATCCAGATGGACTACCCCGGCGCCTCGCCCGAGATCATCGAAACCGAGGTCACGCGCAAGGTCGAAGAAGCCGTGAACACGGTGGCCGGCATCAACCAGCTGTACTCGCGTTCGTACGAGGGCAGCTCGGTGGTGATCGTGCAATTCAACCTCGATGTGGACGGACGCCGCGCGGCCGACGATGTGCGCGAGAAGCTCTCGGCCATCCGCCCCACCCTGCGCGACGAGGTCAAAGAGCCGCGCGTGCTGCGCTTTGACCCGGCCAGCCGCCCGATCTACTCGCTGGCCCTGACCTCGCCCAAAGGCAGCCAGACCGAGCAGCGCTTGAGCACCTACGCCGACCAGGTCTTGAAAAAGCGCTTGGAGAACGTGCGTGGCGTTGGCACGGTCAACCTCGTTGGCGCGCTCAAGCGACAGATCAATGTGTACCTCAAGCCCGAAGCACTCGACGCCTTGGGCTTGCGCCCCGAGCAGATCGCCAACGTGGTGCGCCTTGAAAACCAAGACCAACCCGCCGGCAGTGTGCGCACTGGCCAGCAAGACCGCGTGGTGCAAATCGATGCGCGCCTGAAAACCGTTCAAGACTTCGAGCGACTGGTGGTGGCGCAACGCCACGGCCAAGCGGTGCGCTTGAGCCAGGTTGCCCGCGTGGTCGACGGCCCCCAAGAGCTGGAGTCCTTGGCCCTGCTCAATGGGCGTCGCACCCTGGCACTCGAGGTCATCAAGTCCCAAGGTGAGAACACGCTGGACGTGGTGGCCGGCCTGCAAGCAGCCGTCAAGCAGGTGCAAGGCGAGCTGCCGCCCGACATGAAGCTGGAGGTCATCCGCGACAACAGCCGCCCCATCGCGGTGAGCGTCAGCAATGTGCGTGAAACCCTGCTGGAGGGTGCGCTGCTCACGGTGGGCATCGTCTTCCTGTTCTTGAACTCGTGGCGCTCAACCGTGATCACGGGGCTGACGCTGCCCATCTCGATCATTGGCACCTTCTTGTTCATGTACGTCTTCGGCTTTTCGATCAACATGATCACGCTGATGGCCTTGAGCCTGTGTGTCGGCCTGTTGATCGACGATGCCATCGTGGTGCGCGAGAACATCGTGCGGCACGTGCAGATGGGCAAATCGGCCTTGCAGGCCTCGATCGACGGCACCCAAGAGATCGGGCTGGCCGTGCTGGCCACCACCTTGTCCATCGTGGCCGTGTTCCTGCCCATTGGCTTCATGGGCGGCATCATCGGCAAGTTCTTCCATGAGTTCGGCATCACCATCGTGGCGGCGGTGCTGATCTCGATGTTCGTGAGCTTCACGCTCGATCCGATGTTGTCGAGCATCTGGCACGACCCGGCCATCCAGCGCCACGCGGCCCAAGGCGCAGCCCGCTCGCTGTACGACCGCACCATTGGCCGCGTGACCGGCGCGGTGGACGCTTGGTCAGAGTCTCTCAGCGCGGGCTACCAGAACCTGCTGGGTGTGGCCTTGAACCACCCCTGGTGGACACTGGCGGTGGCCGCTGGCAGCCTGGTGGGCAGCCTGGCATTGATGCCCTTACTGGGCACCGAGTTCGTGCCCAAGGCCGATTACTCAGAGACCTTCGTCAACTTCTACACCCCGGCCGGCACCTCGCTGGAAGCGACCGAGGCCCGCACGCGCGAAGTCGAGTCCCGCATCCGCGCCTTGCCCGAGGTGAACTACACCTTGTCCACCTTGAACACCGGCTTTGCGCTGGGCCGCAACCAGGTCAGCGTGTACGTCCGCCTGAAAGACCGGGCCTTGCGCCAGCGGAGCGTGGACCAGCTCTCGGCGCCTTTGCGGCAAACCTTGGCCCAAATGGCGGGCATCACCGTGACGCACGTGGGTTTGCTGGATTCGGTTGGCGGGCAAAAACCCATCCAGTTGTCCATCCAAGGCAGCAGCTTGGGCACGCTGAGCCAATTGAGCCAGCAGACGCTGGACCGGCTCAAAAACATCCCGGGCCTGGTCGACCTTGACAGCAGCCTCAAGCCCAACAAGCCCACGCTGGACGTGCGCGTGCGCCGTGATGCCGCGGCCGATGCGGGCTTGAGCGTCGATGGCATCAGCAACGCGCTGAGCGTGTTGGTGGAAGGCAAAACGGTGGGCAGCTGGCGCGCCGAAGACGAGCAGAACTACGACATCCGCGTCTCGCTGCAACCCGATGCGCGGCGCAGTGGCGCCGACATCGCCAACCTGCCCTTGGCCATTGGCAACGACGCACAAGGGCAGCCCCGCTTGGTGCGCCTGCACCAGGTGGCAGATGTGGTCGAAGGCATGGGCCCCACGCAGATCAACCGGCGTGACCTGAACCGCGAGGTCGAATTGACGGCCAACGTGACGGGGCGCTCGGTCGGTGAGGTCTCGGCCGACATCAAGCGCGTGCTCGACGACACGGCTTGGCCCACGGGCTATCGCTACCGCTTCGGTGGTTCGACCAAAGACATGGCCGAGTCTTTCGCCTATGCCGTGTCCGCGCTGGGCCTGGCGATCATCTTCATCTACATGATCCTGGCCTCACAGTTCAAGAGCTTCTCGCAGCCCGTGGCCCTGATGAGCTCGCTGCCGCTGACGCTGATCGGCGTGGTGGTGACACTGCTGATGTTTGGCTCGACCATCAACATGTTCTCGATCATCGGGATCATCATGCTGATGGGCTTGGTCACCAAAAACGCGATCTTGTTGGTGGACTTTGCCAACCGCGCACGCGCCGGTCACAGTGGTGAGCGTGACATGACCGAGCCCCTGCCCCGTCGCGAGGCCCTGCTGCTGGCCGCCAAGGTGCGCTTGCGCCCGATCTTGATGACGACCCTGGCCATGGTGTTTGGCATGATCCCGCTGGCCTTGGCTTTGACCGAGGGCGCAGAGCAACGCGCGCCCATGGGGCAAGCCGTGATCGGGGGCGTGATCGCGTCATCTCTGTTGACTTTGGTGGTCGTTCCGGTGCTGTACAGCCTGCTGGACGACTTCAAGCTGTGGGTGAAACGCCCTTCTGCCCAGATATCGTTGAGCGAACAGCCCCCCGAAGCAGGGGACTGTTCTTAAAATTCATGTTTTATCCGGATTCTTTTCCTTTATCGCCTTCCGTAGGATGCCCAGCATGAACGTCGAACAAGCCCGTTTCAACATGATCGAGCAACAGATCCGCCCCTGGGATGTCCTGGACACCTCGGTGCTGAGCCTGTTGTCTGCCGTGCGCCGTGAGGACTTTGTCCCCTCGGCCAACCAGGCCCAGGCCTTCATGGACCTGGAGATCCCCCTGGCAGGCGGTCGCGCTTTGCTGGCACCGCGCGTGGAAGCACGCATGGTGCAGGACCTGAGCCTGGGCAAACGCGACAGCGTGCTGCTCATCGGCGCGGCAACGGGTTACGTGGCTGCTTTGTTGGGCCACAAGGCCCAGCGCGTGATCGCCATAGAAAGCGATGCTGCCTTGGCAGCCACGGCACGCACCAACCTGCGCCACGCCGGCGTCAACAACGCCGAGGTGGTGGTGGCCGACGGTGTGCAGGGCTTCGCCGCCCAGGCCCCGTTTGACGCCATCTTGCTGGCCGGCTCGGTGGCACAGGTGCCCCAGGCTTTGCTTGACCAGCTCAAGGTGGGTGGCCGTTTGCTGGCCATCGTCGGCAACGAGCCTGTGCAACAGGCCACGCTGTACACCCGCGTCAGCGACGCTCAATTCAGCAGCCAGGCCTTGTTCGACACACTGGCCCCCCGTCTGGCAGGCTTTGCCGAGCCCAGCCGCTTCCAATTCTGATTTGCTCTTTCACACACAGGATCCCACGATGTCCAAGCTCAACGTCTTGCCCACACTGTCCCGCGGCCATTCGGCCAAAGCCCGGTGGGCGCCCGCCTTGAAGGCCACCGCCGTGGCGGCCTTGGGCCTGCTGAGCTGGGGCGGCGCACAAGCCGAGAACCTCGTGGACCTGTACCAGGCCGCCCGCGGTTATGACGCGGCTTACCTGTCGTCCAAGGCGCAAACCGAGTCGGTGCAATACCAGTACGAGCAGGCACTGGCCTTGCAGCGGCCCTCGCTGAGCCTGCAGGCGTCGATCACGCGCAGCCACCTCGACTCATCGCTGGGCACCACCTCATCGCCTCAAGCGGCATTGGCAGGGCTCGACGCCAATGGCAACGTGAGCCAAACCAGCCGTAAAGTGGGCGTGGCAGCGAGGCAACCGCTGTTCAACCGTGCCGACAGCGCCAAAATCAACCAGGCCGAGCAAGCCCTGCAAGTGGCCCAGGCTGACCTGAAGATCGCCGAAGACGACTTGGCGGCCCGCTTGGCCCAAGCCTATTTTGAAGTGCTGGGCGCGCAAGACGTGCTGACCACCACCCAAGCCAACAAGAAGGCCCTGGCCGAGCAGCTGGCATCGGCCAAGCGCAATTTCGAGGTGGGCAACGCCACGATCACTGACACGCGTGAAGCCCAAGCCCGCCATGACCTGGCTGGCGCGCAAGAAATCGCAGCGACCAACGACCTGCGCGTCAAGCGCATTGCGCTGGACCAACTGGTCGGCCGCGCTGACGTGCAGCCCAGCCCGCTGCGCACGCCAGTCAAGCTCGATGCCCTGACCCCAGGCCAGATGGACGACTGGGTCGCCCAGACCACCGCATCGCCCCTGGTGCGCAAGGCCGAAGTGGCCTTGAACGTGGCCAAGCTGGAAATCGACAAGGCCCGCGCCGGCCACCTGCCCACGGTGGATGCCGTGGCCAGCGTGCAACGCAGCAGCACCGACACCAACAGCGCATCGGCCAAGGCCGCCAGCAGCCCTGGCACCCTGGCCTCGATCGGCGTGGAGCTGAACATGGCGCTGTTTGCCGGCAACTCGGTGCAAAACCGCATCCGCGAAGTCCTGGTCTTGCAAGAAAAGGCCGAGCGCGATGTGGACAACGCGCGCCGCAGCGTGTCTCTGGGCACCCGACAGGCGTTCTCGGGCGTGCAGTCGGGCCTGGCCCAGGTGCAAGCCTATGAAGCGGCAGAGGCCTCGGCCAAGCTGGCCCTGGAAGCGACCCAACTGGGCTACCGTGTGGGCGTGCGCATCAACAAGGACGTGCTGGACGCTCAGACCGCCCTGTCGAACACCCAGAAGGACTTGTACAAGGCTCGCTACGACGTGATCGTGGGCAGTGTGAAGCTGCGCCAAGCCAGTGGCACGCTCAAGGTGGAAGACCTCAACGAGCTGAACAAGTTGCTGGCCGCGCAGTGACCATGTTCTGGCCTTCTTCCCGAAGGCAATCTGCAAAAGGCACCCCTCACAGGGTGCCTTTTTTCATTTCCCGAGGTAAGCGCGCCAGCCGCCGTGGTGGCTGATGTCCTGCGCGCCTTCCAGCCCCCAGGGCTCGCAAATGAAGCCTTTGACCCATTGGCCATCGGCCAGTTGCACCGAGCCCAAGCCCAGCGGTGGCGGGATCAAGGCAAGGAAGGAGCCCACGGTGTCGACCGGCATCTCGTAGACCTCGACCGCAATCGCTTGCCCACCGCTGGCCACCCGTGCCAGCCCCGGTTTGGGCGGCGTGCTGTTGGGCAGGGCAAAGAGGCGGTAGTCGGGCGAGGTGGTGGTGCTGGCCAGCAGTCGGCAACCGCGCTCGACCAGCTGCCAGTGCAGCGGCATGCCGGCCAAATGGGCGCCCACCACGGCCATGCGCAAGGTGGGGGCTGCTCGGGGCAAGGTCACGCCTGAGTTGCGCGCGGACACGTCGGCCTCGCGCAGGTGGTGTCCCAGCGGCAAAGCGGCTTGGGCTTGCCATTGCATGCCCAGCGCGGCCAAGGCCGCATCCGATCCACCAGGCGCAATGAAGGTCACACCAAAAGGCAGAATAGGCCCCAAGCCACTGGGGACGGCCAGCGCCGCCATGCCCAAGAGGTTGACGAAGTTGGTGTACTTGCCCAGCTCGCTGTTGCGCAGCACGGGCTCGGCGGCCACCGCCTCTCGGGTGGGGCATGTGGGCGTGGTGGGCACCATCAGCACGTCGATGCCCTGCCACATGGCCTCGATGCCCACGCGCATCTCTTCCAAGGCGTAGCGCGCACGGAAGGCCGAGGTGGCGTCCATGCCCTGGGCGCTGCCGATCACGCGGCGCACGGTGGCATCAATAGCTTCTGGGTTGCTTTCCAAAAGGGCTTGCAGCACGGCATGGCGCTCGGCCACCCACGGACCTTCGTACAGCAGTTGGGCCACGGCTTCCAGCGGGGCCATGTCGATGGCGAGCACTTCGGCACCCAGGGCGCGCGCGCGGGCGACCGCTTGCTCGAAGGCCACGTCGTAGCCCAAGGAGGCGTCGCATTGGGGTTGCGCGGGCACGCCCACGCGCAAGGGCTGGCCCAAGCGCCCCAGCCAGGCACGGCGTGGCGCGTGTTGCTGGAATCGGGCTTCACCTTCGGCGCCCTCCATGGTGGCCATCACCTCGGCGGCGTCTTCCACCGTCAAGGCATAGACCGACACCACGTCCAAGGTGCGACAGGCTGGCAAGACACCCGCCATGGGGACGCTGCCCGGCGTGGGCTTGAGGCCCACCAGGTTGTTCAAGCCCGCAGGCACACGGCCAGAACCTGCGGTGTCGGTGCCCAGCGCAAAAGGCACCAGGCCGCGCGCCACCACCGAAGCCGAGCCCGAGCTGGAGCCTCCACTCACATAGGCCGCGTCAAAGGTGTTGGGCACTTCGCCATAGGGCGAGCGCGTGCCGACCAGGCCGGTGGCGAACTGGTCGAGGTTGGTCTTGCCCACCACCACCGCACCGGCATCGATCAGCCGCTGCACCGCCGTGGCGTTCTGCGTGGGCGTGTGGGCGAAAGCGGGGCAAGCTGCCGTGGTGGGCAAGCCAGCCACGTCGATGTTGTCCTTCACCGCGAACGGCACGCCAAACAAGGGGGCCTTGTGGCGGTCCAAGGTGGACAGGCGTTCGATTTGAGCCTGCACGAATGCGGCAGGCGCCCGCGTGATCCAGGCGGGATCGGCCTCGGTCGGCGACGCATCCAGGTTCAGGAACGGTGCGAGCAACGCCACGGGGTCGGCGGCATCGTCCAGGTAAGCGTGGCGCCAGTCAGAAAGGGTCAAGGGCTTGGCTGTCATGGTGATGGGGCCTTGTGAAGCTAAGGTGGGACGGCGGGGACTTGTTGGGGCTGTCGCAGGAACAGGCAATGACGACGTGAAAAGCGAGGCACGCATGAAATGCGCCTCGATGGGTCATGGCATCAACACCACCACCTCCTGCCCCGCGCCGATCGGGCCACCTTCGCGACAAGACACGCGCCAGACCTGGCCGGCCACCGGCGCTGTCACCGGGAATTCCATCTTCATGGACTCGATCACGGCCAGGGTGTCGCCTGCGGCCACGGTGTCGCCCTCTTTCACGCGCACCTGCCACACGCTGCCCGGCACTTGGGTGGACACGGCCCGTGCGCCTTCGGGCAAGGCCTCGCCAGTGCCCAGGCCCACGGGTGCATCGGGTTCGCTGATGTTCTCGGCCTGACCGGCCAGTCGCCAGCGTTCGCGCTCGGCATGGAACGCCGTTTGCTGCTTGGACTTGAACGCCGCGATGTCATCGGCCTGCGCGTCCAACAGGGCACGGTACTGGCGCAGACTGAACTCGCCGTGCTCGATGCGCAGGCTGTGGCGCCCGGCAGGGAAGTCGCGGCGGATCTGCAGCAGCTCGGCTTCGCCCACGGGGTAGAAGCGGATCTGGTCAAAAAAGCGCAGCAACCAAGGCTTGCCGGGCTCGAAGGCGCTGGCGCCGCTGTCGGCGTCGCGCCAGCGGTTCCACATCTGCAAGGTGCGGCCCACGAACTGGTAGCCGCCAGGGCCTTCCATGCCGTAGACGCACATGTAGGCGCCGCCAATGCCCACGGCGTTCTCTGGCGTCCAGGTGCGGGCGGGGTTGTACTTGGTGGTGACCAGGCGGTGGCGTGGGTCCACTGGTGTGGCCACCGGGGCGCCCAGGTAGACGTCGCCCAAGCCGAGCACCAAATAGCTGGCGTCGAACACGATGCGCAAGACGTCATCGATGCTGTCCAGGCCGTTGATGCGCCGGATGAACTCGATGTTGCTGGGGCACCAGGGCGCATCGGGGCGCACCGACTGCATGTACTTCTCAATCGCCAGCCGCGTGGCGCTGTCGTCCCACGACAGGGGCAGGTACACGGTGCGCGACGGCACGACCAGCTCATCGGTGCTGCCCAAGGCCTGGTCTGCTGCCAGCACCGCGTCCACCAGGGTGCTGCGTGCCACCACGCTGGGGTCGAAGTGCAGTTGCAGCGAGCGGATGCCCGGGGTCATGTCAACGATGCCGGGCAGGCCTTGCTGCTGCAGCGCGGTCATGAGGCCATGCACGCGCAGGCGCAGGGCGATGTCCAACTGCATCTCTCCCAGCTCGATCAGCAGGTAGCGGTCGCCCGCCTGACGGATGACCAGTTGGGGGCGCTCACCGGCATGGGACGCGCTCGCGGCCTGTGTGGCCACGATGGGCGAACCCAGCGCCTCGGTGCGCAGGGGCACATCGGGTGCGGACCAGACCAAGGTCTGCACCAACTGGTCTTGTGCGGCTTGCAAAGCAGCGGCTTCGTCGATGCTGACGCAGCGGAAGCGCACCGTGTCGCCGGGACGCAGTTGGCCCAGTTTCCAGCGCTCGGCGGCCACCACCACCGCGGGGCAGACAAAGCCGCCCAAGCTGGGGCCGTCGGGCCCGAGGATCACCGGCATGTCACCCGTGAAGTCGATGGCACCGATGGCATAGGCGTTGTCGTGCAGGTTCGATGGGTGCAAGCCCGCCTCGCCGCCGTCGGTGCGCGCCCACTGCGGCTTGGGGCCGATCAAGCGCACGCCGGTGCGGCTGGAGTTGTAATGCACCTGCCAGTCGGTGGCGAAGAACTCGGCGATGTCTGGCGTGGTGAAAAAGTCAGGCGCGCCATGGGGGCCGTAGAGCACGGCCACGTCCCAATGTGAGGCGTAGGTGGGGATGGCTTGGGGCGGCAGGGCTGCGGGGGCCAGCGACGTGGCAAGGCCTTGCTCAAGCGCAGAAACAGGTGTGATGTGCAGCATGTCGCCGGCGCGCAAGGTGCGGCCGGCGTGTCCACCAAACTGGCCCAGAGTGAAGGTCGAGCGGCTGCCAAGGTACAAGGGCACGTCCAGGCCACCTTGCACAACCACGTAGCAGCGTGTGCCCGCGCCTTGCACCGCGCCCAGGCGCAGCACGCCACCGGCAGGCACCGACACGGCTTGCCACAGGGGCAAGGGCTGGTCGTTCATGGTGGCCGCCATGTCGGCACCACACACAGCGACCACGGCCGCGCTGTGAAAGCGCAGCGTGGGGCCGCTGAGGGTGCACTCCAGGCCCGCAGCATCGGGTGCATTGCCGACCAGGCGGTTGGCCAAGCGCAAGGCCAAATCGTCCATGGGGCCTGAGGGCGGCACGCCCACGTCCCAATGGCCTGTGCGGCCCGGGTGGTCTTGCACGCTGGTTTGCACGCCACCTTCGAGCACTTCAAATGCATGTGGGTGCCAGCTCAAGCGGCCCAAGGTGGCGGTGATGACCTGGCCGCTGGTGAACACCTCATCGGCCACCACGGCGCGCAGGTAACGTAGGTTGGTTTCGATGCCGGCCAGGCGCGTGTCGGCCAAAGCCTGCTGAAGCTTGCGCACCGCGTCCATGCGGTCTGTGCCAGTGACGATCAGCTTGGCGATCATGGGGTCGTAGTTCGGTGGCACCTCGCTGCCACGCGACACCCAGGTCTCGATGCGGGCATCCAGCGGGAAGACCACTTCGGTCAGGGTGCCTGCACAAGGCTGGAACTGGCGTGCGGGGTCTTCGGCATACAGGCGGACCTGGATGGATGCACCTTGGGGCGCTGGTGCATCAAAGGTCCAGCGCTCGCCTTGGGCCACGCGCAGCATCCAGCCCACCAGGTCCACACCCGTGACCTGCTCGGTCACGCCGTGCTCGACCTGCAAGCGGGTGTTGACCTCCAGAAAGTAAAACGCGTTGGTGTCGGCGTCCAGCACGAACTCGACCGTGCCGGCCGAGCGGTAGTTCACCGCTTGCCCCAGGCGGATGGCGGCCGTCAGCAAAGCCTCACGCGTGGCCTCGGGCAGGCCGGGAGCTGGCGTCTCTTCAATGACCTTTTGGTTGCGACGCTGGGCCGAGCAATCGCGCTCGCCCAGGGCCACAACCTGGCCGTGTCCATCGCCAAACAACTGCACTTCAATGTGCCGCGCGTGCTCAACGAACTTCTCTAAAAACAAGCCCGCGTCTTTGAAGTTGGCACTGGCAAGGCGCGCCACGGCTTCGTAGGCAGACGCCAGTTCGGCTTCGCTGCGGATCAGGCGCATGCCGATGCCGCCGCCGCCCGCCGTGCTTTTGAGCATGACCGGGTAGCCAATGCGCAAGGCTTCTTGCTGCGCGTCTTGCACGCTGCTCAGCAGGCCCGAGCCCGGCAGCAAAGGCACGCCATGTTGCTGCGCCAAGTCGCGCGCGGTGTGCTTGAGGCCGAAGGCCCGCATCTGCGCGGGGCTGGGGCCGACGAAGGCGATGCCCGCGTCTTCACAGGCCTGGGCAAAGTCGGGGTTCTCTGACAAAAAGCCGTAGCCTGGGTGGATGGCACCGGCGCCCTGCGCTTGGGCCACTTCCAGGATGCGCGCCACGTTCAGGTAGCTCTGCGCGGCTGGCGCAGGGCCGATGCACACGGCCACATCGGCCATGGCCACGTGGGCCGAGTCGGCATCGGCCTCTGAATACACGGCCACCGTGCGCAAGCCCATTTGGCGGGCGGTGCGCATGATGCGGCAGGCAATGGCGCCGCGGTTGGCGATCAAGACGGT
>CANCFV010000039.1 GCA_947377275.1 Burkholderiales bacterium | reverse complement strand
TTGCTGACGGGCCTCGACGAAGGCCATGTGCAAACTCACTTCCAACTCTTGCGCAATCATGCGGTCTCCAGAATGCACTGCAGGGGGTGCCCGGCTTGGCGGGCGGCGGCAAGAACGAGTTCGACCTTGGTGGCCGCGACGTCTTTGGTGTAGACCCCGCACACACCACGACCGTCGTGGTGGATTTTTAGCATGATCTGAGTAGCCGCTTCGATGTCATGGCGGAAATGCTCCTGCAAAACGAAAACAACGAACTCCATGGGCGTGAAATCGTCATTGAGCATCACCACCTGGTACAGCTTCGGCGGCTCCAGCGCGAGCTCTTCTTTTTCAGCAACTGCTGCCCCCTGTCCGTCATCCGCCGGCTTGGGCGGAGTCGACGACATGCTGGGCTTGAACGGTTTGGTCATGAAAAAGATTCTACGGGACTGGCTTGCCTCATGCCATGTCATCTTGGGGTCTCCCACCCAAAGACAAGGGCAGGAATTTCACGATACCCAACAGACTTTTCGGCAGATCAGCAGCGCAACGTGAGCGGCCCGCGCCGTGCGGGGTGACTTGCCAGCCCGACATCGACCAAAAGTGCCGGTTTGGGTCGGAATTTAGCCCTCACGACCCGGAGTTTTTTGGTAACACGCTTGCCCTTGACAGTCCGAGGCCGCACTCCGAAAATGAGCACAAATTAACAGGAGGGGTACCATGGCTCATGGCACAGTCAAGTGGTTCAACGACGCCAAGGGATTTGGCTTCATCGAACCTGATCAGGGTGGTGGCGACGTGTTCGCGCATTTCTCGGCGATTCAGATGGACGGCTTTCGCACGCTCAAGCAAGGCTCACGCGTGACCTATGAATTGGTCGCCGGCCCCAAGGGCATGTTGGCGCAGAGCATCCAACCTGTTGGCGAGGGCGAGGCAGCTGATGCTGGCGACGCATTGTCAGAGCTTCACTTCCGCGAGGTTGTCAGCACGGGGCACAGCCTGCCTCACTGAAGGCAAGGAATCCATCGCGCCGAAAGCGCAACATCGAAAAGCCCGCCTCAAGCGGGCTTTTCGCTTATTGCGGCAAGACAGCGAGCCTCTTGCCCCTCCCGCATTGGACGTTGTGCTCCGGACAATGAAAAAACCCCAGCGCTTTGAGTGCTGGGGTTTGGTGAACGATCGCATGCGCCGTGGCGCCGCACGAGAGTGTCACATGTGGTGAATCAAGACATGCAAATCTAGCTGCAGCCCGCACCGCATAAGGCCCTACCCCTTTGTTGAACGCAAAAACCTCCAACTTCACCGCACTGCATGTGGGATGTCATGGGACCATCGCGCTTGCTCGTGGCCCAGTTTTCGCCACTTCGTTAGGCCCACCACAACTCTATCGCCGCCTCGCCTGTGTCAAGTGTGCGCAACAGTGGAAGGTAGCTGCCTTTCGTGCTTCGCCAGTTTGAACAAGGCGGCCTGTCGCAACAACGCGTGTGCATCGAGATTGCTGAAACGGCAGCCATTGGTGGTGACATGACCTCGGCATTGAAAGTCACGAACGCCCTGAAGGCGGCGGGCATCAAGTTTTCGCTCGACGATTTCGGCATCGGGATGCCCTGGTTCAGACGCATGAAGACACTGCCGGCGGACTTCGTGAGATCAAGGCTGCTTCACCAAAACCTTTCCAACGTCAAGTGGATCAGCCCATGACATGCTCACGCTGCTGAGCCCATGCAACGAGGTCGCATGCAGGCATTGGCCGTGCGATCAGGAACCCCTGCAGCTCATCGCACCCCCCGTTTCGAAGCAGTTCCGCTTCCTCCTCATGCTCCACGCCCTCGGCCACCACCTGCAAACCCAGCGTGTGACCTAGTCCAACGATGGCCAGTGTCAACGCACGGTCCGTGGCATCGGTCAGCATGTCATGGACGAAGGACCGGTCGATCTTGAGTTTGTTGATTGGAAAGCGGTTCAAGTAGGCCAAGCTGGAGTAGCCAGTGCCAAAGTCATCGATCGACAGGTCCACACCAAGCGCCCTCAGCGCATGCATTTGCTGAAGATGGTGTTCGGCCCCATCCATCACCATTGATTCGGTGAGTTCCAGCTCCAGGATGCCGGCGGGCACGCGGTGGCGCGCCATGGCCTGTCGCACTGTGTCGACCAGGCCGACCTCGCGCAACTGAAGTCCTGACACGTTGAGTGACACATTGATGGCCTGCAGCCCTTCTTCCCGCCAGGCGGCGATCTGGCGGCAACCTTCTTCAATCACCCAAGCGCCGATGGGCACAATGAGCCCAGTGTCTTCGGCAATGGGAATAAAGTCTGCGGGCGAGACGATGCCCAGCTCAGGGTGCCTCCAGCGCAACAGGCCTTCCGCGCCCAGCAACACGCCCGTGGCGGCGGACACCCGCGGCTGCCAAAGCATGTAGAACTGATCGGCGTCCAGAGCCTGGCGCAAGTGGTGTTCAAGCTGCAACCGCGCTTGCGCACGCTGGGTCATCTCGCCGGTGAAGAACTGCACGCCGTTTTTGCCTCCGGCCTTGGCCTGGTACATGGCGGTGTCCGCCTGGCGAATCAGCTCGTCGATGTCCGTGGCATCGTCCGGATAGATGGCAATGCCCAAGCTGCAGGAGACTTGGACTTCGGTGTTGTCGACGATGTGCGGCCGACGCACCAGGGGCATGAGGCGCTCATCAACGATGTGTGCCACCTCGTTGATGTCCACGACCCCGTCCAACACGACCAGGAACTCGTCGCCGCCAAGCCGACTGACGGTGTCGCCCTGGCGCACGGCCTCGGTGAGGCGACCCGCCACCGACCGAAGCAGACCATCGCCGGCGTGGTGGCCCAGCAGGTCGTTCACGTCTTTGAAACCGTCCAGATCAATGAACAGCACGGCAACCTTCTTGCCATTGCGCGGTGCATGTTGCGTGGCCATGCGCAATCTCTCCATGCACAAGGCTCGGTTGGGCAGCTCGGTTAACGTGTCGTGGTCCGCCAAGAAGCGGATGCGTTGTTCGCTCTTCTTGCGGTCGGTGATGTCGATGGTGCTGAAAATATAGTGGGACACTTCGCCCTGCGGCTGACGGACCGCGTTGGCCATCAACCAGGCCGAGTAAAAGGCGCCACCGGCTCGGCGTATGCACACCTCGCCTTGCCACATACCTGTGGCGGCCAGGCACTGCCACAGAGCGGATGGCATCCCGGGCTCGTTGCCGCTAGAGAAGAACGCCGAGGCGTACTGCCCGGCGACATCCTGAAGTTCATGGCCGGTGTGGCGCATGAAGGCGTGGTTGACGGTCAGGACGCGTCGGTCAGCATGGATGATGAGCATGCCTTCGCCCGAGGACTCGAACACCTTGGCCCAAAGTTGAAGACGGCGCTCCAGTGTCTTCAGATGGTTGATGGGCGAGAAGGCCGTGATCAGGGCATCCTGCCCCTGGTAGCGCATGCGCCGGGCCGACAAGGTGGCCCACATCGACTCGGCGCCGTCATGCCAGCGCACCTCAAACTCGTCGACGGAGCCGCGGTCCTGCAATTCCTGGAAGAAGCGCGCTCGGACCTCTGGATCCAGCCGAGACTCCCAAGGGTTCGAGCGTTGTCCTTTGAGCCAGACTGCTGCGGGCAGGTTGGCGTTCAACACGTCATGGTTCGGGATGGACGTCACCACCAGGGCAATGGGCGTGGCCTCGACCAGGGCCCGCTCGACCTCGGCGGCGCGCGCCGTGGCCGCCAGCTCCTTCTGGGTCTCGCGCTCCTGGTAGAGCTGTGCCAGCATGTCGTTGAAGGCGATGACCAGACTGCCAATCTCATCCTCGCTGCGCCAGTCGGCGCGCAAGGTGTGGTCCCCGGTGCGCATCACGGTGTTCGCCACGCTTGACAGGTGCGTCAAAGGGCGTGCGATCTGCCGGGCCACGAAGGTCACCAGCGCCAGGATGGCCAGCAGCAAGCTCAGGGCCGTGCCCAAGTGCAACCACATGCGGTGGTACAGCCCGGTGATCCGTTGTTGCAGCAGCCGGTCAAGTTGAGCCCCGGCAATGGTCCAACTGGATTGCATATCGGCCAGCAAGCTGCGATGGGCCAGCCAGGCGTCCCTCTGATGGGTAGGCGTGGGGCCCAGGTCGATCAGGCGGCGCGCCGCATCACGGAACGCTTCAATGGAGGCGGCCAGGCGTTGCTGAGGTGGCGCCAAGGCATTGGCCAACGCCACGTCGCCCGCCGCCAGGGCTTCGGCGTGGTCGCGCGCCATGCCTTGCGCCACGGCGTTGAATCGCCCCTCGATGATGAGAAAGCGCGTGCGCACGTCCTGCCGACGAGGATCGGTGCCTGGCGTCGTATCGCGAAGCAATTCGTCGATGCCATGCACCATTTGCAGCAGCTCGGGGTAGCGCAGCACCACCTGTGACATGGTGTAGTAGCTGTCCAGGTCCGGATCAAGGATCAGGTTGGATTGATTGCCGACCCGTGTCATCAGATCCCGCCCACGGGACAAGGCGACATCGATGACTCTCGGCGCGTCAACCGGCGTGGCATGAACCGCCAAGTTCACAGCCTCGGCAAATTCCTCATTCAAAGAAGCGCTACCCAACCCTTGGCCGAATTTCGCCTCTGCGTCCAACAGCGACTTTTTCCTGGCCACTTGAGGCCGGTCTGTCGATTCATTCGCAGCGACACGTGCGACGTCTAGCAAGGCATCCCGTACTTCAAAGATGTAGGCATTCCCTTGAACTTCCTTTCGCGCGAAGTCGATTGCGATGAACTTCTCATTGATGAGGATGCCGCTGATATAGATCACTGCTGTCAGATCAAGCAGGTAAATCAGCATCAATTTGCGGCTGACTCTGAGCCTGCCCAACAGTTCAGCAAGGCGATTTAAAATATTCATTGGAAAAGGAGCTCGTTAATACAACGGACCAAACAGCAGCCTACGTCAACGTGATTTTTCTTTTCAATGAACTCAATTCACTTTTACAGATGCCAAACCATGCCCCCAATTTCGGCTGCCAAGAAATTTTCTGAAGAAAATTTGTGAGCGGGCGCGGCCATCAGCGGAGGCATGATTACAGGTTGACTTTGTCGACTGCCTCCACAGGCTCACTGAGGAGTGAGCTTGGCGCATTGCCTCGGTAGGCGACCTGCTGCCTGACCTCAACAGCGCGAACCGGTGCCATTCGATCTGAGTGCTACCAGCACAATTGCCAAGATGGCGTCTCAATTCGGTCGGTTACTTGCCGATATGACATTCTAGATTCTCGAACAGCCGTTCAGAGTAAGCCGGCCTACGGATGAAGCGTGCTGCAGTTCGTATCAGGCGCTAGGAAGGTCCGTCCCCATCAAAGGCAAGCTGTACGCCCTGTCCGCTGCAGCCGCCATCGGCTTGTCTGCAATTCCGGCATTGGCCTGGCACCAGTTCGGACGCGTGTACGAAGCAACAAACGTCGCAAACGTCAATACGCTGCCCGCTTGGCGCGAGCTTGACACCGCCACTGACGCGGTCGCTGATCTGCGCGCACTCATTTGGCAAAGCACATATCAAGCTGACGAACCCGGCCGATCTGCTGCCTACAAGGAAATCGAGTCCCGGCCGCCCGTTGTCGTCGATGCGCTGAAGAAGTATGAGTCTGGGCTGCTGCCGGTTCCGTGGACACCAACCTAAGCTTCTTGAGCTTTATCGAGCTGTATCGGACTGACGTAGCCCAGCGTCGAATAACGCCGCCTGGGGTTGTAGAAGCGCTCGATGAAGTCGAACACGTCCGCCCGGGCTTGCTCGGAACTGCGGTAGACCTTCCTGGCAATGCGTTCCTTCTTCATTGAACTGAAGAAGCTCTCCATTGCCGAGTTGCCCTACACCTCACCTCACCTGCTCGGCTCATGCTGCAGGTGATGCCATGCGCTTTGAGCTAGTCCTGGAATTGCGTGCTGGTGTATTGGCTACCCTGGTCAGAGAGATGCAGCACGGCCAGCGGCTTGCCACACGGCCATCATCAAGGCGTCAGCCACCAACAGTGACGTCATGGTGTCTTGCATCGACCAGCCCACAATGCGGCGGGAATACAAGTCCAGCACCGCTGCGACATAAAGCCAGCCTTGCGCAGTCCAGATGTAGGCAAAGTCTGACGTGCCCCCTCATAGCCAAGCTCCAGCATTTCCAACCAAACGCGTCTGGCGCCATAGGTGCGGTCGCTGACAACAACGCTTTGGCGCACATGCGGCGCCATCTCCTCGACATTACGACAACGCCGACTCTGCGGCCTCGACAGCCAGGCATAAAAGCCACTGCGGGACACACCGAGCGCCTCGCACATCATCGCCACTGGCCAGTCACCTCGGTGCTTCGCCATGAAGCCGAACTTCACATCGACTCCTTGGCGAAGTAGGCCGCCGCTTTTTTCAGCAGGTCTCGCTCCATCTTGAGCTTGGCGTTTTCCTTACGCAGACGATCCAACTCTGCCATCTCTGGCCTCATCACGCCTTGGCCTGGAAATGCATGCTGCGGGTCGACCTTGGCCTCCCGAACCCATTTGCGCAGGACGTTCTCATGAACATCCAAATCTTTGGCTGACTGCGCCACGGACACGCCGCGCTCAAAGACCAGCTTGACTGTCTCAAGCTTGAACTCTCGGCAGAACAGCCTTCTCGTTGCCATAAACCACCTTCGGTTTGACTTCACACCTAAACAAAGTGTCCTTCAACCCGGCAGCCGCCCACTTTCTGTCATTGCGTATTGACGCGCAGACGCTGGAGATCCGAGCCCTTGAGGGCGCGGACAACAGCGTGGGCGATGCGCCAATGCTGCCAGAACCAATGGCACAGATTCCTGCTGCCGAGCCCGTGGACAGGGTCAGCGCAAATGGGGCTTACGACACCAGGGCATGCCATGACGCCATTTCACAGCGCGGTGCTGAATCGATCATCCCGCCACGCAAGAATGCCCAGTTGTGGAAATCCAAATCGGCGGCGGCAAAGGTGCACAACGAAGCGGCGCTGGCTTGCAAGCGCGTGGGCCGCTGGATCTGGACGGTGTGAAGTGCCTACCACCGACGCAGCCTGGTGGAGATCAAGATGCACGGCTTCAAACGACAGGGCGAGCGCGTGATACCGCCACGTCTTGACGCCACCAGGGCTCACTTCGATGAACAGGCCACCGCCATCGCGGAGCTTGAAGAGCTTGCGCTTGGCCTTGGTGTTGTTGATTCGGGTCGGGGAAAGGGTGTAGTTGCAGCTTCTCATGATGCCTACGCAGGTTGTTTTGACATCCCTCCAAAGTGGCGGGATGTCGTGGCCTACCGTGAGACGAGCTGAAACAAAAAGCCCCTGACTTTCACTAGGAAAATCAAGGGCTTACGGGGCGTCATGAGACGCGGTGAAGCTAGATCACATGTGGTCGATCATCACCTGGCCAAAGCCAGAGCAAGAAACCTGGGTAGCGCCATCGAGAAGGCGGGCAAAGTCATAGGTGACCTTCTTGCTCAGGATGGACTTTTCCATTGAGCTGATGATCAGGTCAGCGGCTTCGAACCAACCCATGTGACGCAGCATCATTTCGGCCGACAGGATTTCGGAACCGGGGTTCACATAGTCCTTGCCTGCGTACTTGGGGGCTGTGCCGTGGGTGGCCTCGAACATGGCAACGCTGTCAGACAAATTGGCACCGGGCGCGATGCCAATGCCACCGACCTGTGCGGCCAAGGCGTCAGAGATGTAGTCTCCGTTGAGGTTCAACGTAGCAATGACGCTGTACTCGGCTGGGCGCAACAAAATCTGCTGCAAAAATGCGTCAGCGATCGCGTCTTTGACAATGATGTCTTTGCCGGTCTTGGGGTTCTTGAATTTGCACCATGGGCCGCCGTCGATCAGCTCAGCGCCAAACTCGGTCTGGGCCAGGCTGTACGACCAGTCACGGAAGCCACCCTCGGTGTACTTCATGATGTTGCCCTTGTGGACAATGGTCACACTGGGCTTGTCATTGTCTACGGCGTATTGCAAAGCCTTGCGCATCAGCCGCTCGGTGCCCTCTTTCGAGACCGGCTTGATGCCGATGCCCGAGGTTTCGGGGAAACGGATCTTCTTGACGCCAAACTCTTCTTGCAAGAACTTGATCAGCTTCTTGGCCTTGTCGCTTTGGGCTTCGAATTCGATGCCGGCGTAGATGTCTTCCGAGTTCTCGCGGAAGATCACCATGTCGATTTTTTGTGGCTCTTTCACGGGCGACGGGACGCCCTTGAAATAGGTGACCGGACGCAAGCAAACGTACAGGTCGAGCTCTTGGCGCAGTGCCACGTTCAAAGAACGGATGCCGCCGCCCACGGGCGTCGTCAATGGGCCCTTGATCGACACCACATAGTCGCGCAGGACCTGCAGGGTCTCTTCAGGCAACCAGACGTCAGGACCGTACACGCGGGTCGACTTCTCGCCTGCGTAAATTTCCATCCAGTGGATCTTGCGCTGACCGCCGTAGGACTTGGCAACGGCCGCATCGACAACGTCGATCATCACAGGGGTGATGTCAAAACCGGTGCCATCGCCTTCGATGTAAGGAATGATGGGGTTGTGGGGAACGTTGAGCGAGAAGTCCGGGTTCACCGTGATCTTCTGCCCACCCTCGGGCACTTTGATGTGCTGATACATGTTTGTGGTCTCCGCGTTTGGCGTGTCCGTGAAACCGTTGCCATGGATATCGGCAACGTGCATTTGATTCTACGCGAGGGACTGTGCCTGTCACATTCACGTTTGTTGGGAATATGGCCCGAGTTGGGCACTTCAACGTGATGAATAAAGCAATTTTCAGGCGCACCATGCGCGCCACTGCGCCATCACTTGGTGATATGCGCCCCAGGCGGCCATGCCAGCCATCATCAAACCGGCAACCCGGATGGCCCAGCGCGGGTCCACCCATGTGCCCGGCGCACTCGTTCGAGGCGAGAAAGACTCACCCAGGTCGGGCGCACCATGTTGCAGCCACACCACCGGAACTGGCGTCTGGCTCGTTGAGCCTGATCGCAGGCCGTTGCGGGTTGGCGAGCGCTTTCGCAGCCAGCCCAGCATCGCCGGGGCAGCCCAAACGCCCAAGGTGCTCGGTACGGCGAACGACAGCATGACCAAAGCCCCGCCGGAAGCAGAAGGGGCGAGCGTCGCGACCATGACCGCGGCGTACAAAAGGCCACATGGCAGTGCAGCCCAAGCTGCACCGGCGAGCCACTGCAGCGCTGCCTTCGCAAGCGGGCCCGACGCTGATTGCGGCGAAAAGCGCGGCGCCAACTGCTGCCTCACTCGGCCGTAAAGCGAGCGCCCAAAACGATCCAGCGAAGCGGGTGTGGCGCCAGTTCTGGCCATCCACACGCCCACAAGGCAACAGGCAAGCAAGGCCATCACCCACAAGGGCTGCAAAAAACTGACTTGGCGGCCCCAAATGGCGACCCACCCTGCACTGGCCGCGGCAACAGCGCCCAATGTGGCGTACCCGCAAGCCCGCCCGACAAAGGAGAGCCATGGCACCCCTTTGGGCAAAGCGGCTGCGCAGGCCAAGCCGCACATGGCTGCGCAATGAGGCGCGCCACCAACGCCCATCAGGAAGGCCGTGAGCATCAGGCTGGACAGCACGTCAGCCCCTCAAAGTCCGCAGTGTCAAATGATCCGAGAGAAGCGCTCGACGTTCCGATCGGCCTGGACGTGTCGATCAAACACCATGGCAACGGCACGGACGAAATACCAACCCAAAGCGGTGACACGAATGCCATCGGACTCCAGCTGCACCAACCCCGACTCCATGAGCGGCTCCAGTTGACGCATTTCAGGCGCGAAGTATTGCCTGAAATCCAAAAGGTATGCCAGCTCAATGGACTCGAAGTCGACCCTGCCCTGGCACATCAAGGCCATGATCACGGCGCGGCGGACCAGGTCATCGCGCGAGAGCGCCAGCCCGCGCGCCACAGGCAGCTCTCCGCGGTTCAGTGCGTCGTAGTACTCGTCGAGGGTCTTTGCATTCTGGCAATAGTGCGCGCCCACGCGCCCAATGGCGGACACGCCAAGCCCAATCAAGTCGCTGTCAGCATGGGTGCTGTAGCCTTGGAAATTGCGGTGCAGTCGCCCTTGCCGCCGCGCGACTGCCAGGCTGTCGGCATGCAAGGCAAAGTGGTCCATCCCGATGTAGTCATAGCCTTGCTTACCAAAGCCATTGATTGCCATCGACAGCATGCTGAGTTTGTCATTGGCAGACGGCAAAGCCGCCGCATCAATCCGCCGCTGGGGCTTGAAGCGTTGCGGGAGGTGCGCGTACCCGTAAAGGGCAATTCGGTCGGGACGCAAGGCCGTGACCTGCCCAAGTGTTGTCTCGAAACTGGCAAGGTTCTGCTTGGGCAGTCCGTAGATCAAATCCATGTTGATCGACTGGAAGCCCTCTTGCCGAGCCGCTTCGAGGACATCTCGAACCATCTCGTAGGACTGAACACGGTGCACGGCCTGCTGCACCTGGGGGTCAAAGTCCTGAACGCCCAGGCTCAAGCGGTTGAAGCCCATCGCGGCCAATCGCTTGATGCGCGCAGCGTCGACTGTCCTGGGGTCGATTTCAATCGCGTATTCGCCGCCCTGAACAAATCGGAATGCCGATTGCAGCGTGCTCAGCAAGCCCTCCAACTCGTCGTCGCTCAAAAAGGTGGGGCTGCCGCCGCCGAAATGCAACTGCGAAACCGCCTGCCCGCGGCCCACCTGCTCAATGACCAGGTCGATTTCAGTGCGCAGGGCCTTGAGGTATTGCGTCGACTTTTCGTGGTGCTTGGTGATGACCTTGTTGCACGCACAGTAGTAGCAGACCGACTCACAAAACGGTACGTGCACATAAATCGACAAGGGCAGCGCGGCACCGCCAATGGCGCCCCCTCCCCCCAACCGCTGCTGAAGCGCCTGCTTGTACTGCCCGGCGCCATAGGCATCGACAAACCGGTCAGCGGTCGGGTATGACGTGTAGCGAGGCCCCGCGACATCGAATTGCAAGAGTAATTCCCGCGTCACAACGGGCGCAGCATGTGCTGAAAAGATGGCCGGTTCACTCATGTTTGTGACTGTGCCAAACTGAGCACGCCTGTGGTTGATCTGGGTCAAGGTCGGCAGCGGTGGTCAGGCAACAATCACCACACCATTGAGGTCTGTCATGCTGAACACCACTGAACAAGTAACCCAAGCCAACGCCAACGCCTGCCCTGGTTCAACCAGCGATGCGGCTTGTGCAGCGAAGAACATGAAGTTTGAACATCTCAAGGTCGCTTGCTCCAGTTGCAACCTGCGCGAGCTTTGCTTGCCGGTGGGCTTGAGCGAGCCGCAGTTGATCCAACTCGACTCCTTGGTTGCCACACGCAAGTCGGTCAAGCGCGGCGACGCCCTGTTCCACACTGGGGATCCGTTCAAGTCGGTCTACGCCGTGCGCACCGGTTTCTTCAAAACCCGCGTCTCGGCAGAGGATGGCCGCGACCAAGTCACCGGCTTTCAGATGGCGGGTGAATTGCTCGGTCTGGACGGCATCAGCACCGACCGCCACGCCTGCGACGCGGTGGCCTTGGAGGACTCGCAGGTGTGCGTGATCCCTTACAGCCAGCTTGAAGAGCTGTCACGTGAGTTTTCAGACCTGCAGCACCAGTTCCACAAGATCATGAGCCGCGAAATTGTTCGCGATCACGGTGTGATGTTGCTGTTGGGGAGCATGCGGGCCGAGGAGCGTCTGGCCGCATTCTTGTTGAACCTGACGCAACGACTGCATGCACGCGGTTTCTCTGCCTCTGCCTTGGTATTGCGCATGACCCGCGAGGAGATCGGCAGCTACTTGGGCTTGAAGCTTGAGACCGTCAGTCGCACATTCTCGAAGTTTCAGGACGAAGGCCTGCTGGAAGTCAAGCAGCGCGACATCCGCATCACCAATGAGGCCGGACTCAAGGCGCTGGTCAACAGTGTGCGATGCT
The DNA here is from genome assembly GCA_947377275.1 of Burkholderiales bacterium. Taxonomy (GTDB): domain Bacteria; phylum Pseudomonadota; class Gammaproteobacteria; order Burkholderiales; family Burkholderiaceae_C; genus Aquabacterium. Next base: position 14,698 of record CANCFV010000039.1, on the reverse strand, counting down.
GAACCTGAGCAGACATGAAAAAAGCCGCTGTCAATCAGCGGCTTTTTTCATGCGTGGCGATGAACGTGATGCCTTCTGGCCAGGCGCCGTTCACGGCGCGCCTCCGTTGGCTGCTCGGCAGATTTCATCATCCAGTGGCTCATCAGTGAAGCCAAAGTGATCAGCCCCCAAAACGCAAAGAACGCCAAACTGTAAGTCGTCTTCGTGTCCGGCTGCCACGCCCCAAGCTGGAGGTGGGATGGGTCGACCCAAGCGAACACGATCATTTCCAAGACGCCGGCCATCATGAATGCAGGCCACATGATTTGCGCCGCGTGCAACATGCGAGTTCTCATTCGTTTCTCCTTGAATGAAACCGTACACAAGTCACATATTCCTCCAGCCACCGCGTGTGCGTGCGAGGACAAACCCGCAAATGCGTGGGTATCAGATCCTCATTTCTCGGCTGGTTGCTGAGCGGCCTCAGCGGCATGATTGCGACCGGTCAGCGCAGGCGCTTCGTTGCTGACTTTGCCGACCTTGTCTTTCGTGGTGTCCAGCACCGGGTCCACGTGCTTGATGGCCAGGCCCAAAGTGATGAAGGACGCGACCACGACGATGGCCGGTCCGGCAATCACCATCCACACGATGGGAAAACGCCACCAAGGCATTTGTTCGACAGCTTGAGTCATGTTGTTCCTTTTGTCCCTCGCTCAGCGGGGAATCATGAAAGTGGAGCGTTCTCGGACGTCGTATTGAGGCTGATCGCTTTTGCGAAGTTGCTCAACGACCACGGTCATGCCGGCTGCGCCCGAACCCATGCGAGCAGCCACCTCTGGCGGCACGCGCACAGCGATTGGCACCCAACGCGCCTCTGCCGGACCCAACTCAATGTCTTGTCCGCCCTCGACCGAAGATTGCGTTAACTGCTCAACGCCCACTCGGTAGTGCTGAACTTGCTCGCTCGCGTTCATCAACTGGATGCGATAAACGTTTTCAACAAAGCCATCGTCCACCACGCGCCCCAGTGCGCCGCGATCTCGCACCACATCGACCCGGAAGGGCGGACGGCTGTACAAGCTGCTGACGAATGCAACCACGATGGCCACCAAAATACCTGAGTAAATCAGCACACGCGGACGGGTGACGCGCTGCCACATCTGCTGCCGGCCCCAGCCGTTTTCCATTGCGTTTTGGGTGGCGTAGCGAATGAGCCCGCGGGGCGTTCCCATTTTGTCCATGACCGAGTCGCACACATCAATGCAGGCAGCGCAGCCAATGCACTCGTACTGCAAGCCTTTGCGAATATCGATGCCCGTTGGGCAAACCTGAACGCACAAAGTGCAATCAATGCAATCGCCCTTGCCCGCCGCCTTGGGATCGGTCTGCCGTGCACGTGAGCCGCGTGGCTCACCACGCTTGGCGTCGTAGCTGATGATCAGTGTGTCCTTGTCGAACATCGCGCTTTGGAAGCGCGCGTAGGGGCACATGTACTTGCAGACCTGTTCGCGCATGAACCCGGCATTGCCGTAGGTCGCGAAGCCATAAAACAGAATCCAGAACATTTCCCAGGGGCCCATGCCCAGGCTGATGACCTCGTCGCCCAACACACGGATGGGCGTGAAGTAACCGACGAAGGTGTAGCCAGTCCACAGGGCGAACGCGATCCAGACCGCATGCTTTGCCGCTTTACGGCTCAACTTGGCCAGCGTCCAAGCTTCCTTGTCCACCTTCATTCGCTTGGAGCGGCTGCCTTCGATCTTGTTCTCGATCCACATGAAGATCTCGGTGTAGACCGATTGCGGGCAAGCAAAACCGCACCAGAGCCGACCTGCGACGGTTGTAAACAAAAACAGACCGTAGGCAGACATCACCAGCAGCGCGGTCAGGTAGATGAAATCTTGCGGGTACAGAACCAGGTTGAACATGTAGAACCGGCGTGTACCCAGATCAAACAAAACGGCCTGACGGCCATTCCACTCGAGCCAGGGTGTCCCGTAAAACACGATCTGGGTAAGCCACACCATCACCCAGCGCCAGGTTGTGAACCAGCCTTTGACTTCCCGCGCGTAAATCTTCTCGCTCTTTTTGTAGAGCGAGACCATCTCTTCGCGCACACCAATCTCAGCGTGGATGGGAATGATGCGTTTGGGCGCGGGTTTTGCAGAATCAGTCATGGTGAAAAACAAAAAGCGGTGGGACAGCATGACAACCTTTCGGTTGCACAACCATCCTCACCGCTGTGTGTTGCTGGCTGGTCGGCATGTTTGGCATGTGCTGCGATTGCCGACCGACCAGGTCCTGCTTACTTGGCCGAAGCCGTTTGAGTGGGGTGCGAAAGACTCCACACGTAAGAGGCCACCACCTTGATCTGGTCGTCCGAAAGGCGACGGTCTTGCGCGGGCATCACGTTGAGCTTGCCTTTGTTCACCATGGCCATGATGGCCTCCTCGCCGTAGCCGTGCAACCAGATTTTGTCGCTCAGGTTCGGTGCGCCGATGGCTTGGTTGCCCTTGCCTTCGGGACCGTGACAGGCGGCGCAAACCTTCTTGAACTTGTCTTTGCCCAACTCAGCCATGATGGAGTTGTGGCCGCTGCCCGAGAGGCTCAGGACATAGTTCGCCACTTGGCGGACTTCCTCAGGGGTGCCCACGGCTGGTGCCATGACAGGCATCTGACCACGACGACCATGGGTAATGGTTTCGACGATCTTTTCAGGCGAGCCGCCGTGGATCCAATCGTTGTCAGTCAGGTTCGGGAAGCCCTTGGCACCCTTGGCGTTGGAGCCATGGCAAGCAGCGCAGTTGTTCAAGAACAAGCGCTCGCCAATCGCGTGGGCTTGAGGGTCACGCGAAAGGTCTTCGACCGAGGCGTTCTTGAACTTCGCAAAGATCTTGTCCTGCTCAGCCTTTGCCTTGGTCAATTCCGCCTCAAGCTGTCCAACCTGGGTCCAGTTGAGCTTGCCTTTGTAGTCGCCCAAGCCTGGATACAGCACCAAGTAGGCGACCGCGAACACCAGCGTCATGATGAACAGCATCAGCCACCAGCGAGGCAATGGGTTATTCAACTCGCGCAGGTCACCGTCCCACACGTGCCCTGTGGTCTTGTCGACGTTGCCTTGGGCGTCATAGACGACCTTGTGCTTAGCAGCGCCAATCAAGACGAAGGCACAGTACACCAGGCCAAACACCACGATCCCGATGACGTACCAAGACCATGCACTGGAAATGAAGTCGCTCATGAAAGAGCCTCCAATCAATCTTCTGTGAGAGGCAGACGACCTGCCTCTTCAAACTGGGACTTGTTCTTGCGCGAGTAAGCCCACGCCACGATGCCCACGAAAACGCACAGGCAAGACACCGTGAAAATGCTACGCATGACGATGACATCCATGTGCGCTGCTCCTTATTTGACCGCGGTGCCAAGCACCTGCAAGTAGGCGATCACGGCCTCGATTTCCGTCTTGTCTTTGACGTCATCTGCGGCAGCCTTGATCTCGGCATCCGTGTAGGGCACGCCGACCTTGCGCAAAGCCTCCATGCGTGGCGCCATGCCAGCAGGATCGACTTTGGCTTCCAGCAGCCATGGGTAAGCAGGCATGTTGGACTCGGGCACCACATCACGTGGGTTGTTCAGGTGGGCACGATGCCATTCGTCCGAGTACTTGCCACCCACGCGATGCAGGTCAGGGCCTGTGCGCTTGGAGCCCCACTGGAACGGGTGGTCGTACACGAATTCACCAGCCATCGAGTAGTGCCCATAACGCAGGGTTTCGGCGCGGAAGGGGCGGATCATCTGCGAGTGGCAGCCGTAGCAGCCTTCACGCAGGTAAACGTCGCGACCCGCCAATTGCAATGCGGTGTAAGGCTTCAGGCCCGGCACCGGTTCTGTGGTGCTGTGCTGGAAGAACAGTGGAACGATTTCGACCAAGGCCCCAAAGGCCACCACGATGAGCGTGAGCACGATCATCAAGGTGTTGCTGGTTTCGATGCGCTCGTGCGAAAAAGTTTCGACTTTGTGGTTGTTGTCAGCCATGTTGTTGTACTCCTCAAGCGTGCGCTGGTTGCACCGAGATGCGCGTCGTCACGGCCTTGCCAGACAGCACCGTCATCACGGTGTTCCACAGCATCAAGATCATGCCGCCGAGGTAGAGCAAGCCGCCGCAAACACGCATCACGTAGAACGGGTGGGTGGCCTTGACGCCTTCCACGAAGCTGTACACCAGGGTGCCGTCAGGGTTGACCGCACGCCACATCAGGCCCTGCATCACGCCGGCAATCCACATCGCGGCGATGTAAAGCACGATGCCGGTGGTTGCTGCCCAAAAGTGCACGGAGATGGCTTGCACGCTGTACATCGTGGTGCGGCCGAACATCCGTGGAATCAGGTAGTAGAGCGATCCCATCGAAATCAGACCCACCCAACCCAAAGCACCAGAGTGCACATGGCCGATGGTCCAGTCGGTGTAGTGCGACAGGGAGTTCACGGTCTTGATGGCCATCATCGGGCCTTCGAACGTGGACATGCCGTAGAACGACAGCGCGACGATCAGGAACTTCAAGATGGCGTCATCGCGCAGCTTGTACCAGGCACCCGACAGGGTCATGATGCCGTTGATCATGCCGCCCCACGAAGGCGCCAACAAAATCAGCGAGAACACCATGCCGACCGACTGGGTCCAGTCAGGCAAAGCGGTGTAGTGCAGGTGGTGAGGGCCCGCCCACATGTAGGTGAAGATCAAGGCCCAGAAGTGCACGATCGACAGGCGATACGAGTACACGGGCATGCCCGCTTGCTTGGGGATGTAGTAGTACATCATGCCCAGGAAGCCCGCGGTCAGAAAGAAGCCCACGGCATTGTGGCCGTACCACCATTGCACCATGGCATCTTGCACACCGGCATAGACCGAATAGCTCTTGGGGTGCAGCAGACCGGTGCCCGCAACGGGGATTTCCGCGCTGTTGACAATGTGCAGCAAAGCCACCGCGATGATGAAGGCGCCGTAGAACCAGTTGGCCACGTAAATGTGGCGCACCTTGCGTTGACCAATCGTGCCAAAGAAAACCAAGGCGTAAGCAACCCACACCACAGTGATCAGGATGTCGATGGGCCACTCAAGCTCTGCGTACTCTTTGCCGGAGGTGTAGCCCATGGGCAGCGACAAAGCGGCCAACAAGATGACCAACTGCCAACCCCAGAAAGTGAACTGGGCCAGGGGGCCGGCGAACAGTCGGGTCTGGCACGTGCGTTGCACCACGTGGTAAGACGTGGCAAACAGTGCACACCCGCCAAACGCGAAGATCACCGAGTTGGTGTGCAGCGGGCGCAGGCGACCATAGGTCAGCCATGGGATGCCGAAATTGAGTTCCGGCCAAGCAAGTTGCGACGCGATCAAGACACCGACGGCCATGCCGACGACGCCCCAAAAGACCGCCGCAATGGCGAACTGCCGGACAACCGAATCGTTGTACGTAGCAGAGTGGGGGGTTGCCATCTCTTCTTCTCCTTAATTACAGCCTGAATTGTGAGGGCAAACCACTACCTAGTCTTGATGCGCCTCAACGATACGATCGTCTTTTTGGTCCTCTTGTTGCAAGATGCGCAGGCCCTCTTGCTCAATGTCCTCAAATTGCCCACTGTTGACGGCCCAGCCCAGCACGGCCAGGATGGCAAGCACCAGCAAAACGGACACGGGCAAGAGAACGTACAAAATTTCCATGTGGGGTCTCCGCCTCAAGCGCGGAAGGCGCCGAGTCTAAGGGCATTCAAGACAACGCCAAGCGAGCTGAGGGCCATACCGAGTCCCGCAAGCCAGGGGGGCAACAGCCCCGCCAGCGCCAAAGGCACGCAAGCCAGGTTGTACGCAGCAGCCCAAGCCAAGTTTTGCCTGACTACCCGTCGCGCCTGTCGGCTTAACGCAACAGCATACGGCAATCCCGTTAAACGCCCCCCCAGAACGATCAAGTCGGCTTGAGATTGCGCCAGTGCAGCCCCTTGGTCCAGCGAGATCGATACGGTGGCTTGCGCCAACACCGGCGCGTCGTTGATGCCATCGCCAACCACCGCGACGTGCCTGCCCGCTTCTTGGGCTTTTGCAATCACGTTCAGCTTGTCTTCTGGGGTGGCTTGCGCCTTGGCGACGGTCAAGTTGCTGCCAAGCTGCAAGGTGGCTGCGACCACACGATCTTCACGGTCGCCGGACAACAAGAGCGAGCGGCACCCCAGTTGCGCGAGCTTGGCCAGGGCGGGCGCCGCCTCGGGACGGAACGACTCGTCGAACACCATCCCCAACACAGCCTCGCTGGGTGCCAGCACGTTGACATCGGCATCCTCAAGGGCTGCGGCCTGACGGCAGACCAGCCAGACCCTCACGTCTTCGGCACCGCTTTGCTGCGCCAAGGGCAAAGGCCACAGGCCACCGAAAGCCCAATCTTTGGCACCAAGGCGCCATGTTCGCCCGTCGTCGTCTTGCGCTTCGATGCCTTTGCCAGCCCATTCGCGTGCGTTGTGCCAGCGCCCCATCCCTGCGCCTGGACCGAAGGCCGTGACCACGCCTTTCGAAAGGGGGTGCTGAGACAACGCCGCCAACTGCGCAGCGAAGGACCAGGTCAAGGCCAGCGATTCCGGGATGTGTTCAACACTGCATGCCCCTGAGCCGGGCGACCACAAGGCGGTGACACGCATGTCGCCCTCGGTCAGGGTTCCCGTTTTGTCGAAGTAGATGTCCTTGACCTCGGCCAAGGCCTCCAGCGCGTCCAGGCGGCGAACCAGCAAGCCTTGTTTGGCCATGGCGCCTGCGGCCGCCAACAAGGCAGAGGGGGCCGCCAGCGAGAGCGCACAAGGGCACGTGACCACCAGCACCGACACGGCAACCCACACGGCGCGCGCGGGGTCGATCCAATGCCACGCGATGGCACCGCCCGCGGCCAGCAGCAGCACCCCCCAGAGGAAGGGGCCTGCCAAGCGGTCGGCTTGGCGCATCCAGCCGGGCTTTTCCGTCATGGCCTGGTGGACCAGCGACACGATTTGCTGATACCGGGTGTCGGGTCCCAGGCGCTCGACCGAGAACCACACCGGCGCGCCGAGGTTCAGGCTGCCGGCCACGAGCAACTGCCCCGCCCGCTTTGCCACTGCGCGTGACTCGCCTGTGAGCAGGGCCTCGTCGACCTCTGTTTCACCTTCTAGCAACTGACCATCAGCCGGGAACGCCTGCCCCACAGCCACGCGAATCCGATCGCCCCGACGCAAAGCCGACAAAGGCACCGATTCGGTCTCGCCAGACGCCAGCGTGTGCAAATCAGGTGCCTTGCCGCTGTCCGCCTTGAGGCGCTCAACAGATTCAGGCAGCCGAACACAGAGGGCTTCCAGAGATTCGGTGACCTTCTCCCGTGCTCGCCCTTCCAGCCAGCGACCGGCCAGAAGAAAACTCACGAACATGGTCAAGGAGTCGAAGTAGACGTCGTGGCCAAAGATGTCTTGTCCGCCGAAGGTCGCCCCGGTGCTTGTGACAAAGGTGGCCAAAATGCCCAGAGCCACCGGCGTGTCCATGGCCACCCTGCCCTGCTTGGCCGCCCGCCACGCCCCTTCGAAAAAAGGGCGGCAAGAAAACAGCATGACCGGCAGGCTCAACACCCAGCAGGCCCAGTTCATGAGGTTCCACAGATCCTGCGGAATCGCTTGCGGCCCAGCCACATATTGCGGCAGGGTGATCATCATCACCTGCATCATGCAAAAGGCCGCGACCGAGAGCCGCCAGGTCAGCTTGCGCCGCTCGCGCATGCGCTCGTTGCCAGCTCGCGCGGCGCCATCGGGCCAAGCTTGGTAGCCCACACGCTGAACCGACGCCACCAAATCTGACATCTGCACCCGAGCGGGATCCAACAAAATGCGAGCACGCTGGGTTGTCGCTTGCACCTGCACTTCCTTCACTCCAGGAACAGCCAGCAGCGCCGTTTCGATGGTCATCGCGCACGCCGCGCAGTACATGCCCGACAAGCCAAGACCGATGCGACGCTGGCTGCTGCCCGGGGGAATTTCGACCACGCATTGCGCCATCAACTCAGGATCGTTGAGGCCTGCGATCTGGCTGGCAGTGAGCGGCTCCACCTGTTGTGGCGCAGCGATAGGGGTCGAATCGGTCATGAGACTCGCGATACAGTCAAGCAAAAGTGTGGGCGGCGACGGTCACCGGCACTGTAGTGGATTAAAGGGTTAACCCGCGAAAGGCATGTTGGCAATGGCACGGTTTTGGATCAAAGAAGACTTGCAGATCCGTCTGTTGGCAAAGTGCCTCGGTTGGTCGTTGGCTGCAGGCCTGGGGCTGTCGTTCACTGCATCGGCGCACGCCCAAGAGCGTGGCCAAAAGTTGCCGGCAATCACCTTGGGCGTGAACATCCACAATATCAAAGCCGAAGTCGCGCAAACCCCTCAGGAGCACGAGATCGGGCTGATGTTCCGCACCAGCATGGGCACCAACGAGGGCATGATTTTCGTGTTTGACCGCCCAGGGCAACAGTGCTTTTGGATGAAGAACACGCTCATTCCGCTGGCCGTGGCCTTCGTGGCCGAAGATGGCAGCATCGTCAACCTCGACGAAATGAAGCCGCAAACGCTGGACCCGCATTGCTCGAGCAAACCGGTTCGCTTTGTGCTGGAGATGAACACCGGCTGGTTCAGCAAGCGTGGGGTCAAGAGCGGTGACAAGCTCCGCGGCAGCCTGTTTGCCGCATCTCGGTGACCCAGTGCCGACGAGGGCCACCCACTCAAGCTACTTGGCCTTGGCCTGCATGCGCTCCTTGATGCGAGGCAAGGCCATCAGAGCCGCCTCACGCCCGGCCAGGATCGCCAGCCTGCGGGCGCCAAAATCGGTGCTGCCCACCCCCTCTAGCTTAGGGCGAATCACCACGTCGGCGTCTTCCATCTCCAGCTGACTGATGGCGTGGCCCATGATGTTGAAGGTCTGCATCAGGATGTCGACCGCGCCCTTGGTGGGCTGCCCTTCGGGGATGGTGGAGATATCGACCGCAATGACCAATTCGGCGCCCATTTGCTTCGCAAAACGAACGGGCACGGGCGACACAGCCCCGCCGTCGATGTACTCCCGCCCACCAATTTTCACGGGCTCGAACACGGCAGGCACGGCACTCGATGCCCGAACGGCCACCCCAGGGTCACCTCGCCTGAACAAAATGGGCTGACCATTGGCCAGGTCTGTCGCCACGATGCCCAACGGCAAGCGCATGCCCTCGATGGTTTTGCCCGCGGTGGAGGTGCGCACAAACTTGGCCAGCGCCTCACCCTTGAGCAAGGAGCGCCCAGGGAAGATCCAGTCGGTGATGCTGGATTCGTCCAGCGTCATGGCCATTGTCCCCAGCTCGGTGGGCGACTTGCCGGCCGCGTACAGCGTGGCCACCACGCTGCCTGCCGACGTACCGACGATCAGATCAGGTTTGATGCCCTGCTCTTCCAGCACCTGCAAGACACCGATGTGCGCAAACCCGCGGGCTGCGCCGCCACCCAAGGCCAGGCCAAGCTTGGGTGGTTTGGCCGCCAGTTTGGGCTGGGGCGCGGGAGGAGGCTCAACGACCGCCTGTGGGCCGATGGCGCAGCCGGCCAGTGTCAGCCCAACGAAGCCAATGACAAAGACTGGCCGGAGTCTATATTTCCAAAAGAAATAAGCAAGATCCAAGAATGTTGTTCTCATTTATATATTTGTTTTTTACATTTCAGCCTCATTCAAACGGCAAGGGACTGTCTCAGGCCGGACAAGAAAGCTGAAGTTCACTGATGGAATTGGATTGGACTGCCGTTGCCGCTGGCGCGGGTGTGGGCACGATTGTGGGGCTGACTGGTGTGGGTGGTGGCTCTTTGATGACGCCGCTTCTGATTTCGGTCTTTCACCTCGACAAGGCCGTGGCCATTGGCACCGACCTGTGGTTTGCCGGGCTGACGAAGGTGTCGGGTTCGGTGGCGCACCACCGCGAAGACCACGTCGACTATCACATCGTCAAAAAGCTCTTGCTGGGAAGCATCCCAGCCTCGATCCTGACCATGGTGGTCATGCACGTGGAAGGCGTCCAAAAAAGCGGGCAAAGCACGCTGGCCTTTGCACTGGGCATCGCCTTGCTGCTGACCGCTGTGACCGTGGCGTTTCGCCCGGTGTGGCACAAAGTGGGCATCTGGCTGGAGCGTTGGATCACCCGCGAGCGCCGCCCCTACCTGACGGTGCTGTGCGGCGCCATTTTGGGCGTGCTGGTGTCGCTGAGCTCGATTGGTGCCGGCGCTTTGGGCGCCACCATGATTTTGCTGCTGTACCCCCGCCTTGACATGAAGCGGTTGGTGGGCAGCGACATCGCGCACGCGGTGCCCCTGACCATCGTGGCTGGCATTGGGCACGCCTCTTTGGGCAACGTCGAGTGGCTTTTGCTGATCGAGCTGCTGATTGGTTCTTTGCCCGGGATTTGGCTGGGCGCCAAACTGACCAAGCATTTGCCTGAGACAATCACGCGTTTCGCCTTGTGCGTGTGCTTGGTTCTGGCCGCCAAGAAGGTCCTGATGACCGCTTGAGTGCCCGCCTGCTTCCTCACAAGGCCTCTTTTTTTGACACATAGACAGCCGGTTTGACCGGATTGATGCCATGTATCAGTACACCGAATTTGACAAACAGTTTGTCCGCCAGCGTGCGGCACAGTTCCGCGACCAGCTCGATCGCAACCTCGCCGGCAAGCTGGGTGACGAAGAGTTTCGCCCGCTGCGCCTGCAAAACGGCTGGTACGTGCAGCGCCATGCGCCCATGCTGCGCGTGGCCGTGCCTTATGGAGAGCTGTCCAGCGCGCAAGTGCGCCAATTGGCACGCATTGCCCGCGAATACGACCGTGGCTACGCCCACTTCACGACGCGTCAGAACGTCCAGTACAACTGGATCCCGCTGCCGCAAGCCGCTGACGTGATGGACCTGCTGGCCGAAGTCAACATGCACGGCATCCAGACCTCGGGCAACTGCATCCGCAACATCACGGCCGACGCCATGGTGGGTGTGGCCGAAGACGAAATCATTGACGCGCGCCCGTACTGCGAAGTGCTGCGCCAGTGGTCGACCCTGCACCCCGAGTTCGCCTTCTTGCCACGCAAGTTCAAGATCGCCGTGAGCGGTGCCACCGAAGACCGCGCAGCGATCTACTGGCACGACATCGGCCTGCAGCTGCTCAAGAACGATGCCGGCGAAGTGGGCTTCAAGGTCATCGTGGGTGGTGGCATGGGCCGCACGCCCATCACGGGCACGGTCATCAACGCCTTCGTGCCTTGGCAGCAAATCCTGGTGTACATCGAGGCCATCGTCCGCGTGTACAACCGTTTTGGCCGCCGCGACAACATGTACAAGGCCCGGATCAAAATTTTGGTCAAGGCCGAAGGCCAGAAGTTCTTTGACCAGGTCAACGCCGAGTTCAACGACATCCTGACCCGTGACGTCGATGGCGCTGCGCACATCATTCCGCAAGCCGAGTTCGACCGCGTCAACGTGGGTTTTGACCTCCCCGCATCGGTCAAGGCCTACGCCCCGGCTGGCAATGGTTTACCTGCTGACGCACCTGCAGCCGACAAGGCCCAGTTCACCAAATGGCTGGAGCGCAATGTCAAGGGCCACAAGGTCCAGGGCTACAAAAACGTGCACCTCTCGGTCAAGCGCGTGGGCCAAGCCCCGGGCGATGTGACCGATGCGCAAATGGACCTGATCGCCGACATGGCAGACCAGTTCAGCTGCGGCGAGTTGCGCGTCACGCACGACCAAAACGTGTTGCTGCCCTTCGTGCGCGAAGAAGAGCTGTTTGCCCTGTGGCAAGCCGCCAAAGCCGCTACTTTGGCCTCGGCCAACATCGGCTTGTTGAGCGACATGATTGCTTGCCCTGGCGGCGACTTCTGCGCCCTGGCCAATGCACGCTCCATCCCCATCGCCAACGACCTGATCGAGCGCTACCAAGACCTCGACGAGCTCTACGACATCGGAGACATCGACCTGCACATCTCCGGCTGCATCAACTCGTGCGGCCACCACCACACCGGTCACATCGGCATCCTGGGCGTCGACAAAGACGGCAGCGAGTGGTACCAAGTCACACTGGGTGGCTCGGACGGATCTGACCATGCGCCCACCAGCGTGGTGGGCAAGGTGATCGGCCCCTCGTTTGCGGCCGACGAAGTGACCGACGTGATCGAAGCCGTGATCGAGACCTACAAGGGCCAGCGCGCTGCGAACGAAAAGTTCGTGGACACCGTCAAGCGCATTGGTTTGGACCCGTTCAAGGCCGCGGCCAACGCCGTGCGCCGTTCCACCGCCAAAGCTGCCTGAGCCCGCGTGACAGGAAAGACACCATGAAATTCATCGACACCCATCACGACCAATGGCACACCGTGGGCGGCGAAGACGGCCCCCAGTCGCACCCACCGATCAAGAGCAACAGCCTGCTGACGCTGGGGCAGTGGCACGCCGTGCGCGAAAACTGGCCCGCTGACAAAGCGGTGGGCGTGATCCTGCCCAACGACGCCGACATCGAAGTGCTCGAAGCCGACGCCGCCAAGCTGGCTTTGGTCGTGCTGAACTTCCCCAAGTGGACCGACGGCCGCGCCTATTCGCAAGCGCACATCTTGCGCTCGCGCTACCGCTTTGCGGGCGAGATCCGTGCCACCGGCGACGCTTTGGTTGACATGATGCCGCTGATGGCCCGCACCGGCTTTGACGCCGTGGTGCTGCGCGGCGACCAAGACCGTGATGCCGCCGAGCGCGCATTGGGCTTCTTCGCTGCACGTGGCCACTATCAAGGCGACGTCCAAGCGACCCAGCCCGTGTTTGGTCGCGCCGCCTGAACCAGGAGCAAACACATGAGTGAAACCTCATCGCTGTTTGGCGGCCCGGCTCCGGCAGGGTCTGCCATCACGCTCTACAACCACCCCAGTGCCGATTACGCCGCCAAGGTGCACGCCACCCTTGAGTTGCTCAAGGCCGCCAGCATCGAGCACAACGGCAAGGTCGTGCAGGCCACCAGCCTGGGCGTGGAAGACATGATCGTGACCGACTTGATCGCGCGACATCGTTTGCCCATTGCCATTGGCACGCTGGAAACCGGCATGCTCAACCCCGAGACAGCTTCGCTGATCGGCACGATCGAGACGCACTACGCCGACATGGGTGTGCACGTTGAGGTCTACAAGCCCGTCGACGAAGTCGCCATTGAGTTCGTGCGCAAGAACGGCGACAAAGCCATGTACGAAAGCATGGAGCTGCGCAAGGCCTGCTGCGGCATCCGCAAGCTCGAGCCTTTGGGCCGCATGCTGGCCGAGCGCTCCGCGTGGATCACCGGTCTGCGCCGTGAGCAATCGAACAACCGGGGCGACATGGCCGCGCGTGAGCAAGACGACAAAGGCCGCGCCAAGTTCAATCCGATGATCGACTGGACCTGGGGCGATGTGTGGCACTACGTGTCCGTCAACCACGTGCCCTACAACCCGCTGCACGACCAGTTCATGCCCAGCATCGGCTGTGCGCCGTGCACCCGCGCGATCGCGGTGGGCGAAGACTTCCGCGCTGGCCGCTGGTGGTGGGAAGACGAGAAGGCCAAGGAATGCGGCCTGCATGTCCACCAAAACTGAGCCCATGCCAAGCACAGCCTGAAGCAGATTTTCGAAAGTAAGTTCAAGCCATGACCGATGTGAACCAATTGCTGGCGGATGTCGACCACCGCCACCTCGATGCGCTGGAAGAAGAGGCCATCTTCATCCTGCGCGAAGTCGCCGCCAGTTTCGAGCGCCCTGCCCTGCTGTTCTCCAGCGGCAAGGACTCGTGCGTGGTGCTGCACCTGGCCGAGAAGGCCTTCAAGATGAAAAACGCGCAAGGCAAGCTCGAAGGCAAATTGCCCTTCCCGCTGCTGCACGTCGACACCGGCCACAACTTCCCCGAAGTGATCGAGTTCCGCGAAAAGCGCGTGGCCGAGATCGGTGAGCGCCTGATCGTGGCGCACATGGACGAGTCCATCAAGAAGGGCACCGTGCGCCTGGCACACCCACTTGAATCGCGCAACGGCCATCAAACGGTGACCCTGTTAGAGGCCATCGAAGACGGCCGCTTTGACTGCCTGATGGGCGGTGCCCGCCGTGACGAAGAAAAGGCGCGCGCCAAAGAGCGCATCTTCAGCCACCGCGACAGCTTTGGCCAATGGCAGCCAAAGGAACAGCGTCCTGAGCTGTGGAACCTGTTCAACACCCGCATCAAGCCGGGCGAGCACTTCCGAGCCTTCCCGATCTCGAACTGGACCGAGCTGGATGTGTGGCTCTACATCGAGCGCGAAAAGATCCCGCTGCCCAACATCTACTTCAAGCACGCTCGCCAAGTGATCCGTCGCAAGGGCCTGCTGGTGCCGCTGACCGATGTCACACCGGCACTGGAAGGCGAAACCGTTGAAACGGTTGACGTGCGTTTCCGCACCGTGGGCGACATGACCTGCACCTGCCCCGTTGAGAGCGATGCGCAAAGCCCCGCCGACATCGTGGCAGAGACCCTGCACGTGACCGTGAGCGAACGTGGCGCCACCCGCATGGACGACCGCACGTCCGAGGCCTCGATGGAGCGCCGCAAGAAGGAAGGCTATTTCTGATGAGCACCGCAGTTGAGAACAACATGAAAGACGAACTCGCTCACAAGGCCCTGCGCTTTTTGACCGCAGGCAGC
>CANCFV010000038.1 GCA_947377275.1 Burkholderiales bacterium | reverse complement strand
GGCCCACGTCAAAGTCGATGACCACGGTTTTGTGGCCGCGCAGGGCCAGGCCGGAAGCGAAGCTGGCGCTGGTGGTCGTCTTGCCGACGCCCCCCTTACCGGAGGTCACCACGATGATCTTGGCCATGGATGGCGGTCCTTTCAATGTTTGCTGAAGTATCAGAGGTCGATGGGGTCGAACACCAGGCGGTCGCCATCCAGGCGGATGTGCGCTGGCTTGCCGCGCACGTTGGCGGGCAGGGGGGTGTCGGTGGTGTGGTAGGTGCCGGCAATCGAGAGCAACTCGGGCTCCATGCAGGTGGCGAAGATGCGGGCCTCGCGGTTGCCTTTGGCGCCGGCAATGGCCTTGCCGCGCAGCGGGGCGTAGACGTGGATGGAGCCGTCGGCGATCACTTCCGCGCCGTGGTTGACCAGGGCCGTGATGATGAGGTCGCCGCCTTTGGCGTAGATTTGTTGGCCGCTGCGCAGGGGCTTGTCGATGATCAGGGTGGTGGCGGCCACAGGCACTTCCACTGGCACCTCGCGGATCACTTCTTTGACCACTTCGCGCACGACTTCTTTGACCACGGTTTCGACGCGAGCGGGCGCGGCGTGGCTGTCGGGCGCTTCGCCCAGGCCGGCCTCTAAAGCCGCGGCCACTTGGCTGGGCGTGCCACCGCGCACCGCTACCGGGTTGAGCTTGAAGCTGGTCAGCAGCTTGATCAGGGCTTCAAAGTTGACAGCGACGTCGAGGCTGGCCAGGTGGGTCAGGTCGATGACCACCGGGTCGCGGCTGAAAAAATCGGGGGTGTCTGCGTAGCGCTCGGCCATGGCTTGGGCCACGGCAGGGATGTTGCCTGTTTTGAGCACAAAGGCGACCAAGGTGAGCGAGGCGCTCTTGAGGTCAAACAGGGCGGGGGCGTTACCGGGGGAGGCGGCAGACATGGGTTTCAGAGGCTGAAAGCCCAGAGTTTAAGGCAGTGTCAGCCGCTTCCTGCCTTGTCAACGCACCTTCTTGCGTGCGACCGCGCCCTTGGCGGCGGGCCCCGCGGCGTTGGGGCCGCCTCTGGCTGGGCGCGAGCCGTTGTCACGCGGGGGCAAGCCCGTGTGCTGGGTCAGGATCTGACCGCGCTGTGGCTGCTTGCTTTGCGCTGCACGTGCGTTGGGTTTGCCAATGCCGCGTGGGTCGGGTGACTCTGCGTCGCTCGGGCGCTTGAGGCCCATGCGCCCCGTGCGGCCGGTGGTCACCACCGAGGTTTTGGTGCCCGTGGCGGTGGAGTTCTTGCGGCGCGCGCTTTCATACCCGCCATCGGTTTGCGGCTGGTAGAAAGGGATGAGGTGGTGCTGACCGTTGCCGATCAGGTCGGCGCGGCCCATGGACTTCAGCGCCTCACGCAACAGCGGCCAGTTGTTGGGGTCGTGGTAGCGCAAGAAGGCTTTGTGCAGGCGGCGGCGCTTGTCGCCCTTGACGATGTCCACGCGCTCGCCCTTGCCCTCGATGCGGCTGATGCCCTTGAGCGGGTTGCGGCCCGAGTGGTACATGGCCGTGGCCGTGGCCATGGGGCTGGGGTAGAAGGTCTGCACCTGGTCGGCCTTGAAGCCATTGCGCTTGAGCCAGACGGCCAGGTTCATCATGTCTTCGTCGCTGGTGCCGGGGTGGGCCGCGATGAAGTAAGGGATCAGGTACTGCTTCTTGCCCGCCTCGGCACTGTATTGCTCGAACAGCTGCTTGAACTTGTCGTAGGTGCCGATGCCCGGCTTCATCATCTTGCTGAGCGGGCCGCCTTCGGTGTGCTCAGGCGCGATCTTGAGGTAGCCGCCCACGTGGTGGGTCACCAGCTCTTTGATGTACTCGGGGCTCTTGATGGCCAGGTCGTAGCGCAGCCCGGAGCTGATCAGGATCTTCTTGACCCCACGCAGCTCGCGCGCACGGCGGTACATCTTGATGAGCGGGCCGTGGTGCGTGTTCAGGTTGGGGCAGATGCCGGGGTAGACGCACGATGGCTTGCGGCACGCGGCCTCGATTTCGGGCGAGCGGCAGCCAATGCGGTACATGTTGGCCGTGGGGCCACCCAGGTCAGAGATGACGCCAGTGAAGCCTTTGACCTTGTCGCGGATGGCCTCGATTTCGTGGATGACCGAGTCTTCGCTGCGGCTTTGGATGATGCGGCCTTCGTGCTCGGTGATGGAGCAGAAGGTGCAGCCGCCGAAGCAGCCGCGCATGATGTTCACGCTGAAGCGGATCATCTCCCAAGCGGGGATCTTGGTGCCGTGGTCGTGGCTGCCGTTTTCGTCGGCATAGGCCGGGTGCGGGCTGCGCGCGTAGTCCAGGTCGAACACATGGTCCATCTCGGCCATGGTGAGCGGGATGGGCGGCGGGTTGATCCACACATCGCGGTGGGCATGGGCCTGGACCAGGGCGCGGGCGTTGCCGGGGTTGGTCTCGAGGTGCAAGACACGGTTGGCGTGGGCGTACAAGACCGGGTCGCTCTTGACCTGCTCGTAAGAGGGCAGGCGGATCACGGTGCGGTCGCGTGCGGGCATGCTGATCTTGCCGCTGCGCTCGGGCAGGGTGGGCGCTACCACAGCTACTTGGGCTTGGCTTGGGGCTGGCTTGGAGTTGGCCTTGCTGGCCAGCGCGGGGTTGGGCACCAGCTTGATGGGCTTGGCCCCACCGGCCAGATCGGCTTGCGCCGCCTTCATGCCAGGGCCGCCAGCCTTGGCCGCAGCAATGGCCATGGCTGCCTTTTGGGCCGGGTCGAACTCGCCGGCTTCTTCCAGTGCGCAGGTTTCGCCGTTCTCGGCGGCCAGCTGGCCCGTGGTCAGGTAGGGGTTGATGTGCTGGTCGATGCGGCCGGGCATGTCGACGTCAGAAGAGTCGAGCTCGAACCAACCTTCGGCCGTGGGGTCGTTGGTGCGGCGCAAGAAGGCGGTGCCGCGCACGTCGGTGATTTGTTCGATGGGCTCGCGCGCGGCCAGGCGGTGGGCCACTTCGATGATGGCGCGCTCGGCGTTGCCGTACAGCAGCAGGTCGGCCTTGGCGTCCATCAAGATGGAGCGGCGCACCTTGTCTTGCCAGTAGTCATAGTGGGCGATGCGGCGCAGCGAGGCCTCGATGCCGCCCATGACGATGGGCACCTCGGGGTAGGCTTCTTTGCAGCGCTGCGCGTAGACCAGCGAGGCGCGGTCGGGGCGTTTGCCGCCTTGGCCGCCGGGCGTGTAGGCGTCGTCGCTGCGGATCTTGCGATCGGCCGTGTAGCGGTTGATCATCGAGTCCATGTTGCCGGCGGCCACGCCCCAGAACAGGTTCGGTTTGCCCAGCGCCTTGAAAGGGTCGGCGCTTTGCCAGTCGGGTTGGGCGATGATGCCCACGCGGAAGCCCTGGGCTTCCAGCACCCGGCCGATCACGGCCATGCCGAAGCTGGGGTGGTCAACATAGGCATCACCGGTGACGATGATGATGTCGCAGCTGTCCCAGCCGAGCTCGTTCATCTCCTCGCGGCTCATGGGCAGGAACTTGGCCCGGCCAAAGCGCTTGGCCCAATACGGCCGGTAAGCCGTTAAAGGCTTGGCGGATGGGACGCTGATGGCAGATGAGACTTGGGACACGGCGCGGGTGGGGCAGGCCACAGGGCCTTGCCTGCAATATGGGCAACCTGACATTGTGCCCGCTGGACCACCTTTTGTGTGCTTTTCAGGGGCTTAGGGCCCCCTTGGGCAAGGGCTTTGGCGCTGAGCCTCAGCCTTTGTCACGGGCTTGTTCAGCGCTTGAACAAGCCAACGACCTTGCCGCCAGCCGTGACCGCCAGCAGCACCAGGCCGCCCGTGACCAGCCCCGTGACGGCATCGATCACCGTGGATGTGACGGGCGCCAGCACCGCGCCGATGCCTGGCCAAGCCGCCACAGCCTCTTGCGTATGGTGGATCAGGTCGTGCGCGCCGTGCAAGCCGTGCGTGATGATGCCGCCGCCCACCAAGAACATGGCCACCGTGCCGGCCAGTGTCAACAGCTTCATCAACTTGGGCGCGGCACTCAACAGCCCTTGACCCAGTGCGCGTTGCAAGGGGCGGCCACCTTTGGCATCGGCTTGCTGCATCAGGTGCAAGCCGGCGTCGTCCATCTTCACGATGGCTGCGACAAAGCCGTACACGCCCAAGGTCATCAGCACGGCAATGCCGGCCAGCACGCTGAACTGCGTCAACAAGCTGGTGCCGGTCACCGTGCCCAATGCAATGGCGATGATCTCGGCTGACAAGATGAAGTCGGTGCGGATGGCGCCTTTGATTTTGTCGCGCTCATAAGCCACCAAGTCCACCTTGGGGTCTGACAAGGCCTGAACCAGTGCTTCGTGCTGCGCTTCATTTTCGTCGGCGCTGTGCAAAAAGCGGTGCGCCACCTTTTCGAAGCCTTCAAAGCACAGGTAGGCGCCGCCCACCATCAGCAAGGGCGTGATCAACCAGGGGGCAAAGGCGCTGATGGCCAATGCGGCAGGCACCAAGATGGCCTTGTTGCGCAGAGAGCCCTTGGCCACGGCCCACACCACGGGCAACTCGCGCTCGGCGGTCACGCCCGAGACTTGCTGGGCGTTGAGCGCCAGGTCGTCGCCCAGCACCCCGGTGGTCTTTTTGGCGGCCACCTTGGTGAGCAAGGCCACGTCATCGAGCACCGTGGCGATGTCGTCCATCAATGCGAGCAGGCTAGACGCCATCTTCAAATCCCTGTGTGTGGGTGAGCCTCAGTCGTCGCTGAGCAGGCGGGCCTTGACCTTCTTGCCCTTGACCTTGACGCTGTTGAGCAAGCCTACCGCGCTGCCGGCGATGCTGCGCTCAATCGCCACGTAGGTGTGGAAGTCGGTGACGTTGATTTTGCCGATGCTGCTGCCTTGCAGGCCGGCTTCGCCTGTCAGGGCGCCCAGCACGTCGCCAGGGCGGATCTTTTCTTTGCGGCCACCCAGGATCTGAATCGTCACCATGGGGGCGAGCAGGGGCTGGTTGCTGGCGGGTGTGAGTTCGCTCACGGGGTGCCATTCAGACTGGCGGCCTTGCAGCACCTCGATGTTGCCCACGCGGCCCATCTCGTCCATGCTGGCCAGATTCAATGCCAGGCCTTCGGCGTCGCCCCGGCCGGTGCGGCCAATGCGGTGGATGTGCACTTCGGAGTCGGGTGTGACGTCGACGTTGATGACGGCTTCGAGTTGCGCAATGTCCAGGCCGCGCGCGGCCACGTCGGTGGCCACCAGCACCGAGGCGCTGCGGTTGGCGAACTGGATCAAAACCTGATCGCGGTCGCGCTGTTCCAGGTTGCCATGCAGGGCGATGGCTTCGATGCCGTGGGCGGTCAGCACGTCGACCAGGTCACGGCACTGCTGCTTGGTGTTGCAAAAGGCGATGGTGCTGGCCGGGCGGAAGTGCAGCAGCAGTTGGGTGACGGCATCGAGCCGCGTGCTGCGCTCGACCTCGTACCAGCGTTGCTGGATCTTGCTGGCCTCGTGGGTGGCTTGCACCTTCACTTCTTTGGGGTTGCGCATGAACTGCGCGCTGAGCTTGGCAATGCCCTCAGGGAAGGTGGCCGAGAACAGCAGGGTTTGCCGGTTCTTGGGGCACTGGCGGGCCACGTAGGTGATGTCGTCGTGGAAGCCCATGTCGAGCATGCGATCGGCCTCGTCCAACACCAGGGTTTGCAATTGGCCCAAATCGAGCGTGCCGCGCTCAAGGTGGTCCATGATCCGGCCGGGCGTGCCCACGGCGATGTGCGCGCCGTGCGAGAGGCTTTCGATTTGCGGGCGCATGGTGCTACCGCCGCACAAGGTCAGGACCTTGATGTTGGCTTCAAAGCGCGCCAGTCGGCGGATTTCTTGGGTGACCTGGTCGGCGAGTTCGCGCGTGGGGCACAGCACCAGGGCCTGCACATTCAGGTTGCGAACGTCAAGCTTGTGCAGCAAGGCCAAGGCAAAGGCGGCGGTTTTGCCGCTGCCGGTTTTGGCTTGGGCGATGAGGTCGTCTCCCGCCAGGGTCAGGGGCAGGCTGGCCGCCTGGATGGGCGTCATGCCGAGGTAACCCAGGCTGTGCAAGTTCTCTTGCATGGCGGGGGTCAAAGGCAGGGTGCTGAAAGCGGCGGATGCGGAGGCAGGAGATGTCATGGGGGCGGATTATCCGGGGCATGTTGTGCAAATGGTGCGCAAATCCATGTCCAGCCTTGAAATGAGGACATTCACCCCGATGTATCGTGCTCAGTGAAAAGTTGTTTGCGCATCCGCGCGAATGATTTTCACCATGTGATTCAACCGCCCTGCGAGGCAAGGACTGATCCTTCATGAAATTGAAGAACCGTTTGATGGCACTCACGATGTCGATTGCTGCTTTTGGCATGTTGACCGCACCGATGCACGCCGAGGCCAAGCGCCTGGGCGGTGGCCGTCCTGCGGGCATGCAGCGCCAGATGCCGGCGAACCAGCCAGGCAATGTGCCTGCCAAACCCGCCCAGCCAACGAATGCGGCCAACCCGTCGCCTGCGACACCGGCCACGCCGGCTGCTGCGCCTGCAAAGCGCTCTTGGATGGGGCCTTTGGCTGGTTTGGCTGCGGGCTTGGGCATCGCGGCCCTGATGAGCCACTTTGGCATGGGTGAGGCCTTTGGCAACTTCATGACCATGGCCTTGGTTGCGCTGGTGGCCGTGATGGCGATCGGCTGGCTGATGCGTCGCTTTGCCAAGCCTGCACAAGGTGGTCCGCAACTGGCAGGAGCAGGTGCTGGTGCGCCATACAACGCGCCGATGCAACGTGAAGCCGTTCAGCCCAGCTACAACGCCGCGCCTGCCTCGGGCGGTTCGTCGCCTGCGGCAGGCCCAGTAGCTTCGCTGGCCAACGTGCCTGCCGGCTTCGACGTGGAAGGCTTCCAGCGCATTGCCAAGATGATCTTCATCCGCATGCAGGCCGCCAACGACGCCGGCAACCTCGATGACCTGCGCAAGTTCACGACGCCCGAGCTGTTTGCCTCCATCCGCCTGGACCTGCAAGACCGTGGTCAAGCGGCCAACCAGACCGACGTCATGCAACTCGACGCCGAAATGGTCGACACTGCCAAGGAAGACGGTCAGTGGATCGTGTCAGTGCGCTTCCATGGCCTGATCCGCGAAGAGGTGGGCGCTGGCGCCAACCCCTTCAACGAACTGTGGCACTTGGTCAAGCCCATTGACGACGGCCGTGACTGGGCGATCGCCGGCATCACGCCTTTGGATGCCTGATGAACGCTTGATTGCGTTCTTGGTTTGGCGCTGCGCTTGCAGCGCCCCATGAAAAAAGCCGCTCCGAGGAGCGGCTTTTTCTTTGCTTGCGCGAGTTGCGCAGGCCGATCAGGCCTTCTTGGCGTAGCCCGCGCACCAGCCCTTGGCGTTGGCTTGCTTGCCGCCCAGCAGGGGACAGGCGGCCCAGGCGTCGGTGGGCTTGCCTTGGTAGAACTGGCAGTTGCTGCAGACGCTGCCCGCCTTGTAGGTGGGGTATTTCTTGGCGTCGACTTTGGTGGCGTCGTGCTTGTAGCCCAAAGCCGCTGCGCCTGGGTCTTTCTCATCGGCGTGCGCATCGGCGGCACAGACGCTGCCCACAGCCGACAAAGCGGCAACGGCAGGGACGACGGTCATCATGAATTGGCGACGTGTGGTCATGGGTGAGACTCCAGTTAGGGGTTTGAAGCGGTTTGCATCCGCTTTGACTCATTTTCAATCAAGACGGCACCGCTTTGTTGAGCGGAGAATCGGTTTTGAGGCTTCAATTTGAGGTCATAGAAACAACAAAGGACTCGCCATGCCCGATCAAGCCGTTGCACCGACCGACACTGGCGCGCCGCGTTACCGAAGCAGCGCCGCTGCACGCATGGTCAACATCCCGGTGGCCACGCTCCGTGTGTGGGAGCGCCGCTACCAAGTCGTGGGCCCGACCCAGGCACCGTCTGGACACCGACTGTATTCCAGCCAAGACGTGCGCCGCTTGGTTTTGATCAAGCAACTGGTCAACCGAGGTCATGGCATCGGCATGCTCGCCCGCATGGAGACGCCCCGTTTGCAAGACCTGGTGGACGAGGCCGACCAGACCGAGGGCTTGCTCAAGCGCCCGGCAGCGCGCAGCGTGGGCCAGACGCAAACGCCTGCGGTGCAAGACGAGCGCATCCGCATGGTGCTCATTGGCGCCGAGACCAGCATCCGCTGGGCCACCCACGTGCAGCGTTTGCACGATGTGGACGTGGTTGCAGCCACCGACGACAGCATCAGCGCCGAGCTTGCCTTGCAAAACGTGCGTGCTGACCTGATCCTGGCCGACTTTGGCGCCATGCACATGGACACGGTGGACCGCCTCGTGCGCCTGTCGCGCGTGGTGGGTGCCAAGCAAATGGTGGTGGTGTATGGCTTTGCCAACTCGCAGGTGCTGGAGGCCTTGCGTGCCCGCGCAGCCATCTTGCGCCGCTCGCCCCTGGAGCCGACCGAGCTGCAGCAAACCCTGATGGAGGCCGTGCGCGGCTGGCGTTCGGTGACGCGGGCCATGCGCAACGTGCCTGACCCGGCGCCTGCCTCACGTTTTGACGCCAACACCCTGGCTCGCCTGACCCAGGACATGCCCCGCGTGGCCTGCGAGTGCCCGCAGCACTTGGCCGAGCTGGTGACCCTGTTGGGCCAGTTTGAGGCCTACAGCGCCGATTGCGAAAGCCGCCAGCCGGTCGACGTGGCCTTGCATGCCTACCTCTACCGCATGGCCGGCCACGCCCGTGCCTTGATGGAAGACGCGCTGGCCACCATTGCCGAAGCCGAGGGCGTGACCCTGCCTGAGCCCACCACCATGGCCCTGCCCTGGGTGCGACAGGGCCCACAAGCATGAGCCTCGACCTGAGCTGGCTGGGCGAAGGCCAAGCGTTGGTGATCGGCGCCCAAGGCGGCTTGGGTTCGGCCTTGTCGGCCCAGGTGCAGGCCAGCGCGCCCCAGGCGTGGGTGCAGGGCATCTCCCGGCAGAGCGAGCCGGCCGTGGACCTGCTGGACGAGGCCTCGGTGGCCGCACTGGCTCAGCACGTGCAGGCGCAGCAACTCAGCACTGGGCGCCCGCTGCGCCTGGTGATTGACGCCACTGGCTTCTTGCACGGTCAGGGCTTTGAGCCCGAGAAAACCTGGCGCAGCCTCGACCCGGCGCACATGGCCTTGTCGTTTGCCATCAATGCCACCGGCCCGGCCCTCTTGATGAAGCACTTGCTGCCGCTGTTGCCGCGCGAAGGCAAGGCGGTGTTTGCCACCCTGTCGGCCAAGGTCGGCAGCATCGGCGACAACCAATTGGGCGGCTGGTACAGCTACCGCGCCGCCAAGGCCGCGCTGAACCAACTGGTGCACACGGCGGCCATCGAACTCAAACGCCAGCGCCCGCAGGCGGTGTGCGTCAGCCTGCACCCGGGTACGGTGGACACGGGCTTGTCAGGCCCCTTCGCCAAAACCGGGCTGAACGTGCAAACGCCTGAGCAAGCCGCTTTGCGCTTGCTGACCGTCATCGACGGTTTGGATGCCGCTCAGCACAGCGGGGGGTTCATGGACTACCAGGGGCAGACGCTTCCTTGGTGAAGGTTCAGCGCAAGCAACGGCTCACGCCGCTTGGCTCCGGTCGCTCTCATCGCCGGCTTCCTCGCCCAGGAAGCCTCCACTCTGGTGAGCCCACAGGCGCGCATACAAGCCACCTTGGTCCAGCAGTTCAGCATGTGAGCCTTGCTCCACGATGCGGCCCTGGTCGAGCACGATCAGGCGGTCCATGGCTGCGATGGTCGACAAGCGGTGCGCAATGGCCACCACGGTCTTGCCCTCCATCAGGCGGTACAGGCTGGCCTGGATGGCCGCTTCGACCTCCGAGTCGAGCGCGCTGGTGGCCTCGTCCAGCAACAAGATGGGCGCGTCTTTGAGCATCACGCGGGCAATGGCAATGCGCTGGCGCTGCCCACCCGACAGCTTGACGCCGCGCTCGCCCACATGCGCATCAAAGCCGGAGCGCCCCTTGGCGTCAACCAGGGTCTCGATGAAGTCGAGTGCCTCGGCCTTGCGGGCCGCTTCGGTCATGTCGGCGTCGCTGGCATCGGGGCGGCCGTACACCACGTTGTCGCGCACCGAGCGGTGCAGCAGCGAGGTGTCTTGCGTGACCATGCCGATGTGCTCGCGCAGGCTGTCTTGCGTGACCTGGCGGATGTCTTGTCCATCGATCAGCACGCGGCCCTGCTCGATGTCATGAAAGCGCAGCAGCAGGTTGACGATGGTGGACTTGCCCGACCCGGAGCGCCCCACCAGACCGATTTTTTCACCCGGCTGGATGTGCAGGTTCAGGCCTCCAATCACCGTGCGTTGGCCACCGTAATGGAAGTCGACGTTTTCAAAGCGGATGTCGCCGTGCGGCACGCGCAGCGTCGTTGCGCCCGGCGCGTCGACCACGCTGTGGGGCCGCGAGAGCGTGTTGATGCCGTCTTGTACGGTGCCGATGTTTTCGAACAGGCCAGCCATCTCCCACATCATCCAGTGTGAGATGCCGTTCAGGCGCAGCGCCATGGCCGTGGCCGCCGCCACCGCGCCAATGCCGACCAGGCCTTGCATCCACAGCCACAGGGCCACGCCGGCCGTGGACATGATCAACAGCATGCTCAGCGTGTGGTTGGTCAGCTCAAACCAGCTCACCAGGCGCATCTGGCCATACACCGAGCGCAAAAAGTCTTGCATGGCTTGGCGCGCGTAGCCTGCCTCGCGGTTGGCGTGCGAGAACAGCTTGACCGTGGCGATGTTGGTGTACGCATCGGTGATGCGGCCCGTCATGAGCGAGCGGGCGTCGGCCTGGGCGCGGGCCATGCGGCTCAGGCGCGGCACGAAGAAGGTCACGGCCGTGGCGTACAGCGCGAGCCAGCCCAGAAAGGGCAGCACCAGCCAGCCATCGAAGTGGCCCACCACCGCAGTCATGGTGACGAAATAGATCATCACAAAGATCAGGATGTCGCACACCGTGAAGCAGCAATCGCGAACAGCCAGTGCCGTCTGCATGACCTTGGCAGCCACGCGCCCCGCGAACTCGTCTTGGTAGAAGCCCATGCTTTGCCCCAGCATGTGGCGGTGAAACTGCCAGCGCAGCTTCATCGGGAAGTTGCCCGCCAGGCTCTGGTGCTTGATCAGCGTTTGCAGCCACACGGCCAAAGGGCTCGCCAACAAAATCAGGGCGAGCAGCAGCAAGTGGTGCTTGGACTGCGCCCACAGCTGCAATGGCTGCACCTTGCTCAGCCAATCGACGATGTTGCCCAGCATGCTGAACAGCAGCGCCTCAAAGGCCCCGATGGCGGCGGTCAGCGTGGTCATGGCCACGATG
Source organism: Burkholderiales bacterium (assembly GCA_947377275.1). Taxonomy (GTDB): domain Bacteria; phylum Pseudomonadota; class Gammaproteobacteria; order Burkholderiales; family Burkholderiaceae_C; genus Aquabacterium. The sequence goes on along the minus strand of CANCFV010000038.1, from coordinate 15,848 downwards.
TGGCCGCGCACGCCTTGGGTGGCGGCCCACACAAAGGGCAGGAAGCCCTCAGGCGGGCTGGCAGGGGGGGTGTCCGGAAAAGGGTGGACGCGTTTCTCGAACCAATTCAGCACAGTCGGGGCTCCGCTTCAAGCGTGTGAGCCGCGAGCGTATCGCTTTTGCCAGGGCCTGGTTGTGTCAGCGCGGCATTGTGGCAAGCTGGGGGGTCTTCTTTGAAAGGGACTTGACCATGTCAGCGTTTCTCGCTTTGCGTCGAAGTCCTATCGCCTTGGCGTTGGTCTTGGGTTTGAGTCTGTTGTCCCGTCAGGGGCATGCCCAGTCTTCTGTGGACCTGCGGGAGTGTTCGGGCATCGTCAAAGACCCCGATCGACTGGCTTGCTATGACAAGCTGTCGGTGCGCAGTGGCATGTTGGAGGTGCCCGCCTCGCCTTTGGTCAAGCCCCAAGAGGCCGCCAGCGTGGCATTGGCCAGCGGGGCGGCCGAAGTGCCGGTGGCGGCACAGGCCTCGAACAGCTTGCTGTCACGCATCTGGGAGCTCGATCCTGGCGACAAGCGGGGCACTTTCAATTACACGGGCTACCAGCCGAATTTTTTCTTGCCGGTGCACATGCGCAAACGCGCCAATGTGACGCCCTACTCAAGCACGCAGGGCTATGCCGACAAGCTGCCGCGCTACGAGAACAACGAAGCCAAGCTGCAGTTGTCTTTGCGGACCAAGGTGGCGCAGGACCTCGTGCTGCCGGGCGCCGACCTCTGGGTGGCGTACACGCAAGAGTCGCTTTGGCAGCTCTACAACCGTGGGGCGTCCTCGCCCTTTCGCAACACCGACTACCAGCCCGAGCTGATTTACGTGGTGCCCACGCCCAGCCAGTGGCAAGGGCTGCCGCTGGGGTGGCGCTGGCGCATGACGCAGCTCGCTTTCGTCCACCAGTCCAATGGGCAGGTGGACCCGCTCTCGCGCAGCTGGAACCGTGTGTACGCGGCTGTGGGCTTAGAGCACGGCGACGTCGGCCTGAGTTGGCGCGTCGAGCGCCGCACCGACAACGCCCAAACGGCCACCAACAACAACCCCGACATCGTTGACTACCTGGGCAGCCAGCAGGTGCAGGTCGATTGGTCGCCTGGGCGCTCCTTGGCCTCGCTGGTGTGGCGCCCCTCATTCAGCGGCAAGGGGGCCTTGCGACTCGATTGGAGCTACCCGGTGTTCAGCGACCGCCCCGATGGCCTGCGCTGGTATGCACAGGTCTTTCAAGGCTATGGCGAGTCGCTGCTCGAGTACAACGTGCGGCAGTCCAGCCTGGGCTTGGGCCTGACGATCCTGAAGTTTTAATAGACTTCAGGCACGTTCATGCTCTCGGGTACCGGGCGGCGCGCGTAGTCTTCGTGGCGTTGGCGCGGGGGCAGTTGAACCTGCGGGTGCTCGATCTCGAAGTAGTCAAACTGCTTGAGGATGTGGTCGATCAGGTTCAGGCGGGCGCGCTTTTTGTCCACGGCCTGCACGACCGACCAGGGGGCCTCGGGGATGTGGGTGCGCTCCAGCATCACCTCTTTCGCGCGGGTGTAGTCCTCCCAGCGGCGGCGTGATTCCAGGTCCATGGGGCTGAGCTTCCACTGCTTGAGCGGGTCGGTGATGCGGCCCAAAAAGCGTGCGTTCTGCTCTTCGTCGGTCACCGAGAACCAGTACTTGTGCAGGCTGATGCCGCTGCGCACCAGCATCTTTTCGAACTCGGGCACCGAACGGAAGAACTCTTCGTACTCGTCGTCGGTGCAAAAGCCCATGACGCGCTCCACGCCGGCGCGGTTGTACCAACTGCGGTCAAACAAGACGATCTCGCCGGCCGCAGGCAGGTGCGCGATGTAGCGCTGGAAGTACCACTGTGTTTTTTCGCGGTCGTTGGGCGCGGGCAGGGCGGCCACACGGCAGACGCGCGGGTTCAGGCGCTGCGTGATGCGCTTGATGGCGCCACCCTTGCCTGCGGCATCTCGGCCCTCGAACACGATCACCACGCGCTGGCCCGTGTGCACCACCCAGTCTTGCAGCTTGACCAGCTCGCCTTGCAGGCGGAACAGCTCGCGGAAGTAGGTGCGACGCGCGGCGCGGGCCTCAGGCGTCATGGCGCTTTCGCCATCCAGGAAGCGATCGTCGATCTCCATCTCCAGCTCTTCGTCGTAGCTGTCGATCACGTCGTCTTGCAGGCGGCGCAACATCGCGTCGTCAAAGGGGGGGGTGGAGGTACTCATGGCAAGTTCGGTCAAAAACCGATGTAATGGCATCAAAGTGCCCACCCTGCCATGGGTGTGTGTCAGTTTGATGATCCGAACGGCTCAGTGCCCAAGGTGGCGGATCTCACGCCGCGCCGATTTCCAGCGTCAGATTGAATTGATGCACAACTGTGCACATAATCGACACTTCGTGTTTTGAACAGATGGCGTGCCGTCTGCCCACCCATGCTCCAAGCGATCTCCCGCGCGATCAAAGGCACCTTGGCCACCCTGGTGGTCATCGTCAACACGGTGATTGGGTTCTCACTGATGATCCCGTTTGCTTTGCTCAAGGCGGCGCTGCCCTTTCGGCCGGTGCGCCGTGTGGCCGATGCCGCGCTGAACGCCATCGCCGAGGGCTGGTCCAGCGTCAATGGCGTTTGGATCGCCCTGGTGGGCCGCACCCGCTGGCACGTCACGGGTGCCGATGCGTTCAAGCGCAAGGGCTGGTACCTGGTCAGCAGCAACCACCAAAGCTGGGTGGACATCTTGGTGCTGCAGCGCACCTTCAATGGCCGCATCCCCTTGCTGAAGTTCTTCATCAAGTACGAGCTGATTTTTGTGCCCATCATTGGACTGGCTTGGTGGGCGCTGGACTTCCCGTTCATGAAGCGCAAGGGCGGTGTGAGCGCTCAAAAAGACCTGGAGACCGCCCGCAAGGCCTGCGAGAAGTTCCGCGTGATCCCCACGTCGGTGATCAGCTTCCTCGAAGGCACCCGCTTCACCCAGGGCAAGCACGACCAGCAGAAGTCACCCTATCAGCACCTGCTCAAGCCCAAGACGGGCGGCGTTGGCATGGCCCTGGAAACCATGGGTGACATGTTCGACGCGATGATCGACGTGACCATCGTCTACCCGCATGGTGTGCCCGAGTTCTGGCAACTGCTGTCGGGGCAGATGGACGAGGTGGTGGTCAAGGTGCGTGAGGTGCCCATCCCTCGTGAGCTGCTGACCACCGACGCCAATGGCAGCAACAAGCGCGCCGAGCTGCAGGCCTGGATCAATGGCCTGTGGGAACAAAAAGACCGCGAGATCGCCGAGATCCAGGCCCAGTTCAAGGCTGCGAAGCGGCCTTGAGCGGCTGGCGCAGGCGCGCGAACTGCGCCGGTGCCACGTACTGCAACAGCTCTTTGCCTTCTGTGCTCAGGGCCAGGTCGAGGCCCTTGGCGGGGTAGAGAAAGTGCTCCAGCTGTGCACTGATGCGAACCCGCTCAGCAGGTTCGCCAAATCGGGCGATGACCGTCTCGGCATCGAGGTTGGCCTGGGGGATGAAGCTCAGGCCCACCACTGGGGCGGCCAAGGCCGCAGACAGGTCAGCGGGCGCCAAGGTGTATTTGCGCGTGGTGCTCTCCATGAACTCGGCCTTGATGGCGCGCTCGCGCATGCCCCGGATCACGTCCTTGGGCAACGCCGTGCTGACCACCACTTTGCCCGCGATGAAGCCCGCTTGAGCCGGGTCCACGAAGGCTTCCAGCGTGCCGTTTTCACCCGGCGCTGCGACGATGGCGATCTGGGTGTCCGGCCCCCATCGACCTTGCACATCGGCCAGGCGGCTGCTTTGCTCGGGCGTGCCCAGGGTCAGGCCCAGCACGGTGCTGCTGCCGTCGGCGTTGAGCCTGATCTGCCAAGGCAAGTTGCCGTTTTGCGAGCCTTCGTGCCCAGTCGCAGGCGCGTGCATCAGGCCAGGGCCCAACTCCAGCAGCGTGCTCACACCCAAAGCGGCCGTGAACAGCCCGGCCAATATCCAGCGAGTCTTCATGTCTTGTAGCTGGTGTCCAGCTTGTCGAGTTTGCGGATCAGGGCGGGCCACACGAAGGCGCCACCCATGCCACCTGTCTGCACCTTCATGGCCTGGGCCACGCCTTGCACGATCAGTGGGTTGACTTCGGTCAAGGCCGCCCCGCCCGATTGCGCAGCCAGTTGGATCTGGCAGGTGCTTTCAAAAAGGTACATGTGCAAGAAGGCGTCGGCGATGGTGCGGCCCACGGTGAGCAGGCCGTGGTTGCGAAGCATCAGGAAGTTGGCGTGGCCGAGGTCGGCTTGCAGACGCGGCTTTTCTTCTTCGCGGAAGGCCACGCCTTCGTAGTCGTGGTACGCCAGCGAGGCCAGCACAAAGGTGCTTTGCTGCGAGATCGGCAGCACGCCATCGCGTTGCGCCGCTACGCCCACGCCAGCGCGCGTGTGGGTGTGCATCACGCAGCCCGCGTCTTCACGCGCGGCGTGCACCGCGCTGTGGATGGTGAAGCCTGCGGGGTTGACCGGGTGCGGCGAGTCGCTGAGCTTGTTGCAGTGCTGGTCGATCTTGACCAGGCTGGACGCCGTGACCTCGTCGAACATCAGGCCATAGGGGTTGATCAGGAAGTGGTGCTCAGGGCCGGGGATGCGGGCCGAAATGTGGGTGAACACCAGGTCGCTCCAGCCGTACAACGCCACCAGCCGGTAGGCCGCGGCCAGGTCGACGCGCAGTTGCCACTCTTCGGGGGAGACCTTGTCTTGCAAGGAAGCTGTCGTCATGGTGTGATCTCTTTCTCTGTGTCGCGGCCTGAACGCGGACTTGTGATTGTGACGGGTGCACCAAAGCGCTTATTTTTCACGATGCGGCATGCCTAGAATGCCGCACTCGGCAACAAGCAAAGGAGGGCACATGCCATCACCACGTCGCACGGTCTTGCAGTTCAGTGTGGTCATGATGTTGACTTTGTCGGCCTCACAGGGGCATGCATTTGGTCGTTTGGTCAATTTGGTGCAAGTTGAGGCCGGCGCAGCGTACAACGGCTTCATCGTTCGCTTCAAGGACGGCTCTGCTGAGCAAAGTCAGGTCACGGCGGTCACCACGACGCTGGGCGGTTTGAACGCGCGCCTCAAGGCGCGCAAGCTGTTGAACGCGGGCCTTGATGGCCAAGCCAAAGAGTTTGCGTTGCGGCACGGCCGCCGCATGGCCGGTGGGGCCGATGTGGTGCGCCTGTCCAGGCGTTTGGCGCGCACAGAAGGCTCGATCCTGATGCGCGAGCTGGCCGCCTTGCCCAACGTGGACTATGTGGAGCCCAACCTGCGCGTCAAGGCGGCTTTGGTGCCCAACGACAGCGCTTACCCATCTCAGTGGGCCCTGGTCAATCCACTGACCGGGGTGCGTCCGCAAGCGGCATGGGATCTCACTCGTGGGGCCGGCGTGACGGTGGCGGTTCTGGACTCGGGCATCACCAACCATGCCGACCTGAATGCGAACGTCGTGCCTGGGTATGACTTCATCGGCGACCTTGACACGGCCAATGACGGCAATGGCCGAGACAGCAACGCCAGTGACCCTGGCGATTGGTGCGTCAGCAAGAGCGAGCCCTCGGACTGGCATGGCACCCACGTGGCAGGCACCATCGCCGCCGTGGGCAACAACAACCAGTTGGTCACGGGGCTGGCCTATGAAGCCAAGGTGATGCCGGTGCGTGTCTTGGGCACCTGCGGGGGCGACATCGCTGATGTGGCCGATGCCATCACGTGGGCCTCAGGCGGTGCCGTGGCCAATGTGCCCACATTGACGGCGGCCAAGGTGGCCAAGGTCATCAACCTGTCGCTGCAGTCGTCTGGCGCTTGCAGTGCGAGCTTGCAGCAAGCGGTGGATGGGGCCATCCGCCGAGGGGTCACCCTGGTGGCGGCCGCTGGCAACGGCAACCTCGACGTCGCCAGCGTTCAGCCGGCCAACTGCGGCAGCGTCATCGCCGTGGCTGCCCACACAGAGGACGGCTTCCGCGCCACTTTCTCCAACCACGGTGTGGGTGTGGCGCTCAGCGCACCAGGGCAGAACGTTTTGTCCACATCGAACCTGGGCCGCACGGCGCCCGACGCTGGCACCCAAACGGTGGCTCCGCTCAGTGGGACGTCGATGGCGGCGCCTCATGTGTCTGCTGTGGCGGCTTTGATCCAGAGCTTTCGCTTGAGTCAGGGCCAGCCCCGCCTGCACCCGACCGTGCTGGCCTCGGTGCTGACGGGATCGACACGGCCCTTGCCGAATGCCTGCCCTGAGGGATGCGGTTCGGGCATGCTCGATGCCAAAGCCGCCATCGACGCTGGCTTGCTGGCCGGTGCACCAGCCTTGGTCACCGTGGGGACCGACAACCAGACGCGCCTGCAGCAATACCTGGGTGCACCGCTGACGGCGGTCGTGGGCAACGTGGCGGTGGTCAGTGCGGCGGTGTCCAGCACCTTGGGGCCGGTCGCCATTGGCAGCAACGGTCGCTTGTACGCCCGCGCGGCGTTCGATGCAGACGATTGGCAAGCGGTGGCCAGCTTCAACAACGTGGCGATGCTGTCGGTCTCCAGCATGCCCGATGGCAGTTTGCTGGGCGTGGGGTTCAGTCGGGCGCTGTACACGCGTGCCTCCTTGGCGGCACCTTGGTTGCCGGTCACCAGCAGCAACGGTGTCGACAGTGCTGCGGCCTTGCCAGACGGCAGCGTGGTCGGCGTGGGCAGCAGCGACCACATGCTGCGTGTTCGGGCAACCTTGGGCAGCCCGTGGGTGACGGTGCCCAACTCAGGTTGGCTCAAGGCGGTGGCCGCCCTCAGCAACGGCACCATCGTGGGCTTGGGTTCGGCAGGTCGGCTCTACCAGCGAGCGTCGGTCAATGCCCCTTGGCAGCCCTTGGGCGGTGTGAGCGCCATCAACAACATCGCGTCCACGGTGTACTGAGCCAAAGGCTCCCGGCCCACAGACCGGGTGGTGCGCCCCCGATCAAGCGCCGATGGGCTTGGCCGATCCTGCCACCTTGCGCAGCTCGAACTTCTGGATTTTGCCGGTGGATGTTTTGGGCAGCTCGCAAAACACCACGGCCTTGGGCACCTTGAAGCCTGCGAGGTGCAGCTTGCAATGCGCCACGATGTCGGCAGCCGTGACTTCTGCACCCGCCTTGAGCTCGATGAACGCACAGGGCGTTTCGCCCCACTTGTCGTCGGGCTTGGCCACCACGGCGGCGGCCATCACGGCGGGGTGGCGATAGAGCACGTCTTCCACCTCGATGGACGAGATGTTCTCGCCGCCCGAGATGATGATGTCTTTGCTGCGGTCTTTGATTTTGACGTAGCCATCGGGGTAAATCACTGCCAGGTCGCCCGTGTGGAACCAACCGCCGGCAAAGGCCTCTTGCGTGGCCTTGGGGTTCTTGAGGTAACCCTTCATCGTGATGTTGCCGCGGAACATGATCTCGCCCATGGTTTCGCCGTCCATGGGCACGCTTTGCATGGTCAAGGGGTCCATCACCGTCACGCTGCGCTGCAGGTGGTAGTTCACGCCTTGGCGGGCGTTGAGGCGCGCACGCTCACCCACATCCAACTCGTCCCACTCATCGTGCTTGACGCACACGGCGGCGGGGCCGTAGATCTCGGTCAGGCCATAGACGTGGGTCAGGTCGATGCCCAGCTTCTCCATGCCTTCGATCATGGCGGCCGGTGGCGCGGCGCCTGCCACCATGGCCTTGACCTGCTGCGAGATGTTTTGCTTGATCTCGTCGGGCGCGGCCACCATGGCGGCATGCACGATGGGTGCGCCGCAGTAGTGGGTCACGCCATGGGTGCGGATGGCGTCAAAGATGGCTTTGGGGTCGACGCGGCGCAGGCACACGTTGACGCCGGCGCGCGCTGCCACCGTCCACGGGAAGCACCAACCATTGCAATGGAACATGGGCAGCGTCCACAGGTAAGTGGCGTGCTTGGGCATGTCCCATTCAAGGATGTTGGAGATGGCGTTGGCCGCCGCGCCCCGGTGGTGGTAGACCACGCCTTTGGGGTTGCCCGTGGTGCCCGAGGTGTAGTTCAGGCTGATGGCATCCCACTCGTCGGCCGGCATGACCCACTCAAAGTCGGGCGAGCCTTCGGCCAGCAGTTGCTCGTAGGTGAGGGCGCCGATGCGTGGCGCATCGCCCGTGAACAAAGCGTCTTCGGCATCGATCACCAGGAGCTCGCGACCGCTTTGGCGCAGGCTCAGCGCCTTGGCCATGACCTTCGCAAACTCGGGGTCCACGATCACGGCCTTGGCCTCGCCATGGTCGAGCATGAAGGCCAGGGCTTCGGCGTCCAGCCGGGTGTTGAGTGTGTTGAGCACAGCGCCCGACATGGGTACACCAAAGTGCGCTTCGACCATGGGCGGCGTGTTGGGCAGCATCACGGCCACGGTGTCGCCCACGCCCAGGCCACGTTGCTGCAGCGCGCTGGCCAACTGCCTGCAGCGTGCGTAGGTTTGCGACCAGGTTTGGCGCAGCTCGCCATGCACCACGGCCAGCTTGTTGGGGTAGACCAGGGCCGAGCGCTCGATGAACGACAGCGGCGTCAGCGGCGCGAAGTTGGCTTCGGTTTTGGGCAGGTCTTGCGCAAAGATGTGGGGCATGGGGTCTCCTTGTGGGAGCGGGCATGTTGCCCCTTGCGCCGCACTTTGAACATGGGTCAATCCCCGGAGTTGCCCCCGGCTGTGTCTTCGGGCACCACTTTGATGCGCACGCCCGTCAGGCTCACCACCTGGCCCGGGCGGATCTTGGCGGTCTTGCGGGATTCGTCTTGCCCGTCGACCTGCACTCGGCCCTCAGCCACCAGGGTTTTGGCGCGTCCGCCGCTTTCGGCGATGCCGGTGGCTTTGAGCAGGCGGTCCAGGGTGATGAACTCACCTCTGACTTCGAATGTGATCTGTTGCATGGGGCTTGTGAGGGCGGTGGCGTGAAGCGCCGTGGGGCAGGGGATCAGGGTAGATGCGGGCTTGGCGGCGCGTGAACGCTGACACAGACGGTGCACAATCGCAGGATTGTGGCGAGCAGTGTGATCAGATACGGTTGCGCCTGCGTTGACGCCCCTGTCCATTGTCCTGCCGGCGCAGTCCGTTTGCCCCATGAAAAAAACCGATCTGGAAAAAAACAAAGCCTCAAAGGTGCGCATTCAACTGCAGCAAGCGGCCATCCCTGGCCGTTTCGCGGCTGAGTCGAATGCCATGCCAGATCGCCGCGAACAGCGCAAGCTGGACCAAGCTGCCGGTCTCGTGCCTTTTGCCGTCAAGCTGCCTGCCGATTTGGTGCGCCGCCTGCGTGAGCAAGCCGAGCAAACGGGTGCCAACATCAACGAATTGACGGCCACGGCCATTCAAGCGGGTTTGGCTGAGTCCACGCCAGCACCTTCACCCGCGCCCGCCCCCGCCCCTGCCGAAAAAGCCGCCAAGGCCGTCAAGCCCAAGGCTTGAGACCAGAGCCTGCACACCGTAGCCCCCACGGAGACCGAGGATGAACCGACCCATGATGCACGTTGTTGACCCCCAGACCGGCGAGTCCAACCCCGCAGACATCCACAAGGTGTTTGAGGCGCAACTGGCCACGGCGCTGGCTTGGCGCGAGTCCACCTTGGCCGAGCGCATCGCTCGCCTGAAAAAGCTACGTGAAGCGATGATGGCGCGCCGTCAGGACTTCTACGACGCCTTCGCCAAGGACTACCGCAAACCCCCGGCCGAAGTCGAAGCCACTGAGTTCATGCCCGTGCTCGACGAGATCCGTCACACCATTGGCAGCCTCAAGAAGTGGGCACAGCCCAAGCGCGTGTGGCCCACGATGGCCACGGCCTTCACCAGCGCCTGGGTCGAGACCCAGCCGCGTGGCCGCGTGCTGATCGTGGCCCCTTGGAACTTCCCGCTCAACCTGTGCTTTGGCCCCTTGGTCTCGGCCCTGGCGGCGGGCAACACCGCGATCCTCAAGCCCTCCGAGATGACGCCCAACGTCAGCCTCGTGATGGCCCAGATCATTGCCGACATCTTCCCGCCCAACGAAGTGGCCTTGTTCGAAGGCAGTCTGCCCACCTCGCAGGTCTTGCTGGACCTGCCCTTTGACCACATCTTCTTCACCGGCTCGCCTGCGGTGGGCAAGGTGGTCATGGCCGCCGCTGCCAAGCACCTGACCAGCGTGACCTTGGAGCTCGGCGGCAAGTCGCCCGTGATCGTGGACGAGTCGGCTGACCTCAAGCTGGCCGCACAGGCCCTGCTGTGGGGCAAGCTGACGAACTGTGGCCAAACCTGCGTGGCGCCCGACCACGTGTACGTGCAAGAGTCGGTCAAAGAGCGTTTCGTGGCCGCATGCCGCGCCGTGATCGCCGAGCGCTTTGGCAGCACCCCCGACGAGCAACGCAAGACGCCTGACTTTGCCCGTGTCGTGAACCAACGCCACACGCAGCGCATTGCCGGTTTGCTGCAAGACGCGCAAAGCCGTGGTGCTCGGGTGCTGATCGGTGGTCAGGTCGATGTGGCGGGTTGCTACATTGCGCCCACCTTGCTGGACCAGATCCCCGCTGGCGCCAGCATCATGACCGAAGAGATCTTTGGCCCGGTGCTGCCCATCATTGGCTACACCGACCTGGACGCCGTGGTGCGCGAGATCAATGCCCATCCCAAGCCGCTGGCGCTGTACATCTTCAGCACCAACATGCAGCGCGTCCGCCGCTTGCTGGCCCAGACCAGCTCGGGCGGCGCGGCCATCAACCACTGCGTGCTGCACTTTGCCCACGGCAACCTGCCGTTTGGTGGCGTGAACAACTCGGGCATCGGCAGCGCACACGGCGAGTACGGCTTCAAGGCCTTTTCGCACGAGCGTGCGGTGCTCAAGTCGGGTCCCATCATGATGGCCAAGTTGTTCTTCCCGCCTTACACGGGTTTCAAGCAAAAGCTGATCCGCTGGACGGTGGACTCGCTGCGCCTGCCTTCGCTGTTCTGATCGTTTGGGCTGGGATTGACCGATAATCCCAGCTGACTGATCCCCATCAGCCCGCCCTCTGGTTTGACCACATGGCGGGCTTTTTGCATACGGCTGGACGCAGTGGACACCTTCATTCAACAACTCATCAATGGCCTGGTGCTGGGCAGCATGTACGCCCTCGTGGCGCTGGGCTACACCATGGTCTACGGGATCATCAACCTCATCAACTTTGCGCATGGCGAGGTCTTGATGGTGGGCGCCTTGGTGAGCTGGACCGTGGTGACCCTGCTGGCCGACTCTGGCCTGCCAGGCTGGTTGCAACTGCTCTTGTCGCTGTTTGCCGCCATGGGTGTGTGCATGGGCTTGAACGTGTTGATCGAGCGCCTGGCCTACCGGCCCTTGCGCAGCGCGCCGCGCCTGGCACCGCTGATCACGGCCATGGGGGTATCGCTGCTGTTGCAGACGCTGGCCATGATCATTTGGAAGCCCGACTACAAGCCCTTCCCGATCTTGCTGCCCGATGAGCCCTACGAGGTCCTGGGCGCCACCATCAACCTGGTGCAAATCTTGATTTTGGTGGTCACGGCGCTCACCCTGGCCGGCCTGATGGCATTGATCCACGGCACCAAGCTGGGCCGCGCCATGCGCGCCACCGCCGAGAACCCCCGCGTGGCACAACTGATGGGCGTGCAGCCCGACAAGGTCATCTCGGCCACCTTCTTGATCGGCGCCGCGCTGGCGGCTCTGGCAGGCGTGATGTGGGCGGCCAACTATGGCTCGGTGCAGCACACCATGGGCTTCTTGCCGGGCCTCAAAGCCTTCACGGCAGCGGTGTTTGGTGGCATTGGCAACCTGGGCGGTGCCATGGTGGGCGGCGTGTTGCTGGGCGTGATCGAGGCCATGGGCGCTGGCTACATTGGCGACCTGACCGGCGGCGTGCTGGGCAGCAACTACCAAGACATCTTCGCCTTTGCCGTGTTGATCTTGGTGCTGACGCTGCGGCCGCAAGGCCTGCTGGGCGAACGCGTGGCCGACCGCGCCTGATGGGAGCCGCCATGCGTCAACACAAACTGATTCCGTTTGCGCTCAGCGCCCTGGCCCTGGCCGTGCTGCCCCTGCTTTTGCAGGGCGTGGGCGAGGCCTGGGTGCGCATCCTTGACACTGCCTTGCTCTACATCTTGCTGGCGTTGGGGCTGAACATCGTGGTGGGCTTTGCGGGCTTGCTGGACTTGGGCTACATCGCGTTTTATGCCGTGGGCGCTTACCTGTTTGCATTGCTGGCTTCGCCGCATTTGACCGACACCATTCCCGCGCTGGCAGCCCTGTTCCCGGGCGGCTTGCACTTGCCGATTTGGCTGGCGCTGCCGCTGGGGGCGGGTGTGGCCGCGATGTTTGGTGTGCTGCTGGGCGCACCCACCTTGAGGCTGCGTGGCGATTACCTGGCCATCGTGACCCTGGGGTTTGGCGAAATCATCCGGGTCTTCATGAACAACCTGGATGCCCCCATCAACATCACCAACGGGCCCAAAGGCATCAACAGCATCGATACCTTCCATGTGGGCGGCGTGAACCTGGGGGAGCCTTGGCATGTGGGTGGTTTGACGCTTCCCCCTGTCACGCTGCATTACTACCTGTTCTTGGCGGTGGTGGTCGTAGCGGTGGTGGTGTGCATGCGCCTGCACGACTCGCGCGTGGGTCGTGCCTGGATGGCCATCCGTGAGGACGAGATCGCCGCCAAGGCCATGGGCCTGAACACGCGCAACCTCAAGCTGCTGGCCTTTGGCCTGGGCGCTTCGTTTGGCGGTGCGGCGGGCGTGTTGTTCGCCAGCTTCCAGGGCTTTGTCTCGCCCGAGTCCTTCAGTTTGCAGGAGTCGGTGCTGGTGGTGGCCATGGTGGTTTTGGGTGGACTCGGACACATCCCTGGCGTCATCTTGGGTGCCTTTTTGCTGGCCGCCTTGCCCGAGGTGTTGCGCCATGTGGCCGGGCCTTTGCAAACCATGACCGGTGGGCGATTGGACGCGGCCATCTTGCGCCAACTGCTGGTGGCACTGGCCATGATCGGCATCATGTTGCTGCGTCCGCGTGGACTGTGGCCCTCGCCGCGCCATGAAGACCGCTTGATGCCAGACCAGACCGAAGGAGGTCGCGCATGAGCGGCGTGTCTTCCGCTTTGTTGCGCATCGAGGGCGTGTCCAAGCGCTTTGGCGGTGTGCAGGCTTTGAGCGGTGTGGGCTTGAGCATCACGAGCGGCCAAGTGCATGGCCTGATCGGCCCCAATGGTGCTGGCAAAACCACCTTCTTCAATGTCATCACCGGTCTGGTCCCTGCTGATCAAGGCCTGTTTGAGTTGGCGGGCCAGGGCTACAAGCCCACGGCCGTGCACAAGGTGGCACAGGCTGGCATTGCCCGCACTTTCCAGAACATCCGCTTGTTTGCCGATATGAGCGCGCTCGACAACGTGCGCGTGGGCCGCCATGTGCGCACCCGCGTGGGCTGGTGGCAGGCGGTGTTGCGCACCCGCGCGTTTGTGCATGAAGAGGCCCAGATCACACGCGATGCGCAGGCCCTGCTGGAGTTCGTCGGTTTGGGCCACAAGGCCGCGCACGCCGCGCGCACTTTGAGCTATGGCGACCAGCGCCGCCTGGAGATCGCCCGTGCGCTGGCCACCGAGCCCAAGTTGTTGGCACTCGACGAGCCGGCCGCCGGCATGAACGCCACCGAAAAAGTGCAACTGCGTGAATTGATCGAACGCATCCGGGCGCAAGGCCGCGCAGTGCTTTTGATCGAGCACGACGTCAAGCTGGTGATGGGGCTGTGCGACCACGTCACGGTGTTGGACCAAGGCAAGCTGATTGCCTCGGGGGCACCGGCCCAAGTGCAGCGCGACCCTGTGGTGATCGCAGCCTATCTGGGCGCCTCGCACCAGCCCACGAACTGAACCCACGCGCCCATGAACGCAGCCACTTCCCACAGCGCCACCCCCAAGGCATCGGTCCAGACCCCGTTGCTGTCGGTGCGCGACCTGAGCGTGTCTTATGGCGGCATCCAGGCGGTCAAGGCGCTGAGCCTAGACTTGTTCGAGGGGGAGCTGGTCAGCTTGATCGGCGCCAATGGCGCGGGCAAGACCACCACGCTCAAGGCCATTTGTGGCTTGCTCTCGCCCAGCGCGGGCGAGGTGCGCTACCTGGGGCAGCCCATCCAGGGGCAGGGCGCTTGGGACCTGGTGGCGCAAGGCCTGGTGATGGTGCCCGAAGGCCGCGGCATCTTCACGCGCATGACCATCGACGAGAACCTGCGCATGGGGGCTTACCTGCGCAAGGATGCCCAGATCGAGTCCGACATGGCAGCGGTTTATCAGCGCTTCCCGCGCTTGAAAGAGCGCCACAAGCAGCTGGCAGGCACCTTGTCAGGCGGTGAGCAGCAGATGCTGGCCATGGGCCGCGCCTTGTTGGCTCGCCCCAAGCTGTTGTTGCTCGATGAGCCCTCGATGGGCCTGGCGCCCATCATGGTCGACCTCATTTTCGAGGTGATCCGTGAGGTGTCTCAGCAGGGCGTCACGGTGCTGTTGGTCGAGCAAAACGCCCAGCGCGCCTTGCAGATGGCCGACCGCGCCTATGTGCTGGACTCCGGCGAGGTGGTGCTGCAAGGGGCGGCTTCTGAGCTGTTGGGCAACCCGCAGGTGCAGGCGGCTTACCTGGGCGTTTGAGGGCCGTAGTGGACCTCGGACCCCAGGTCCCGTGGCTCAGGCCTGAACAGCGGCCGCGATCTTTTCGGCCAAGGCCTTGATCTGCCCCATGTCGCCCGTGGCTGTGGCGTGTGGCTTGCGCAGATCGGCAATCGAGCCCGGGATCACGTGCACGTGGAAGTGCGGCACGGTCTGGCCGGCGGCCTCGCCATTGAGCTGCATCAGCACCACGCCTTGCGCGCCCAGTGCCGCCTTTTGCGCCAATCCCACTTTGCGCACGGTGCGCATCACCGCGGCAGCGGCTTCGTCAGACAGCTCGAACAGCGTCGTGGCGGCCTCTTTCGGGATGACCAGGGCGTGACCTTCGGTCTGCGGCATGATGTCCATGAAGGCCAGCGTGTGCGCGTCCTCAAACAGCTTGAAGCAGGGGATCTCGCCGCGCAGGATCTTGGCGAAAACGTTGTTCGTGTCGTAGGACATGGCGGTGTCTTTCAGTCGGGGGAATGGGGAGTGAAGTTTGGCGAATGGCGGCTTCAGTCGCCGTGCTTGTCGGCTTCGCTGGTGAAAGCGTCGGCGTAGAAAAACTCATCGGGCAAGCCCGCTTGCGCCGTGAAGTCGGCCCGGGCCGATTGCACCATGATGGGCGCGCCGCAGGCATAGACCTCGTGCATGGAGAGGTCGGGCACATCGGCCAACACGGCTTGGTGGACGAAGCCCGCGCGGCCTCGCCACGCGTCACCGGGCAAGGCCTCTGACAGCACCGGCACATAGTTCAGCCATGGCAGCTCGGTCGCTTGTTGCTCTGCCCATTCGTGCATGTAGAGATCGGCACGCGTGCGGCAGCCCCAGTACAGCGTGGTTGGGCGTGCAATGCCGGCGTGGCGCATGTGCTCGATGATGGCTTTGAGCGGGGCAAAGCCCGTGCCCGAGCCCAGCAGCACGATGGGCTTGTCGCTGTCTTCGCGCAAGAAGAAGGTGCCGAAGGGCCCCTCGACGCGCAAGATGTCTTTCACCTTGAGGGTGCTGAAGACTTGGTCGGTGAACAAGCCGCCCACCATGTGGCGGATGTGCAGCTCGATGCCATCGGGGCCCGCGGCCTTGACCGCGTGTGGCGCGTTGGCCATCGAGTAGCTGCGGCGTTGTCCGTCTTTGAGGATGAACTCAATGTACTGGCCCGCTTTGAAGCCAAAGCTGTTGTT
>CANCFV010000037.1 GCA_947377275.1 Burkholderiales bacterium | reverse complement strand
GGTGGTGGTGGTGGCATCAGCCCCTCATTGGCATCTCGCTTGTTCGAGCGAGGCGCCCGAGGCCCGCATCCACAAAGCGGGCACGGCCTGGGGCTGCACATCGTCAAGCGGGTGATGGATCTGCATCAAGGCTTCGTCGTGTTGACGCGCAACACAGACGAGGGCTGCAGCTTTCAGTTGCTGATCACACAGAACATCGAGTGAGTGCTCAGATCAGCACCAGCGGCGCCTTGAACACGTAGCCCACGCGCGATTTGGACTGCAGCGGCACCAGCATGGGCGTGGCGCGCTCAATGCGGCGACGCAAACGGTAGATGGTCGCATTGAGGCCATCAGAAGCGTCCTCACCTTCGGTCTGACCGATGTGGCGATTGAGCACGTCCCGCGTGACCGGCTCGTTTTGAGCGCCGATGAAGCATTCGAGCACCGCCATGTCCATCTCGCTGAGAGACACGCGCGCGCCATCGGGCACCAACAGCTCGCCCGCACGGCGATCGAGCTTCCAGGGCATGTCATTCGCCGGTGTCTTCACGACCCGGCGCTGAACCGCCATGACCGCCGCCTCAACCTGCTCGCACTGCACAGGCTTGGAGAGGTACATGTCGGCGCCAGCGTCGACCACTTTCTTGAACACGCCCTCGCCCAACTGGCCGGAGATGACCAGCACGCCCACGTCTGTGCGCAAACGCAGGATCTTGAGCAGATCAATCCCTTGCACCGTGGGCAACATCAGATCAAGCACGTAAAAGTCATGCTGGAAGGCCGAAGGGTCAGCCAGCAGAGCGCCGCCGTCGGCAAACGCGTGCACGACCACACCAAGCTGCTGGAAACACCGCGCCAGGTGATCGGAATGGTCAAGGTCGTCATCGACCAAAACGAGGGATTTGGGCAGCATGGGCTCGCTACAAATATGTCAGATCGAATGTATCAAAAATGCGTGCTTAACAAGTCTTCGAAAGCCCTTTCAAGCACGCTACAAAACCGCTTATTCCCAGCCTCAAGGCCCAACAAACCATAAATGATTCAAGATCCCATAGATGATGGCGATAAATGCTCACACAAGTCATCGACTCCCACCTGAAAGAGGAAGCGTGCATGGTCTCTCTTCGTCGCACCCTGATCACCTTGATCGCCGCAGGCCTTGTGTCTGCAGGCGTCATCACCGCAGCCAACGAATGGGCGGAGCAGATCCAGGCGCAGAACGTGTCGCAGGCCATGGCCGGCAAAGATGTGGTGGCTGACATCTTGCCGCCACCGCTCTACCTGATCGAGCTGCGACTGGTTCTGGGCATGGCTGTGGACGGCACCATGCCTTTGGCGCAAGCGCAAAGCGAGCAAGCCCGCCTGGTCAAGGAGTACCAAGACCGCGTCACCTATTGGCAGGCCAACCCGCCGCACGGGCTGGAAAGGCTGCTGCTGGGCGAACAAGACGTTCATGCACGCAAGTTCATGGCGGCGTCCAGCCTGGTGTTGGATGCCCTCAAATCGCAAGACCCTGCTGCCGCCAAGCAGGCCTTGCTGGAAGCACACAACCACTACGCCAGCCACCGCAAAGCGGTTGACACCACGGTGCAAGCTGCAACGGCCTTCGCCACAACCTCCATGCAGCAATACGGAGCCACAAGCCAAAAGAGCCAATGGTTCGCAATGGGGCTGTTTGGGGTGATGGCGGTGGCGCTGTCGCTGTTTGGCAGACAGGTGTTGCGCACCATCTGGAGAGCCACGGGTGGCGAGCCCGCCGAAGTGGCCCGCATCGCCAATGCCGTGGCGCTGGGTGATTTGTCAGTGAAAGTGCACGTGAGGCCAGGCGATGAGACCAGCATCATGGCCGCCATGGCGCGCATGTGTGAGAGGCTCTCCACCGTGGTCACGGCGGTGCGCAAAAGCAGCGACGAAATCGCCACCGGATCCCAACAAATCGCAGGCAGCAACATGGACTTGAGCGTGCGCACCGAGCAGCAGGCTGCGAACCTGGAGCAAACCGCATCGGCCATGGAAGAGTTCAATGGCACGGTGCAAACCACCGCAGACACCGCCGTGCAAGCCCGCGACCTGGCCCAGCATGCCAGCCATGTGGCGCTGCACGGCGCCGACGTGATGGGTCAGGTGGTCAGCACCATGGACGACATCAGCATGAGCTCTCGCAAGATCGCCGACATCACCTCGGTGATCGACGGCATCGCCTTCCAGACCAACATCCTGGCGCTCAATGCCGCCGTGGAAGCGGCACGCGCGGGCGAACAAGGGCGGGGCTTTGCCGTTGTGGCTAGCGAAGTTCGCAGCCTGGCCCAACGCTCCAGCACGGCGGCCAAAGAAATCAATGCGCTGATCAACAGCAGCGTCACCAAAGTGGAAGCAGGCTCGTCGTTGGTGACGAACGCTGGCGAAGCCATGAACAACATCGTCACACAGGTGCAGAAAGTGTCGGACCTGATCCACGAAATCAGCGCGGCATCCAAAGAGCAAACACAAGGCATTCAGCTGGTGAGCGAAGCGGTGAACCAACTCGACGGCGCCACGCAACAAAATGCCGCGATGGTGGAAGAGTCGGCCGCGGCAGCCAGTAACCTGAGCGATCAGGCGCGTGAACTGGTGCGGCAAGTCAGCACCTTCAAGCTCTGAGTTTGCGGGGCCTGAACGCCATGGTTTGAATGGCGCGGTCTACCCAAGACACCCTGCTGGTGTTAAGGTGAAACCATTGCCCTCACACAGCACGTTCAATGCACATGTACCGGGCAATGCACAAGCTCTGCCCCATCCAACAGGAGTGACGATATGCGTTTGTTGATTGCTTCCCTGATCTTGACCCTCACCGCTGGCCTGGCCCACGCAGCTGACCCCACATGCGAGGCCAAGGCCCTTGACAAAAATGGCAAGGCCCTGGCCGGTGCCGCCAAGAACAGCTTCATGAAAAAGTGCGAGAAGTCGTCGGCGGGCAACGCCTGCGCGGCCAAAGCCCTCGACAAAAACGGCAAGGCCCTGGCCGGCGCCGCCAAGAACAGCTTCATGAAAAAGTGCGAAGCCGAAGCCAAGTGAGCCGGTTCTCAGCTTGAGCTGAGCGCACAGCAAAACAGGCCCCGAGGGGCCTGTTTTTTCGTCTCGCCACACACCCTGGCCGCGTGGCGCCAGGGCGGGCGCGTCACTTTGGGTTGATCACTTCTTGGCGTCAGAGGCCTTGGCGGCGGCCTTCTCGGCCTTCTTTGCGGCCTTCTCGGCCTTCTTTGCGGCGGCTGCGCTGGCTTTTTCTGCGGCAGCAGCCTTCTTGGCTTCGGCCTTGTCAGCCTTGGCCTTTGCCTTGGCTTCCTTGTCAGCAGCGGCCTTGGCAGCCTTGTCGGCAGCGGCATCGACCTTGGCAGGCGCTGGGGTCACGGCTGGCGTGGCGGCAGGTGCAGCAACTGGGGCCTTGGCGGCAGCGGCTTCGGCCTTCGAGGCGGCTTTGGCTGCGGCCTTTTCTGCCTTGGTCAGCTTGGCGGGCGCTTCAGGTGCGGCGACAGGTGCGGGTGCGGTGGCTGTAGCGGGAGCCTTGTCCGCCATGGCTGGCTTGCTGGCTTTGGGCGCCACGGCGGGCGCGCCCTTGTAGCTGGCGCCGTTGACCGTCAAGCCGCCTGCCGAGAGCTTGGCCGCGCTGGCGTCGCCGATGCCCGAGACGCGGTTGACCAGGTCGTTCCAGTCGGTGAAGGGGCCGGTTTTGCGGGCGGCCACGATCTTGGCGGCAATCGCAGGGCCCACGCCCTTGACGCTGTCGAGCTGGGTGGCATCGGCACTGTTGACGTCGATGGCAAACGCCAGTGAGGTGAACAGCGCCAGCATGAGGGCGAGCAGTTTCTTGATCATGGATGGACTCCGTGTGGTTGTGGGGTCGAAAGCCGACCTGTGTTCAACGCTGCGCCCCGCCCCACGTTGACATGCCAAGCCTTCGCGGCCCATTGTGCATGCGGCTGAAAACGCGGCTTTGAATGCAGATCAAACCGGATCGGCCGGAGGTGCGAGCCAATAGGACGGGTCGCCATAGGCCGCTTTGACGAAGTCGATCCACAAGCGCAAACGCAGTGGCAGGTGCTTGCGTTGGGCAAAAACGGCGTAAATGCCGTTGGGGGGCGCGGCAAAGTCGTCGAGCACACTGACCAGCCGACCGGCGCGCACGTCGGCCTCGACCTCCCACCACGAACGCCAGGCCAGGCCCAGGCCCGCCAGACACCAGGCGTGCAGCACCTGGCCGTCGGAGCAATCCAGGCGGGTGCTGGGGCGCACATGCACCAGCTGGCCTTCGAGGGTGAACGCCCAACCACGCGTTTGGCTGGCCTCGGAGCTCAGGGTCAGGCACTCGTGGCGAGCCACCTCGCTGGGGTGCAAAGGCGTGCCGCGCGCCGCCAGGTAGGCCGGGCTGGCCACGCACAGGCGGCGGTTGTCAGCCAGACGGGCGCTGACCAGGCTGGAATCGGGCAAGTCGCCCACGCGGATGGCGCAGTCAAAGCCCTCGTTGACCAAGTCAACCAGGCGGTCCGACAAATTGAGCGACAAAGACACCTCGGGGTGCTGCGTCACGAAGCGCGGCACCAGGGGCGCCACATGGCGGCGTCCAAAGCCGGCCGGCGCGGTGATGCGCAAATGGCCACTGGCCTTGACGCCCCCGGCGCTCACGCTGGCTTCGGCATTGGCCAGGTCGGCCAAGAGGCGCTGCGCGTCTTCCAAAAAGGCGCTGCCTTCGTGGGTGAGGCTCAGGCGCCGGGTGGTGCGCAGCAGCAGCTTGACGCCCAGGCGCTCTTCCAGGCCATCGATGCGACGGCCAATCACGGCTGGGGCCACGCCTTCGGCCACCGCAGCGGCGGTCAAGCTGCCTTTGGTGGCCACAGCGACGAAGGTTTCGATCTGCTTGAGACGGTCCATTGCAGCTGCCCAAGGTTCGGATTTGTGCGCGAAAGTCACAAATCCATGACTTTCTGAGCTGGTAATGATTGGATAAGTATCGAATAAACTGGCGTGATGCAAGAGAGGGGAAGCACGCACGCTGCGTGTCTGCACCCCTTTTCGTGCCCTGAACCTGCCTTAACGGCCCTCTTCCTGTCTTGTTTTGACGAGGTACTCATGACCGCTCGCACCACCGTCCACGGCCTCCAGGTCGCCACCGAACTGTTCCGCTTCATCGAAGACAAGGTGCTGCCTGGCACCGGCGTTGACAGCGCCAAGTTCTGGGCTGGCTTTGACGCCATCGTCTCTGACCTGGCCCCCAAGAACGCCGCCCTGCTGGCCGAGCGCGACCGCATCCAGCTCGACATGGACGCCTGGCACACCGCCAACCCCGGCCCGATCACCGACATGCCCGCCTACCGCGCGCACCTCGACAAGATCGGCTACACGGTGCCTGTGCCTGCTGACACCAAGGTGACGACGGCCAATGTGGACGCTGAGCTGGCCACGCAAGCCGGCCCTCAGTTGGTGGTGCCCATCTTGAACGCACGCTACGCGCTGAACGCCGCCAACGCACGTTGGGGCAGCCTGTACGACGCGCTGTATGGCACCGATGCCATCAGCGAAGAAGGCGGCGCTGAAAAGGGCAAGGGCTACAACCCCGTGCGCGGCACCAAGGTGATCGCTTGGGCGCGCAACTTCTTGGACCAAGCGGCCCCACTCGAAGGTGCTTCGCACAAAGAAGCCGCTGGCTACAGCGTGGCTGGCGGCAAGCTGGTCGTGGCTTTGACCAATGGCAAGACCACCGGCCTGCAAAACGCCGAACAGTTCGTGGGCTTCCAAGGTGACGCCGCTGCGCCCAAGAGCGTGCTGCTGATCAACAACGGCCTGCACATCGACATCCAGATCGACGCCACCACCGCCATCGGCAAGACCGACGCTGCCGGTGTGTCTGACCTGGTGCTGGAATCGGCCTTGTCGACCATTCTGGACTTGGAAGACTCGGTTGCCGCCGTGGACGCCGAAGACAAGGTGCTGGGCTACAGCAACTGGCTGGGCATCCAAAAGGGCACCTTGACCGAAGAAGTCGCCAAGGGCGGCAAGACCTTCGTGCGCAAGCTCAACGCCGACCGCGTGTACACCGGTGCCAACGGCGGCGAAGTCAAGCTGCATGGCCGCTCGCTGATGTTCGTGCGTAACGTCGGCCACTTGATGACCAACCCCGCCATCTTGTGGGGCACGGAAGGCAAAGAGATCCCCGAAGGCATCTTGGACGCTGTGGTGACCACCACCATCGCCCTGCACGACTTGCAAGGCCACGGCCAGATCGACGGCAAGCAGATCAACAACTCGCGCAAGGGTTCGGTCTACATCGTCAAGCCCAAGATGCACGGCCCTGCCGAAGTGGCCTTTGCCGCCGAGCTGTTCGGCCGCGTCGAACAGGTCCTGGGCCTGCCTGACAGCACCGTCAAGCTGGGCATCATGGACGAAGAGCGCCGCACCTCGGCCAACCTGAAGGCTTGTATCGCTGCCGCACAAAGCCGCGTGGCCTTCATCAACACGGGTTTCCTGGACCGCACCGGCGACGAAATGCACACCGCCATGCTGGCCGGCCCAATGATGCGCAAGGGCGACATCAAGGGCAGCGACTGGATCGCCGCTTACGAGCGCCGCAACGTGCTGATCGGTTTGCAATGTGGCCTGCGTGGCCGTGCGCAAATCGGCAAGGGCATGTGGGCCATGCCTGACCTGATGGCCGAGATGCTCAAGCAAAAGATCGGTCACCCCAAGGCGGGCGCCAACACCGCCTGGACGCCTTCGCCCACTGCCGCCACCTTGCACGCCACCCACTATCACCAAGTGAATGTGGCCGCTGTGCAGTTGGAGATTGAAAAGTCTGGCGAAGACGCACAGGCCTTGATGGACAAGCTGCTGACCATCCCCGTGGCCGCACAAGCCAACTGGTCGGACGCCGAGAAGCAACAAGAAGTCGACAACAACATCCAAGGCATCTTGGGTTATGTGGTGCGTTGGATCGACCAAGGCGTGGGCTGCTCGAAGGTGCCTGACATCCACAACATCGGCCTGATGGAAGACCGCGCCACGCTGCGCATCTCCAGCCAGCACGTGGCCAACTGGCTGCAACACGGTGTGGTAACTGAAAGCCTGGTGCGCGACAGCTTCACGCGCATGGCCGCCGTGGTGGACGGCCAGAACGCTGGCGACGCTGCCTACAAGAGCTTGGTGGCCAACCCCACCGGCGCGGCCTTCCAGGCTTCGCTGGATTTGGTCTTCAAGGGCAAGGAACAACCATCGGGTTACACCGAGCCGCTGCTGCATGCTTGGCGTTTGAAGGTGAAGGCTGCGGCCTGATCCTCATGAGCTTGAAAAGCGTCTGACCTCCTGTCAGCATGCAGCGAGCCCCAAGAGGCTCTTTCAAAGCGCCCGTCAAGGGCGCTTTTTTTTGGGCATGCTCATCCATGAGGATGCCCATTGCAGCGCCTCAACAGCTAGGGTTGCCCCGGCCCACACACGAGAAATGCCTTTCATACAATGAGCGACATTCAAAAAATCCACAGGGAAAACGCCATGAAACGATTCGCATGGGCTGCCATTGCGGCCGCCGTGTCCACCATCTCCGCACCCGCCCAAGCAGCCACCGCTGCAGATGGCTCGGTGACGGTTCACGCCGACGGCACGGTGAGTGACTTCATCGCCATCTTCGACATCAACGGCTACAACTGTTCGCAATACAACCCCTGCAACCCCACCACCCCCACTCGGTTTGACACCAACTCATATGGCGGGCTGGCACGCGGTCAGGCCTTCGCGATCGACATGGTGGTTGACGGCACAACGGGCAACGTGCTGTCCAGCAGCTGGGTCGCCAAAGATGGCAAGGCCTCATTTGGCAGCGCGATCAATGGCAACGTCTATGTCGACACCTACTCCGCCACCT
This sequence comes from Burkholderiales bacterium, assembly GCA_947377275.1. GTDB lineage: Bacteria > Pseudomonadota > Gammaproteobacteria > Burkholderiales > Burkholderiaceae_C > Aquabacterium. Next base: position 19,908 of record CANCFV010000037.1, on the reverse strand, counting down.
ACAACAGCCCCGCCACAGATGGCATCGTGGTGCGTTCGTCTCTGGGCAGCGGAACCAGTGTCACCCCTGTCAAGGGCATCAGCACCTACCTCACCTTCCAGTTCGCGGGGGCCGACGTCACATCCGCCCAGACACGGGCGTCCAGCCTGGTCACAGCGGCTGAGCAGGGGCGGCTCACGGGACTCACCGGCACAGGCTCGTTCAATGCTTGCTCGCCGTACTCATCCGGATCGGGCATCTATGCTGCAGCCTGCACCAGCCGCATGAGCTTCACGTTCTCGTCGGTGTCTGTCAACGGTGTGCCCACAGCGGTGCCAGAGCCCACCACCTGGGCGAGTTTTGGTTTGGGCTTGGCCATGCTCAGCGGGGCCTGCCTGGCACGACGTCGCGTCAAACAGGCCTGAGGCGTGACAGGGAGGCGCCCGGCACCCCCCTCCCGGTAAGCGGGTTTGGGGTAAGCAAACGAAGCACTTGTCACACGGGTTGGCGCGCCTGTATCCGGGCGATACAGAAGGGGCGCCATCGCGCAGCCTCAGGGCTCAGGGCTCAGAAAATGCGTTTGAGTTACAGCTCGCCCACGCGCTGACGCAGGCCACTTCGGTCGCGTCGCTGCGTGGCCTGCAGGGCATGCGTAAGCGGGCGCAGAGCATGGGAGCGCAGTTGCAGTGGCTGCAGCGTGCAGGGTGGGGCTGCTTTGTGTGCCAGCTTGTCGGAGATGGCGGCCGCAACAAGATGGTGGCGCCGGAAACGCGAGCGCTTGTGCCGCAGCACTGCTTTGTCCGCCAGGCCAAGGTGGCTGGCGCTTCTGAAGCGCGATCTGGCACCAAGTTATGCATGCTCCTCACACGCGTTGAGCAACTGCTGGCCTGGTTGACAGCACCATCAACCTTGGCTTCACAGATGGAGCGCGCCAGCCCATCAGCTGCTCGTTCATTGTCACCAGGCCCTGAGACACAGAGGCCCGGGCTTGGCCGCAACGGCCCTGTGCGAACCCACCCTTCATCCCCTGGTTCAGGGTTGACGTCGCCGCTCACCGGCCCCTAAAGTCAAACCAGTCAATTAAACTTTGGGAAGCCTTATGAACGCATGTCACTCTGCCCTGTCCATCGCATTGGCCGCCACGATCGGCTTGGCGTCTGCAGGCGCCCACGCCCAATCCAGCCCCAACCTGATCCAAAACGGCAGCTTTGAAGACAACACCTACAAGGCCAGCAGCGGCTACTGCTACGGCAGCGCCTGCGGCCTGACCGGCTGGACGCTGTCTGAGATCGTCAACGGTGGTGGCGTGCTGATTGGGGCCTACAGCGGCGCCTGGGGCAACCCCAGCTCGCTGTCCGACGCCGCTTCAATGGTCAACGGCGACTTCGTGGTCGGCTTGCAAGCCAGCTCCGGCAGCGTGAGCCAGACTTTGGACCTGTCGGCGGGCAGTTATGAGCTCTCTTGGGCCGATGCCAACCGCAGCAACTACGGCTTCGACCAGAGCTACCGGGTCTCCTTCAACGGCGCCCAACTGGGCAGCGATTTCAGCACCGTGCTTGGTGCCGGCTGGCAATCACACACGCTGAGCTTCACCGTCGCACAAGGCGTAACAGGCGCCCTGCGCTTTCAAGGCCTGACCACTACAGACGGGACCTCCTTCATCGACAACGTCAGCTTGGTTCAAACCAGTGCAGTGCCTGAACCAGAAAGCTTGGCGCTGGCCTTGGCCGGCCTGGTCGTGGTGGGCCAGATTGCACGCCGTCGCCGCGCCATTTGACAAGCGATGACCGCAGCCCCTTGCGACAGGGGCTCGTCAACCATTCTGCACAGCCCGCAACCACCGTTGTGGGCTTTTTATTTGGAGATACACGCATCCGAGTCTGCGATGCCGGCGTAAGTGAAGGTCTGCCCATCACACAACCTCCATCGGAGTCAGGACAAGACCATGCTCACTTCCAAAGCGTTCACCCCTCGCCTGGCCTTGCTGGCCGCGGCCACCTCGGCACTGTGCGCGGCCACCGTGCCTTCGTTCGCATCCAGCCACCGCGAAGCGCCGTTCATCACCACGTCGCCCAAAGTCGACGGCACCGACTTCTACATGTTCCGCAGCTACGAAAGCGGCCGCAGCGACTACGTGACCCTGATCGCCAACTACCAGCCTCTGCAAGACGCCTACGGTGGCCCCAACTACTTCAAGCTGGACTCGAACGCCCTGTACGAGATCCACATTGACAACAACGGCGACGCGGCCGAAGACCTCACCTTCCAATTCCGCTTCAACAACACCCTGGCCAACAGCGGCGCAGGGTATACCTTGCCGATCGGGGGCACCAACGTGGCCATCCCCTTGACGCAAAAAGGCACGGTGAGCGCGGTGTCAGACAGCAATCTGAACGTGGCCGAGACCTACACCGTCAACGTGGTGCGTGGCGACCGGCGCAAGGGCACTGTGCAGGCCGTGACCAAGTCCAACGGGACCACGACCACCTTTGAAAAGCCGGTTGACTACATCGGCGTCAAGACCCTGGGTGACAGCACAGCCTACGCCACTTACGCAGGCCAGCACGTCCACAACATCAAAGTCCCCGGTTGCCCAGCAGGCAAGGACACAGGCCGCGTTTTCGTGGGTCAGCGCCAAGAAGGGTTTGCCGTGAACTTGGGCCCGATCTTTGACCTGGTCAACGCGTCGCCCAACCAAATCCTGGACGCTTCCTTGATCAATGCATTCGCGGGCAACTCGATTCAGGACAAAAACGTCACGTCGCTGGCCATTGAAGTGCACAAGGACTGCCTGACCGCAGGCGCAGACCCCGTGATCGGCGCATGGACCACGGCCAGCATGCGCCAGGCACGTTTGCTGTCTGGTGCCCCGGCATCTGGCCACCAAACCACCGACAAGCAAGGCGGCGCCTGGACGCAGGTCTCGCGCCTGGGTCACCCCCTGGTCAACGAGGTGGTCATCGGCTTGAAGGACAAAGACAAGTTCAACGCAGCCAAGCCCAAAGACGATCTGCAATTTGCCACCTATGTGACCAACCCCACGCTGCCCGCATTGCTGGGTTTGGTGCTGGCAGGTGACACCGCCGCACTGGCGCCCACCAACTTCCCTCGCACCGATTTGGTCGCCACCTTCCTGACCGGCATCACAGGCGTCACGCGCCCTGCGAACTTGACACAGCCTGCCGAAATGCTGCGGCTGAACACCAGCTTCGCCCCCGTGGCCTTTGCCGACCAGAACCGCCTGGGCGTTGCAGGCGCCATCCTGGGTGGCAGCACTGACCGTGCTGGCTACCCCAATGGCCGTCGCCCCAAAGACGACGTGGTGGACATCTCATTGGTGGCCGTGCTGGGCGGCCTGTGTGCCATCAACGACTCCGCCAACACCCTGGCCCTGAGCTCTGTGGTGGTGCCCAAAGTCGGCACGCTCACGTCTGATTGCTCGCCCGCAAAGCTGACCACATTGATGAAGGCCACCACCTCGCCCAACGGCAACACCAACAACGGTGGTGGTTTGCCCAACGTGGCCACGGTGCACGACGGCGTCGACCAGGCACAAGTGACTTTCCTGCCGGGCTTCCCTTACCTGAACACCCCGAACGCCGGTTCGAACTGAGGAGCGCCACACCATGAGCAAGCGCAACAACGTTTTGACAGCCCTGCAAACCTCAGCCGTGGCCGCCACGCTGATGTTGGCGGCCTGCGGTGGTGGCGGTGATGGGGCCGCCCCCAGCGTCACCGCGGTGGATGTGACCGCCCAGGTCGCACCCGAAGCGGTGGCACAGCCATCGGCAGCGACCGCCTATGTCAACGCCTTGGCCAGCACACCGGCCAGCACGGGCGACCAACTCGAGCCCGTCGCGGTGCCAGCGAGCCTGGCCACCGACGACACGGCCGAGCCCGTCTGACGCCATGGTCCACAGCCCCTCGCGGGGCTCACGCCAAAGCCCCCACCGCGCGGGCGGTTTGCTATCCTGCATGGCCAATCGCCCCGCCCGGTCGGGGGCTTTTTCACAGCCCATGAAACCCATCTGTACAGCCCTTGTCATCGGCGCCTTGAGCCTGTTGACCGCCGAGCTGGCGCTGGCCGCGCCCGAGCAAACGCCCTACACACCGAGCCAAGACAAGCAAGTGGTGGAGGTGCTGCGTGAGCGCCCCTTGAGCTCCGCCGAGCGCCAATGGCGTGAGTTGCGACAACAAGCGCGACAAGTCCCCGAAAACGCCGCACTGGCCGTGCAGGTGGCCCGCCAGGCCATGCAATGGGCACGCCGCGATGGCGACCCGCGCCTGATCGGTCAAGCCCAGGCGGCCTTGGGGCACTGGTGGGCACAAGCCAACCCACCAGCCGACGTGCGCTTGCTGCGCGCCGTCATCTTGCAAAGCACACACGATTTCAACGCGGCGCTCAAAGACCTGCGCGCCCTGACGCAAAGCCAGAGTGGCAACGCACAAGCTTGGTTAACCCAAGCCTCGGTGTTGCAAGTGACGGGTCAATACGATGCCGCCAGCGCCAGCTGTGAAGCCCTGAGCAAAGCCGGCGCGCCCTGGCACCAACAAGCCTGTGCGCTAGAGCTCTCAAGCTACCGGGGCCATGCAGACCAGGCCGAGCTTGAGCTGGCCACCCTGGTGCAAAAAGCCCCACGCGAACTGCAGCCCTACATCAACCTGATCCGCGCCGAACTGGCCGAACGCCAGGGCCACATCCCACAGGCCAATGGCTTGTATGCCCTGCTGCTGAGCCAAGACGACGACGGCTACACCGAAGGCGCCTACGCAGACTTCTTGCTGGACCAGGGTCGGGCGCCAGAGGTCATTGCGCGTCTCAAAGGCCGTCAGCGCAACGACGCGCTCTTGCTGCGCCTGGCCGAGGCCTACACCGCCACGCAAGACCCAGCACGAGAGACTGCCGTGCAGGCCTTGCGCGCCCGCTTTGCGGCTGCACGCGAACGCGGCGACAGCGTGCACCGCCGCGAAGAGGCACGCTTCACGCTGCGCTTGCTCAAGCGCCCACAAGAGGCTTTGCGACTGGCCCTGGCCAACTGGCAGGTGCAAAAAGAGCCCCTCGATGCGCGCATCTTGTTAGAAGCCGCCAAGGCCGCAGGCCAGCCTCAAGCCGCCGAGGCTGCTCGGGCCTTCATCGGGCAGGCCGGCTGGTCTGACCAACGTTTGGTGAGTTTGCTGTGATGACCGCAACTCAACGCCAGCACGCCCGAAGCCTGATGGGCTTTTGGACACGGCTTTGCCTGCTTGCACTGGCCGTGCTGTGTGCCCACAACACCCCCGCCTGGGCCCACAAACCCAGCGACAGCTACCTCACCTTGACCGCGCGTGACCAAGGCCTGGTCGACGCCCAATGGCACATTGCCTTGCGCGACCTCGATGCCGAGCTGCAACTCGACGCCAACGACGACGGCCAACTGACCTGGGGCGAAGTGCGCAAGCGCTGGCCTGACATCGAACGCTTTGCTCGGCCGTACCTGAGCCTGCTGGTTGACGCGCAAGCCTGTACTTCGGGCGATGTGGCAGCCCCGGCTTTGATCGAGCACACCGACGGGCAATACGCGGTGCTCAGCTGGCGTCTTCAATGTCCATTGGCTCCTGGTCAGCATTGGACCCAAGCCACGCTGGACTACCGCCTGTTCGCCTTGAGCGACCCCACGCACCGCGGCATCGTGCATTGGCGCAGCCAGGCTGCGGGCAGCAGCGCCGCCACATCGGGTGGCACGGTGGTCTTGGGCGTGCAACGTCCACAGCACCGCTTGACGTGGGACGGCTTGCAAGGCGTGGCGCCTGCTGCTGATGCACCTGCCTCATCCTCAGCATCATCAAACCAGCCCGCACCTGATGCGCCTGTGTTGGCGCCGCCGGTTGCGGCCGCCGCGCCTGAATCACCCGCAGCCTTCTGGCCCTCACTGCTGCGTTTTGTGAAAGACGGCATCGACCACATCGCGGCAGGCACCGACCACATCTTGTTCTTGGTGTCCTTGCTGCTGGTGTCGGTGTGGCGGCGCGAAGGCCCGCCTCGCTGGTGGCCTTTGACCGCAGGCTGGCAAGCGCGCGCCAACTGGCGCGGTGCCTTGGGCGAGGTGCTCAAGCTGGTCACGGCGTTCACGTTGGCCCACTCCATCACCTTGGGGCTGGCCGCCTTTGGTGTGGTGTCACCGCCCTCGCGCTGGGTTGAATCTTTGATCGCCCTGAGCGTGCTGGTGGCCTCACTCGACAACCTGTTGCCGCTCTTGCGCGGCCCACGCTGGGTGGTGGTGTTCGGCTTTGGCCTGGTTCACGGCTTTGGCTTTGCCGGCGCGCTGCAAGACCTTGGGCTGTCGCGCAGCGAATTGGCTGCGCCGCTGCTGGGCTTCAACCTGGGGGTGGAGCTGGGTCAACTGGCGCTCGTGTCCGTGACCCTGCCATTGGCGTGTGCCTTGCGCGGCACCCGCATCTACCGCCGCCTGTTCGTGTCAGGCGGGTCGGCCTTCATCGCCCTGATGGCGCTGGTGTGGTTGATTGAACGCGTGTTCGACATCACCTTGCTGGGCTGGGGTGGCTGACCCCCACGCGCCAAAGGCATGAGCGCCAGCCGCCATCACCAGCGACCGCGGTACGCACGCGGTCGACGCTGACAAGCGCGACACCGCTACACGACGGCGCGCGATCGCTGCCCCTTGGGATCAGAAACCGTATTGCAAGCCCACCGACAGCAAATGCACGCCGCCCGACTGGTTGCCCGTGTCGTAGCTGGTGAAGTCGGCATCGGCCACCACCTTGAACTGGCGGTTCAGCGCGAACGACAAACCGGCGCCACCGTACAAGGCCAATTGGCTGCCCGAGCGCGAACCCAGCACGGGGCGGTCCAACTTGCCGCTCACATAACCCAAGCCCAGGCGCCCCGTGACTTGCACCGTGGACGTGAGGTTGGCGCGCAAGGCAGCCGCGCCCGTCACGGCCGACACGGTGGTGGTGCCCACGGTCTGGCCCAGCACCGACTCTTTGGCCTGGCCGAAGTCGATGTAACCCAGCTCCAGCGACAGGCTGGGCAGACCGCGCAGCGCCAGCGGCACGCCGCCATAGACCTTGACGCCGGTGTCGCTGCTGTCGCACGACGAGACCGCGCTGCAGCTGATGTCGGTGTGAGCCGCACCCAAGGTGCCGCCGATGTAGGCATCGGCGTGGGCGAAGTGAGCAGCCAGAGCGAGGGGCAAAGCCAGAAGAGCGTGTTTCATGTTGTCGAGTCCTGTTTGACGCAAAGCGTTTCAAAGACCGGTATGGTGCCCCCGCCTGACCGTGCCAATCCCCCCTGCTCAAACAACAATGCGGTAAGGACTGTGGGTGAATGTAAGCGGCTGTGCCCCACCGAGGCCCGTCACCGCGGCAACACGCGGTAGACCACCAAGCGCGGTGACACCCACACGGGCTGCAGCCAACTGGGGTGCTCAAGGCGCGTCAAGCGAGCCACGGCTTCGGTGGGAACCACGTCTGGGTTACTGGCTTCGCTGGCCGCAGGTCGACGCACCACGACCGCCGCCACCTGGAAGCGCTTGACCACGTCTCTCATCAAGGCGTCGTCCCACGGCAGCTTCGCGTACTCGGTGCTGACCATGGACACGGTCGGTACCCCCAGCAACTGGCCAATGCTTTGCCCACTGCTGGCCAGGATCGCCTGTCCGGGCTTGAGCAAGGCGTTGACCGCTTCGTGTGCGGTTCGGCCATGGTCACGGTCTTCAAACAGCATGGCGCGGCGGGCCACGTTGCGACTCAGGTCAAGCGGAGACAACTGCCAAGCGTTCAGGCCCACATACAGCGCCACACAAACCGACAAGGCCCCACGGGCCCTCACCGACCCGGCACCACCGAACCACCACGACTCGCCCTTCGCCTTGACCGTGCGACACAAGCCATAGACCGCAGACAAAAACACCAAGGGCAACACCGGCACAAACATCCGCGCGGCATACGAGATCACGGTGGTGACACCGGCGTAGAACATGCAGGCGCCATACACGCCCACCACCAGCACCCAAGCCCACGCGGCCTGGTCGCGCCACACCGGTGCCGCAAGGTGCTGCTCGCGCTTTGCCCCGTTTGTGCGCCACCACAGACAGCCCCCCACCAGCAAGGCCCAGAACACGGCATGCAGGCCCAGGCTCACGGGGCCGCCAGCGGGCCCCAGCACCAAGGTGTCCATGGCGCCGACGGTTTGAGACAAGACACTCGCCACAGGGTGAAACACCTGCTTCTCATTGCCGCCGCGCCAATGGCCCACCAGGCTGATGTTGCGCAACAAGCCCACAGCCATGACGGCACACGCCGACACGGCGGCAACCAAGAACCGTTTGGCCAAGGCCTTGCGGTGCATCAGCCAGGTCAGCGGCACGCAGGCGCACACGCCGACGAGGGCAAACAATGCCGCGTAGCGCACGTGGTAGGCCAAGCCCAACAGCAAGCCAGCCAGCAGCGCGCGCCACAGGGGGGGCGGCGCACCATCCTGGTCTGGCAGGGTCAACGTCAACAAACTCGCCACCAACAAAAACGTGCAAAGCGACTCGGTGAACAAGGCTGTGGCGTAGACATGGCCCTGGCTGTTCAGGGCCTGCAAGCCCAGCAGCAACACCGTGGCCCAAGCCGGCATGTGCAAGCGCTTGGCCGCCCAAGCCAGCAACAACAACACGCCTGCCGCACACGCCACGTTCAGAGCCAACCCCACTTGGGGCAATGACAGCCCGGTCAGGACATGGCCAGCCGCCAAAGCCAGCGGAAAACCCATGGGAAACGTCACCAACGGCGCTGGCAGGACGCCAAAGCTGCGCTCGGCCTCAAAGTGCACCAGTGAGGTGTAGCCCAAACGGCCCTGCAAGGCCTGCTCGGCCACCGCGAGGTACTGGTAGCCATCGTTGAGCACCAAAGGCAGGGTCTGGCCCGACAAGCGGTAAAGGGTGATGCCGACGAACACAGCCACCGCGGCGGCGGCCCAGGCGCGCCACGCACTCACGACTTCACGCCCCAGGTGTAACGCGCCGACACCGCATAGTTCCAGACCGCACTGATCACGATGCCCACCAGGGCCGCCCAAGCCCAAGGCATCTGGTGGTCAAACAAATAGCTGGCCATGCCCACATTCGCCGAAGCGCCCAAACCGCACACCACGTAAAAACTCCACAAACCCATCAGCCAGGCGCCACCTCGCAAACGGCGCTCGGCGTAGGTCACGCGGTTGTTGACGGTGTAATTGAACGAGATGGCCACACCGGTGGCCGCAGCATGGCTCCAGGCAAAGCCCCACTGCAGCTGATGGAACAGGGCCGTCAACACCGCGAAGTGCACCCCCAAGCCCAACAAGCCGATGCCAGCAAAAGACAAGAAACGAGCCGGCACCAGGCGCCCCAGCCACTTGTCGAGCACGAACATCAGGAAGGCACCCGCCACGCCGCTGGACAGCTTGCTCTGGCCACTGAGCCTTTGCCCAAACGCAAAAGGCAGCTCTTTGACGCGCAATGGCGGCGGCGACGAAGCCAGGATGTCCAACAAGATCTTGAAGCCCTGCGCAGACAGCCGGGTCGCGCACTGCGCCAACACCTCGCGGCGCAAGGCAAAGTAACCACTCATCGGGTCAGACACGGGCTGCGACAGCAAGCCGATGGACAAGCGGGTGGCCAAGTGGCTCAAACCCAAACGCAGGCCAGACCAGTCGCCCACGCTGCCACCCTCGGTGTAGCGGCTGCCAATCACGACGTCGGCCTCACCCATGCGCAGGGCCTGGAGCATGGGCTGCAGCAGACGCGGGTCGTGCTGCAAATCGGCGTCCATCACGGCCAGGTAAGGCGCGCTGCTCGACAGCATCCCCTCGGTACAGGCCGACGCCAGACCTCGGCGGCCCAAACGCAGCAGGCACCTCACGCGGGGGTCTTGTGCCCCGATCTCACGCAGCACTTCGGCCGTGCCATCGCTGGAATCGTCGTCCACAAAAATGAGCTCCCAAGCCACGCCCGGCAACGCCTCGTGCACTTGCGACACCAGGGCTGCGACGTTGCCACGCTCGTTGAACGTGGGGACCACGATGGAGAGTTCGATGGACAGAGTAGACGACCTCTTGCGCCAGGTTGACGTGGACCGATTAAGCGAGTGGCCATGATAGCGGGACCCCCAAAGGGGTGATCTCCGCAGATGCGGGGCTGATGTCGGCTGCTGACGACACCCCTTCGGACCAGTGCCCCCGTCAAACAATCCCCATAGAATGGTTTTTGGATGGGCTCGGACCCGTCTTTCACAAACTTGTACAAGCTTAGGAGTTTCCTCATGAAGAAGATCGTCATCGCTGCGTTGGCCACCCTCGCAGCCGCTTCGTCCATGGCAGCCCAAAACAACGTGGGTTCCTGCGGTTGGGGCTCGAAGGTGTTCCAGGGTCAATCGGGTGTCGCCCCCCAAGTGCTGGCTGCCACCACCAACGGCACATCCGGTAACCAAACCTTCGGCATCACCTTCGGCACCTCCGGCTGTACGCAAGACGGCGTCGTGTCGTCTTCGTGGAAGACCGCCATGTACATCGACGGCAACCGCGTGGCCCTGGCCCGTGACGCTGCTGCCGGTCAAGGCGAGAGCCTGAACGTGCTGGCCGACGTGATGGGCGTGAAGGCCGCTGACCGCGCTGCCTTCGCCTCGACCATCAAGGCCAACTTCGCCACCGTGTTCGCCAACGAGCAAGTCGCTGCCAACCTGAAGTCGGTGCTGGCCGCCAACGAACAGCTGGCTGGCTACGCTGCCGTCATCTGATCGCGCAACAGGCGCCTCTCGCAGGCGCCTGCCATGTCATCGTTTGACATGAACATGGGCTCCAATGAGGGGCCCCACAATGCCCAGCTTGCCTGGGCATGTCTTTTTTCAGGCTGGACACCGTGAGCATTCGATCCCTGTTGTTGAGCGCCGTCTTGCTGGCCGGTGCAAGCTGGAACCTCGTCGCCTGGGCGCAAATGGACGCCGCCAAGCCCGGCCCCGACGGCTTCATCAGCGCCCCTCGCGCAACAGCCGCCGACGCGCCGACAGCGCCACTGGACGAGGCCACGCACGCCTACCTGCGCAGCCTGCAAGCCCAAGCCCGCACCCTCGACCTGGCCAACAGCCTGATGTGGCGCACCTTGCTGCACTACAAGGTGCAACCGCTCACTCGCACGCGCCGCAGCCTGGCCGACGACAGCGAGTTCTTCCTGGCCGATGACGGCGCCCACAACGCACAAGCCGAGATCGACGCCACGCAGGCGGCCTTCTTCGACCCTGTGCCCCGCTACGCGCTGGACCAAAGCGCCGCCTGCCGTTTTGTGGCCCGATACCAGTGGCTGCACAGCCAACTGCAATTCGACCCGCAAAGGCTGCCAGCGCCCAACTGCGAGCGCTACCGCCAATGGCGTGCCGGCATCAACGCCAGCAAAGTCACACTGATCTTCCCCTCGGCTTACATCAACAGCCCTGCGTCGATGTACGGCCACACCTTCCTGCGCCTGGACCCGGCCACACCCGAAGGTGGCCCCGCGCCCTCGCCACTGCTGTCTTACGCTGTCAATTACGCAGCCAACGGCGACGAAAGCGAAGGCATTGGCTACGCCCTCAAAGGCTTGAGCGGCCTGTATGCCGGGCAGTTCACCAACGCGCCCTACTACCTGCGCATCCGCGAATACAACGACCTCGAAAACCGCGACATCTGGGAATACGAGCTGAACCTGTCGCCCCAAGACATCGACCGGCTCATGGCCCACACCTGGGAGCTGGGGCCCACGCGCTTCAACTATTACTTCTTTGACGAGAATTGCTCGTACCACCTGCTCTCGCTGCTCGACGCGGCACACCCCGAATGGCGCCTGACCGACGGCTTCACCTGGTGGGCCATCCCGCTGGACACGGTCCGCGCCGTGACCGACACGCCAGGCCTGCTCAAAGCCAAGCGCTACCGCCCCTCCAACAGCACCGAATTGCGCCACCGCGCCGACCTGCTGGGGCCTGAGCGTGCCGCCCACACCCTGGCCGTGAGCCGAGGCGAGCTGGCCCCGCAAGCCCTCGACGCCATCGAACCCAACCCCGAGCGCCGCGCCCTGATGCTGGAAACCGCCGAGCGCCTCACCGCTTTCGACGCCACCCGCAACAACAGCACCGAAGAAGCCACGCAGCGAAAGCGCATGGCCTTGCTGGCTGCGCGAGCCGCCTTGCCTGCGGGCGCACCCATCACCGTGCCCACGCCGGCCATCGATCCCACGCAGGGCCACCACACGGCCCGCACCGACCTGCTGGTGGGCCAGCGCAATGGCCACGCCCTGCTGCAGTTCATGGCGCGCCCGGCGTACCACGACCTGCTGGACCCCGAGCTGGGTTATCAGCGTGGTGCGGCGATCCAGTTCTTCAGGTTGGACGTGGCCAAACAGGCCAACGGCAGCTTGCAGCTTGAAAAGCTCACCCCGGTCGACATCACCTCTTTGAGCCCACGCGAACCCCTGTTGTCGGCCAAGTCATGGCGCGTGCAGATTGCGCTGGAGCGCGCCGCACAGCCCCGCGCCGATGGCCAACGCCCCTTGGGCATCAACCTCAACGGTGGCCCGGGCGTGTCGTACGAGTTGGGCTCACAAGCGACCTGGCTGGGCTATGCCCTGATCGACAACCAAGCCCATTGGGGCCGCACCTTGAGCCGTGGCCCGTGGGCGATTGGCAGCGGCCTGGCCCTGGGCGCTTTGGGCGACCTCACGCCCAACTGGCGCGTCCAGCTTGAGGTGTCTGCCCATGCCTATGCCGCGCACCAGCCACACGACCGCGGCTTGGCGCTGCAAACGCGCTATGGCTTGAACAAAGAATGGAATCTATACGGGCGCTGCAGCAGCCGCAAACGCGCTGACACGCCTGTCGACCAGCAATGCGTCGGGGGCGTGCAGCGGTATTGGTGATGCGTCCATGACGCTTCGCCAAGCCAGCACTTGCCAGTGTCCCAAAAGCACTCGGGTTGCGCGGCGCAACCATGCTGCTCAACCATTTGGCCGATGGCTTACGTCACTTGCCCACAGAAAAACACTTCTTACAATCAAAGACAGCGCCGAGCACATCTGCCGCTGGCTGGCAGCCGAGCCACGACACATCCACCCCCAATGTCCAAATTGAAAATCGCAGGTAGGGCCACCCGATGCCTCGGGGTGCTCTGGATGATCAGTTCGCTGATTCGTACCTGCATGGGCTTGGCAGGGTTTTTGCGTAGCGAAGACATCGTCCTTGGGCTCATGGCATTGAGCCTCTCTTGGATCGTGTATCGCGCGGGCCGCAAAATGGAAACGCTGGGTTAAGTACTTCACAACCGGCAGAACACCAAGTCGACAGTCTTTCTTCAACCAAAACTTATTAAACCGATGAAAAAACAATTGATCACAGCAGGCTGCATTTTGGGCATTGCGCTGTTGACAGGCTGCGCAACCCCTCTCAACAGCGCGCAAAAGCAAGAGCTCCAAACGTATCAAGCCAAAGGCATGGCCGTTGAAGAAAAGAGCCCGAGCACGGCAGCAGCGTTTGGCCTACTTCCAGGTGGTGGCTCGTTCTACACCCGCAATGTGGGCTTGGGCATCGTCAATTTGCTGTTCTGGCCTCTGTCGATTTTTTGGGATCCCGTCAGCGGCCACGACGGCGCGGAGAGCATCAATTACTTCGCAACCAAGGCCGCAGTGCAGAAGACCATGACCAAGGAATTGCGTGAAATTGAGCGCAACTTGGATGAGAAAACCATCACGCAGGAGCAATACCTGCGCAAAAAGCGCGAGATCGAAACGAAATACGCGTCAGACCTCTGAGTTTGATCGTCTTGGCCCCAGGCAAGGTATGCCGGGGCCTACGGTGGCGGCCAACAGACGTTGGTGGCCACCGATAGCACCCGCAGTGCCGCAAAGCGTTGCAGGTGAGTTTCAGTACCCGTGCGCTGATCAAACAGCGTGATCAATGTACCAACGCACCGCCTCACCCATGCCCTTGCGCACATCGTGCGTGGGCTCGTAGCCCAGCTGGGTGCGGGCCTTGCTGATGTCGGCCAGCGAGTGCCGCACATCACCGGCGCGGAAAGGGGCAAAGGCGGGCGCAGCCACGCTGGCCACGGCCTTTTCGGCCACCAGCATCTGCGCGATCAAATCGTGCAGGTGGACCAGCGAGGTGCGGTCGCCCACGGCCACGTTGTAGACCTGAGGCACGTCTTTGTCGCAGGGCTTGAGCGCCGCGCGCAAATTGGCTTGCACGGCGTTGGCCACGAAGCAGAAGTCGCGTGAGGTTTCGCCATCGCCATTGATGGTGCAGACCTCACCGCGCAACATGGCCGCCACCCACTTGGGGATCACGGCCGCATACGCGCCGTTGGGGTCTTGGCGCGGGCCAAACACATTGAAGTAACGCAGGCCCACGGCCTCAAAACCGTAGCAGCGCTGGAACACCTGCGCATACAGCTCGTTGAGGTATTTGGTGACGGCATACGGCGACAGTGGGTTGCCGATCACGGCCTCCACCTTGGGCAAGGTGGGCGAGTCACCGTAGGTCGAACTTGACGCCGCGTAGACCATGCGTTTGACACCCGCTTCGCGCGCCGCCGTCAACATCGTCAAAAAGCCGGTGGCGTTGGCGCGGTGGGTGTTGAGCGGGTCGGCGATCGAGCGGGGCACCGAGCCCAGCGCGGCCTGGTGCAGCACAAAGTCCACGCCTTGCAGCGCGTCTTGGCAATCGGCCAGCTCGGCAATGTCACCCTTGATAAAGCGGTGACGCGACCAAGCCTCAGGGCCCACCGCAGCCTGCACCTCATCGAGGTTGCGCTGGTGGCCGGTGGCGAAGTTGTCCATGCTGGTCACGCGCTGGCCGGCACGCAGCAGCGTCTCCAGCAGGTGCGAGCCGATGAACCCGGCGCTGCCGGTCACCAACCACTGGTGCGAGGTACCCGCCAGTTGCTGGGCCAAATCTGAAGGCAAGGTGATCACAGGCGCCACACCCCAAAACCACGTGCGCGCAAGGCCGCGGCATCGGCCGTGCACTTGACGTCCACATACACGCCGCCGGGCAGAAGCTTGGACGCGATCTCATCGATGCTGCGCTGACGCAGCGGCTCGTGGGCCACGGCCGACACGATGGCCGCAGCGGGCGGCAAATTCTCCCAAGACACCAGCTCGACACCGTATTCGTGACGGGCCTCAGCAGGCACCGCCACGGGGTCGTGCACGTTCACGGTCACGCCATAGCTCTGCAGTTCCTGGATCACGTCGATCACCTTGGAGTTGCGCAAGTCAGGGCAGTTCTCTTTGAAGGTCAGGCCCAGCACGGTCACGTTGGCGCCCTTGACCGAGGCCCCCGACTGGATCAGCTGCTTGATGGCCTGCTCGGCGATGTACTTGCCCATGCCGTCGTTGATGCGGCGCCCGGCAAGAATCACCTGGGGGTGGTAGCCCATGGCCTCGGCTTTGTGCGTGAGGTAGTACGGGTCCACGCCAATGCAATGGCCGCCGACCAGACCGGGACGGAAAGGCAGGAAGTTCCACTTGGTGCCAGCCGCTTCCAGCACTTCGAGCGTGTCGATGCCGATGCGGTGGAAGATCAGTGACAGCTCGTTGACCAGGGCGATGTTGAGGTCGCGCTGCGTGTTCTCAATCACCTTGGCGGCTTCGGCCACCTTGATGCTCGACGCTTTGTAGACACCCGCTTTGATGATGCTGCCGTAGGTCTGGGCCACGGTTTCCAAGGTGGCGGGCGAGTCACCCGACACGACCTTGACGATGGTGGTCAGCGTGTGGACCTTGTCGCCGGGGTTGATCCGCTCGGGTGAATACCCCACGAAGAAGTCTTCCTTCCACTTCAGGCCCGATTGCTTCTCAAGGATGGGTATGCAGACCTCTTCGGTGGCGCCGGGGTACACGGTCGACTCGAACACAACGGTGGCACCGCGCTTGAGGTTTTTGCCCACCGCGTTGCTGGCGCCGATCAAGGGCGAGAAGTCGGGGATGTGGGCTTCGTCCACCGGGGTGGGCACGGCCACCACCACGAAGTCAGCCTCTTTGAGGGCCGAAGCATCGGTGGTCGGGCGCAGGTGCACCGCGGCCTTGAGCTCATCAAAGCTCAGCTCGCCAGTGGGGTCCACAAAGCGCTTGTACGCCTCGACCTTGTCGGCAGCCAAGTCCAAGCCAATGGTCGGGTAGACCTTGCCAAACTCCACGGCCAGCGGCAAGCCGACATAGCCCAGTCCCACAACAGCCACAGTTGGCATGATCTCTCCTGATATCGGTTTGGCGAGGCCTGGGGTCAGACCGCGTAGTAGCCGTAGGCGGTGTTGGCCACCTTGCCTCGGCATTTGTTGAGCACAGACAGCACCACCGGGCACGACTCGAGGGTGGCAAAAGCCTGCTTGACCGAGTCCACGGGGGTGGTGTCGGCTTCGACGACGACCACCACCTGGCCCATGCGCGTGGCCAGCACGCGCGACTCGGTGGAGGGCAGCAAGGGCGGCGCGTCGAAGATGACGATGCGGTCATGGTAAGACGTCGCCAAGTCGTTGAGGAGGTCGTCCATCGCGCCACTGGCCAACAATTCGGTGGTGCGCGAGCTGGCGGTGCCCGCAGGCAAGATCGTCAGCTTGGGGATGTTCGTTTTGAGCATGACCTCCGAGAGGTCGTCGACCTGGCCGGTCAGCACATCGAGCAAGCCGCGCGCAGGGGGCAGCCCCAGGCGGTTGAGCACGGCCGGGCGCACCACGTCTGCATCGACCAGCAGCACGGTATGGTCGAGTTCCATGGCAATGCTCATGGCCAGGTTGATGGCGCTGAAGGTCTTTCCTTCACCGGGCAAGGCACTGGTCACCATGATGAGGTTGCCGCGGGACACCGGCGCCGCCGACTCGCCGGTGGCGTTCTTGATCAGCGGGCGCTTGACGATTCGGAACTCTTCTTCGAGCAGGCTGCGCTCGGCACCGGGCACCAGATAGCCCGCCTCTTGCAGCCGGAACAGGTCGAGCGCCACGTCTTTGGAGCGGCGGGCCGGCTTGGACTCGTCCACCACAGGCGGCTCGGTCTGAATGGGCGCGGCTTGCTGTGAAACCGGAGCGCTTGGGGGGGTGGGTTGCTGAGCGCCCGCCTTGGCAGGGTCTTCTACGCCCACGGCACCCCACGGGACTTCGACGCCCGAGCGGCGCAGCTCGTCCATCCGTTTGGCGGCTTGTTCAATGATGTTCATGTCGGGCCGTCCTCAAATCGTGGAGCTCATGGCGATCCAGCCGATCCACACCGCCTGGCACACCAAGAGCAAAGCACCCGCACCCACAAAGCGTTGCAGGTCGCGCCGTTCGGCAGCTTTGAGGCTGTCGCTCAGGCACATCGAGACGGAGCCCAGCGACGGGCGCCCGGTGATTTCGCGCAGGTCCTTGGCGTTGTGGAACGTGGGCGAGAGCTGGCTCAAGCCAAAAGCCACGGCAAAGCCGGCGCCGAGAGCGCCCAGCGCTCCCAGCAGCGCCAGCAGCAGTCGGCTGGGCATGGCTGGCTTGTTGGTCACGCGGGGAGGCTCCACGATGCGGAAGTCGGCCAACTGCGCAGACTGGTCCAGCTTGACACCCAGCGACGCCGACTCGCGGCGCGCCACGAGCTGGTCGTAGTTCTTGCGCAGGATGTCGTAGTCACGGTTGAGCTGGGCCAGCTCTGCCTCCACCTCGGGCACCTTGCCAGCGTTGGCGCGGGTCTCTTCGAGCTTGGCCGACTGCACCGAGAGCTGTGAACGCAAGGACGCCACATTGGCCTCGGCACCGGCCAGCGAAATGCGCAGCTGTTGGTACACGGGGCTGGTGGCCGCATTGCCACGGCCTTTGACCCGGCCACCAGGCTCTGATTCCAGGCGCTTTTGGCGCTCCAGTTGGGCAATGGTGCGGCGGGTGGCGATCACGTCGGGGTGATCGTCGGTGTATCGGCGCAGCAGGTCATCGAGCAGCTTGCGCTGGGCATCCAGGCGCACATCGGTGTCGGTCGGCGCGGCCGCGGCCGCACCGCTGTCGGCCGGCAGTTGGGGGTCTTCCCCCGCCAGCTCGCGGCGGAAGGCGTCTCGGGATTGCTCGGCAGCACCCAGGTCCAGGCGCAGCTTGGAGACGGTGTCTGACAGCGTGGACACGCGGGCAAAGTAGTCTTGGTTGGAGGTGCCGGTCAGACCAAAGTTGCGCAGCTTGAATTCTTTGAGGCGGTTTTCAGCCTCACCCAACTTGACTTCATACGACTGGATCTGCTCGGCAATGAAGCGACTGGCCTCTTCCGAGTCGCGCTGCTTCTCACCCAAGCCCGAGTCGACGAAACGATCGACCAAGCCCTGGACCACTTTCTGGGCACGCTTCGGGTCAGCGTCTTTGTACGAAATCGTGTACATGTTGTTGGACGACGGCTCGACCACGATGGCCTTGATCAGGCGATCGATCTCGGCCTCCATGAAAGGGCCTGTGGCGCCCGACATGCCCAACTCGGGCAAGCTGGTCAGCATGCGCTGCACGTTGGGCCGCGAGATGAGGGTCTTGGCCAGCATCTTGACCTGCTGGTCGATGTCGGGCTGGAAGGTCAGGTCCTTCATCAGGGGCTTGAGCACGGTTTGCGTGTCGACATAGACCCGTGCGGTGGCCAGGAAGCGGTCAGGCACCCTGGTCAGCACCAGGGCAACGACGATGGCCGCCGGCCAGGCCACGGCCATGGCGATCCAACGCCTGCGCCAGGTGCCCAACAGGAGCTGGCGGATATTCTCGATCAGGTCATCCATGCTGAAGGTGGTGGTGGCGTTGCGAAGAATGAGGGTGTGGCGCGCGCATCAGAAAATGCTTTGCGGCACGATGATGACGTCGCCCGGCAACATGTCCACATTAGCGGAGATGTCACCACGCTTGAGCAAATCTTTCAAGCGCAATCGGTACTGGATGGCGGGCTCTTTGCCACGCACCAGCACGGCGCTGTTGCCATCTGCATAGTCGGTCAGCCCGCCCACTTGGATCATCACGTCGAGCACAGTCATGCTTTGGCGAAAGGCAATGGCCTGAGGGCGGCTGGCTTCGCCCACGATGCGCACTTGCTCAGCAGGCGCGCCGCGGAAACCACCGACGGTCACGGTCACCACCGGGTCGCGGATGAACTTGGCCAAGGCTTTTTCGATGTCGCGCGCCAACTCAGCAGGCTGGCGTCCCGCGGCAGGCAGATCGTCGACCAAGGGCAGGGACACACGCCCATCAGGGCGCACGCTCACATTGGCCGAGAGGTCGGGGTTGTGCCACACGACGATGTTGAGGGTGTCAAGCGCACCGATTTTGTAGACCGCCTCGGCCGAGTTGGCTTGGGCCGGTGCCAGTGGCAGGCTGGTGGCAAAAGGCGCACAGGCGCCCATGCCCAAGGCCAGGCTG
Organism: Burkholderiales bacterium; assembly: GCA_947377275.1. Classification (GTDB taxonomy): domain Bacteria; phylum Pseudomonadota; class Gammaproteobacteria; order Burkholderiales; family Burkholderiaceae_C; genus Aquabacterium. Next base: position 548 of record CANCFV010000037.1, on the reverse strand, counting down.
GTCACGCAGACCAACGCCCGGCCGAGACGACCCCATGTCGACGAAACACCCCATACCATTTCCGCGGCTCCTCACGCATGACACGGTCGCGCGCACGCAGGCGTGTGACCCCTGTCACGGATGGTAACTGTTGCACACCCAGGTCTGGCACAGAGCTAGGGGGTACATCCCTCGTTTCAAGGCGGATCGTGGCATTGCGGCCACCGCGCGCCCCCTCCTGCAGGGGGGCTTCAGGACATTTTCGCCACCCACGCCAGCGGCGCGTGGCGCATGAACCAGCCCACCAGCGTCCAGGGCCAGGCGGGCACGCAGGCCTTGGCGGGCTCACGCTCGATGGCGGCCACGAGCGCGCGGCAACCCGAGGCCGTGTCCACCATCAAGGGCGTTTTGGCCGATTTGCTGCTGAGCTCGGTCTCGATGTAGCCGGGGTAAATCGTGGTCACGGCGATCGGGGTGCGCAGCAGCTCAGCGCGGATGCCCTCGGTCAAGGCCGCCAGGCCCGCCTTGGTGGCCGCGTAGGTGCTGAGGTTGCGTGGCAGGCCACGCAT